>JBGCEF010000072.1:0-18311 GCA_045106175.1 Bdellovibrionales bacterium
GCACTGCCATTAAATCAACCAATCCTAAGGTATAGATAATTAATTTTACCAAGTCGTCGCTCTGAGCACCTTGCCAGCGCACACCTATAAAACACGCAGAGAATTCTCAAAACAGCCTCTTTCTTACCCATTTTCTCTAGTGGTCATTTTGCCTCGTATTCAAAGTGATCTATTTATGAACAAATCATTTTTAAATGCTGCAACGAATACTTTCACCACATCACGACCACAGTGTAAAAATTATTTACTAATTGAATATTTATATCACACTTAGGAATATATATGTTTACTGACTTGATTGATGATAAAGAAAAAATAAAGAAGGTGATTTTTGATGTCTTTTACACGACCTTCTTTTTGCTTGCCATAGTGCTTTTTAATACAGGCAGTTTAAGCAATGGATCCTTTATATGCATATTGCTTGTGCAGCTAGCATTATTTTTAATTTATTTTTTCAAGCTTATCTTCAAACTTATTTTTAAAGTGAATTTGAAGTTAGAATCCGCACATAGTAAGGGTATTTATTATAAGAACTGGTTCTTAAACATCTTTTATTTATCGTTCGCTATGCTTGTTTTTATATTTATAGTATCCGGCTTTTTGGGCAATGCAGACTTATGGATGGCTTTTCTTTTAGCTTTTTCATGCATTTGCGCCGTAGCATACAAAAATTCAGCTAATTACTTGATTGTTAGACCTACGATAGGGCTTAGAAAGGAATATATCTTAGCATTTATAACTTTCTTAATGTCTGGTTGCCTTGGTGTCTTATCAAGCTGTTATTTTATTTTTGCATTTTCGTTACCAGCCTTGTGATGTTTCGATCATTCGAATGCGCTATTAGGCATTTCAAAACACAACTCACTTTTCCTATTCCGAAGAGTCGCAGAACGTAACACTTTCACCATAACAATCGATACTTTACCCTCTATTTTCTTGCCCGTTAGGTCACTCGACAACTCTGTTTAGCAGAAACTTTTAAACTCAATAGTGACGAGTTTTTGAGGGCCATTAGCGTTTTTTAACATCTACCTTAAAATTGACATTCATCAGCAAAAACCTTAAAACAAGATAGAAACATATTGATTATTATGGAAATTTATGCATATATATGTTATCCAATTATAACTGAGCAGTAAGCAATGATTGTACAAGACGAATCCATTGAACAAAAAGTAGATGAACAGCCTCTGGAAGCCGAGCCTGTTGAGGCACCGATTCAGCATGATTTAGAAACCTCACAAGAAGCTCCTGCGGATCAAACGATAGAAGCAGCCGAAGACACAAGCATTGCCAAAGAGCTCAATGTGATAGAGCCAGCAGCAGGAAATGACACACCCTCACAAACACCAACTATCTCTGAAGGCCGTATCCAAGATGCACAAGCTTTCATGTTTAATGCAGCGCCTTTGATGGAAGGCAGAGCAATACTTCATAGCGAGAACTTATTTGGCACAGAAATAAATCCAAATGATGTCCTAGATTTAGCAGATCATGACAATGACGTCATGAAAATGCTTTTACATGCTCAAGACAGCGCATCTAGCATAACCGCTGCGACGACAACGCAAAGAGACTATGAATTCCGAGATATTACAGGCACGAATAATAATATTGATAATCCTAATTGGGGCTCTAGCAACAATAGCTTCCTCTCAATAGCAGGCTTAAAATACGGTGATGGAATTTCAACACCTAATGATATTGAACGCCCTAATGCTCGCGATATATCAAATACTATCTTTGCCCAAAGCACGGATATTTTTAGCAGTTCCGAAATTTCAAACTTCCTTTGGGTATGGGGACAATTTGTCGATCATGATATCACGCTAACGCGTGAAGGAGACAGCGAAGCTTACAACATTTCAATTCCTCAAGGGGACGTACATTTCGACCCTTTTGGCACAGGACAAGCTGAAATCCACTTCAAACGTTCCGCCGCTGCAGACGGAACAGGTGAAAATACACCACGTGAACATGTTAATAACATCACGTCGTTTATAGATGCTTCAAATGTCTATGGCTCGGATGAAGATAGTCAGCTGGCTCTCCGTGCAGAAGGCGGCAAAATGCTCACAAGCGGAGATGATCTTCTTCCGCTTATTCAAGGCGACCATGGTTCAGAGTTCCTTGCTGGTGATGTTAGAGCTAATGAAAATATCGGCTTAACATCTATGCACACTATCTTTGTGCGAGAACATAACCGCCTTGTCGATCTACTCAGCGAACAAACACCCGAGATGACTGATGAACAACTTTATCAGACAGCAAAAATGATTGTCGAAGGAGAAATGCAAAAAATCACATTCGATGAATTTTTAACTAAACTGCTTGGTGAAGACGCTATCACTGACTATGAAATGTACGATTCAACAATAGACCCAACTATGGCCACTGAATTTTCGACGGCCGCATTCCGCGTTGGTCATACGATGCTCTCTAGCGATATCTTTCGCATGACAGAAAATGGTAATGAATCAGAATTTGGACACTTAACACTTCGCGACGCCTTTTTCCGCCCTGATATCATCATGACACAAGGTGGTATAGATGAAGCGCTTCGCGGTCTTGCCTCCAGTGGCTCACAAGAAATTGATTCTCACGTGATTGATGACGTTCGCAATTTCCTCTTCGGCCCTCCTGGCGCAGGCGGTTTCGATCTCGTCAGCCTAAATATACAACGTGGTCGTGACCATGGCATTGCTGACTTCAACACAGTTCGCGAAGCTTATGGCTTAGATCCAATAAAAAATTTCTTTGCCCTTACAAATGATGTCGATTTAGCGCAGCGCCTTACTAACCTTTACGGCGATATATCAAACCTCGATCTTTGGGTTGGTGGTCTTATTGAAGCACCTTTTCAAGATGGTTTGGTTGGTGAAACATTCCACATTATGATCCTTGAGCAATTTACTCGTCTTCGCGATGGCGATCGTTTTTGGTATGAAAACCGTCTTGAAGATGACCTTTTAGATATCGTTGAAAATTCATCCTTAAGCGACATTATAGCCCGCAACAGTGATATTGATTATTTACAAAACGATATCTTTCAACACTTAAACCGTATTGGCGGAGACGACCAAGATAACACGATCAATGGAACAAACTCCTCTGACTTACTGATAGGGTTTGATGGAAATGATATCCTTAATGGCGGCGAAGGTGCAGACGAGCTTTATGGCGGAAACGGAGCAGATATATTTGTATTTTCGAAGAGCAGTTCAGCTTCAGATAAATACCACCATATTGGTGACTTCAATGGATTAGAAGGCGACAGAATTAATCTAACCGACATACTCTATGACTATGATGCTAATACAGATTTATTATCTGACTTTATCCAAGTAGAGCTTGTAAACGATGGCACAATGTTAAAAACAACCAATCACGACACACAAACATCTACCAACATTGTATTCTTAGAAAACGTTCAGAATTTTGATCTGAACTGGGTAGAAGCAATAACAGGCACAGTCTAGGAATACTTACAGTAACTACCATTAATTATTGTTTCTAGAAAAGCAGAGAATAAATTTTCACTGTAAAATATGCCCTACTGCATAATTTTCCTCATAAAATATCATGATTTTTAGTTTTTTGCCAAAACCTCAAACACCACCCAAAAAACAAAAATCATTACTTTTCAATACGTTACAATAAATCAATTTGATACAATTTTATTAAATTATTATGGAATATAAATTGCATACTCCTACTTAGATTATTTTACTGGGTAAGGGAGAACATACCGTGACAACACAAGCAAAAAACAATCAAGAACAAACAAAAGATCAAGCTGAAGAGAAGATAGTCAGTCAAAATTTGCCTCAAGGCACAGAAAATGAAACTCAAAATGATGACATAACACAAAGCGCCATAGCTGAAGACGTTATCAATGTTATAAAACAAATAGAACCTGCAGCTGGCGAAGAGAATACAGGAACCAGCGATGCAGTTTCACAAATTGCTCTAAATTCAAATAACTTCAAACCACAATCACAATCCTCACAATCTCTAGGACTTACAAAAGCAACAGGCATTTTAGAGGAAACAGAGCTAGAATACGCCAATGTGATCGGTTCAACGCTCAATTCATCTGAAAACACTGTATTCCAAAGACTAATAAGCACTGAAGAGCAAACCACAAATATAGATACTCCTTTAAATTTTAACACACCACCTGTAACTCTAACTTTGCCTGAAGCCATGATAAAGCTTAGCAACGCAACAACAAATCAAAAATATATTAACGACGCTGACCACTACCAAATTAAAGTACAAGACATCGGCAAAAACTACGCACTTTTTGGTAATGAAATGGATATCCAAAATGTATCAGATACATCTTTAGTACGATATAAATTTAATACAGATGATAATTTCCGTGCAGTTTTAAAATCTGATTGGAACAGCGTCAAAAATATTGAAATTGAATCCACAGACCTTGATACAGTCTTTGTAAAAAACTTTGTCCAAGCAGATATAAATCTAAATGGCGACTCCGATAAAACCATAAAAATTATTGATGCAAAACGTGGTTTCATTGAAACAGATAACGGTAACGACACAATCAACGTAAAAGCAATGACTAACGGCGGCGGATGGTCAAATACATTCGAAATCAATAGCGGCGCTGGCAATGACAAAATCACACTAAGAGGCGATGCGGGACACACAATCGCAAATATTGACGCAGGTACAGGCAACGACATTGTAAAAATGCACGGCAACTACGAGCACGCAGATATAGACTTAGGCGCAGGCGATGACATTTTCAAAAACGGAAAACATGCAGACACCGTTTTTGGCGGTGAAGGAAACGATATTATAAAAGGCGGCGCTGGTCATGATGTTTTATATGGCGGGAATACAATTTTACCAAACCCCTCATTAATGGCCACACAACTTGATTTTGAATTCGTCAAAAGCCAAGCTGGATATAAAAATACAGTCGGCTTTTACGAAGTAGCCGCAGATGGTTCAATCGAAAACACTCAAATTGTTTTTGAAAATCTAAAAGCACTTAATGCTGGCGATGAAAAAAGCTTTGAAGTTGACACTCAGACAACAGTCAAAACATTTATCGTGGCTAATGGATATAATCAGAACGGCCGCTGGCAAGATTTTGATTTTGAAAACGGCACGTTTTCTTTCGTCTATAATAACAATCAGCCAGACCAAAGAACAGCTAACGTAAATGATGATGCGAATGCCATTAACTTAATCTATACAGATGCTGACCAAACAATAAAAGTCAAAGGACATGTATTTCACGACATTGAAGACCTCAACAAAGATGCACAAGATCATTCAATTGAAAGCATCAATGGCAATCAAACCGAACACGCATACGAAGACCTCTACAATCTAGGTGATCGCGATTACTCAGATGCTGTTTTCAACCTAACGCAGAGCCCTGTTTACCAAATCGCCTATGAAAACAAAGGTGACGACAATGACATCCTTCGCGGCGGCAGCGATAATGACGTAATTATTGGTGGTTATGGTGACGACATCATAAAAGGTGGCAGTGATACAGACATTGCCGTTTTTATGGGTAGCATGAGTGAATATTCCATCACTAAAACTGGTGGAAAATATATCATAGAAGATAGCGTAGAAAATCGTGATGGCATTGATACACTCTCAGGAATAGAAGGATTGTTATTTGGCATACAAGATCTGTATCTCGATACATTAAGTAATTGGACCGAAGAACAAGTGCTTGAGACATTTGACGTTCAAAGCACCGAAGATTTGGATTTATCTGACCTAGTGGAAGGGTATACACAGATACAAGATGCCATTGATAATTTTGTAGAAAATGCGTCAACAAGCACAACTGAAACAGTATCTGTACAAAGCAATGTAACAGCCTTAGCCATCACAACCATACAAGACGCCCTATCCCAAAGCATAACGGACATTTTATAAACCCTAACAACACAGATAATAAAAACGACCATGTCTTTGTATCCATTAAAAATAATATACGTACAAAACTTATCGTATCTTATTAGAACAACAGACTAAGCGCGGCCTTAAAGAATGCATGAAACTTTTTTTATATTCTGATATAATTTTTAAAATTTATTATTCTTTCAGGATGCTATGAAAATATTTGACTTACTGAGTCTCATCTCAAACCCAAAAACACTTTTAAACTACAATCACGAACACCCCGTAAACATAAGCCACTCCGCAAGAATTGCTTTAGAACCTCGCATTGTTTTTGATGGCGCTGGCGCAATTACGGCTGTTGCTAATATCGATGACGCATCTAACGCAGATGATTCGCAAAACACCGATGGTAATGATAACGGCGGCATTGAATTGCCGTATTTTCACCAAGATAATTCGCAAGCACAAATCACAGAAATCGCATTTATTGACATGCGCATTCCCGATGCTGACATCCTTAGCAATAATCTCAGGGACAACGTCCAAGTCATTTATATCGACCCCACAAAAGATGGGTTTATTCAAATCAATAATATCCTGTCATCTCAAGATGCAATCGACAGCGCTCATATATTTACACACGCCGATAGTAACGGATTTCATCTCGGAAATTCACTCATTACAAGCAAAACAATCAGCGATAATGCCGAAAACTTCTCCGCTTGGCATCAACATCTGTCAGAAAATTCAGATATTTTATTCTATGGCTGTGATTTGGCAGAAAATAGCGATGGCCGAACATTGCTCGCAACGATCGCCGAACTCACTGGCGCCGACGTCGCCGCATCAACGGACTTAACAGGCGCCGAAGCACTGGGCGGTGATTGGGATTTAGAATTTGAAACAGGTATTATTAATACAAACCTGGCAATTACTAATTCCGGCATCTCTGCCTTCAACCACGTTCTGGCCGCCGTCCCCGAAGCAACAGTCTCCGGCCCCTCTCAAGACCCACTCATCGGTGAGCAAACAACATTTACAGTTACCTTCGATAACACAGACGCAACAGATGCAGGGTTCGCGCCTTACGTGAATTTATTCTTACCGCATCTGGGCGCTGATGGCGTCTATAACCCCGCAACAGACACATATACAAGCAGCCAAGACGGCCTATCATTCGTCAGCGCAACCTATTTAGGCACAAGCCTCGAAACAACAACGATAACACTAGAAGACATTAATGGCGGCTTAGGCGGAATTCAATTCGAACACCCCGAAGCCATCGACACTGCCGGCGACCCGCTTGTCGTAACACTCGATCCTGGGCTTGGCCTCCAAGAAGGCGATCAACTGGTCATACTCACGCTCCCCTTTGGAAGCTACACCGCAGGACAACCAGCAGCAGATATCAATGTAACCGTAAGCGTGAGCAGCGATGCCGATGTTGGGTCTGGTCTTGATGTCATTACATCTGCAGGATTTAAATTCGGAAACACAGCCGAAAACGATTTCGACAGCGACCCATCAATACAAGCCGCAACATTAAACGCTGGCAACACAAATAGCGCAACTATAACCCCTCAACTATTGCGCGTTACAGCAACACAAAACGGCCTCGAAGGTGAAACCGCAACAGGACCAAACTTTGAACGCGCTTACGACATTGAAGTAGAAGTCGCGCCAGGCCAAACATTAGACAATGTGAGTGTTGATTTCACATTAGGCGAAGAAATGGTCTATACATCTGGCTCCGCAACAGGTGGAGGCGTCTTAGACATCACCAATCTGGCACAAACTGCAGGCGGCGATTTATCGGATGATATCTTCACAGTTGATTTCACAACGCTTACTGGTACGCAAACACTAACAGCCAACTTCTTTGTCGATGAATTAGACCAGAGCGGCGTTAACGTGATTAGCACAACAACAGGCGCTTCCGTTGCCGTTGGTGAAACCAATAATGTTGTCGTGACTTATGATTGGGATACAACAGATGCGCGTGATACAGACTTAACAGGCGCCTCCGAAACTGCATCCGCACCACAAATAACCGCAAAATCTATCGCAATCCAAAAATCAGTCAGCATTGCAGCAGAAACAGGATCAGCAGGCGCAACTCCCGGCGATACGCTAGAATATACACTCAACGGACAAATCTCTGATTTCTTCGCCTATGATACCATCACCGTTCAGGACGTCTTTGATGACGGGCAGTTATTAACAGGAACACCAACTTTAACCATCATAAGACAAGGCAGCGCAGAAGGCCCCTACACATTCTCAACAAACTTTACAGATACGACCATTGCCGGTGACGACCACCGTCTTGATTTCGATATATCCGGCTTGCTAACAACCAATGCAGTTTCAGATATTTTAGAAGGCGGAAAATTCGGTGCAGATGACCTGGGTGGCACAACATTTACAATTACCTATCAAACAATCATACAAGACGCATTTGACAGCCAAGCTGGAAACACGTTCTTAAAACAAGGCGACACACTGTCCAATTCAGCAACAATCAGTGGGCGTTTACTTGACGCTACACTAACGCCCGTTGTTGGCCCTGTAACTGTAACTGACGGATCAACTGCCAGCGTCACCATTCCAAATAACGAAATCTCCTTAAGTATCTTTGCCTTAAACGGATCCACAACAGGAACATTAACCGACATCAAACCGGGCGATGATGTAACATTCCGCCTCGAATATGACCTTGTAACTGGCGATTTAGAAGATTTTTTCTTAGATGCTTATCTGCCTTTGCCCGTTTTTAATCTGAATGACATTAACGATGATGGATCCATGGGTGAAAACTTCGTTTTAGATAACATCAATGCAATCCCCACGGTCGGTGATTTTAGATACGGCCCAACAACAACCGCTGACATCACATCGGGCGTCCCATCTCCAACACCAACAATAGACACCGCATCTAATTTTGTGCGCTTCAATCTAGGCGATTTAAGTGATCCAACCAACGATGGTGGAAAAATTGACATCCTCTTTACAATCCGAACCTCCGATGACCCGTTTGCTGACGGCCTCTCACTCACTACGCTCTCACAACAATCTGACAGCAACTCACCCGCCTCTCCAACGATCACTAATGACTTGGGCGCAGTAACGATCCAACAACCCGAAATCAATGCCATCACCAAAGGCATCGTTTCAACCGACAATAGCGGCGGCACATTTTCAAGCGGCACGCCTTCTGGCATCAAAGCTGCTGGTAACATCGACGCGAACCCTCTCAACACAACCATAACATCAACAAATCTGGACAGCCTCAATCTTGATAATGATTTAAGCGGCGTTGATACAGGCGACCTCGTGCGCTACGCGATTGTGATTGAAAACACAGGAACAAGCCCAAATGGCGCATTCGATGTGTCCATCGCTGATCTTATCCCCGCAGGAATGGAAGTTCCGGGTGGCGGGCTTAATCTCCGTGTTGTCGACGGAACAGGCGCAACAAAAGCATTCACATCAAACGGTGTCGGCGGATCAGAAGTCTTTGACTTAACTTTAAATGACGGTGTCACTGGCGCGATTGGCGGTGCAAACGGCACAGCGGGCGAAAATATCATCATCATCACTTATGACTTAGAAGTTTCAGATCCAGCAGAAGCCGCAGACAGCTTCACCGAAACTGCAACATTATCAAATTTCAGCAATGTTGAAGGTGGAGACGATTTTACTGCTGTTGATTTAACCGATGATGCAACCGTAACAATCGATGGCACAGACCTTACCAAAACCATCACAAACACCGACCAATCCAGCACATCCGGGAATAATGCCATTGTTGGTGAAATCATTGAATACACACTCAGCATCGTAATTCCTGAAGGTACAAGCTCATCCGCAGTTCTCGTTGATACTTTGGATGCAGGCTTGGCATTCGTTGCAATCGATTCCATCACCGCTTCATCCATTGATTTAACAACCGATGCCGGCGGTGGCTTTGCAGGCGCAGCAAGTGGCGCGGCCTTTGCCAATATTGGTGGTGGACCTGATAATGATGGACGCGAAGTAACAATCACACTTGGCAATATCACAAACACCAACACTGATAATGCAACAACTGAAACACTGACAGTTGTCTATAGAGCGATTGTCGTAAACACATCCGCAACCAATGGTGGGGCAACGCTAAACAACAACGCCGTATTAACAACCACCAACGGGAGCGAAAGCGATAGCGCAGTTAATATTACCGTCGTAGAACCACAAGTGAATGTTACAATTACACCCGATGTAACAGAAGCCGATATAGGCGACACCATCAACTGGACAGTTACACTCACCGCACCTTCAGGGAATATGGCGAATGCGTTTGATGTCAATTTTGATAACATTATTCCTGCGGGCCTGACATATGTCGGTACAAGTTTCAGCCATGATGCTGGCGTAACTCCGACAACGCAAAACGAAAATGGCGGTGATTTCAACGCAACATTTGCAAACCTTACCCCCGGTCAAACCTCAACATTCACGTTCCAAACAACGATAGATGCTGGCGCAACCCTATCAGATAGCTTTGATAATAGCGGAACAGCAACATGGAACTCTATCTCAGGAGCTCTAACAAACCCTAGTCCAAACACAACCGTCGATACGCAAAGAACAGGCGCAGGCGGCATCAATGACTACACCACAACATCCACTGGCTCGGTTGACATCCTTTTAGGCCCACCCGTTTTATCTCTAGACAGCACATCGGAAACAGCGACCCCATCAAACGACGTCGTCCCTGGTGAAATCGTGCGTTACCGCTTTGTCATGCAGATACCGGAAAGTGTCACAAATGATTTCCGCGTTGAGCCTGAACTTCCGAACGGCTTGCAATATCTCAATGACGGTACAACAACAATCGCATTTGTCTCCAATGGTGGCTTATCTGCAGATGGCACAGGCCTAGCTGGGAATGGACTAATCGCAGGCGATGAAACCACAGTATCTTCTGTCGACCCCTCTTTTATTATACCAAGCGGCCTGATTATTGATGGCAATGGTGGCAGTTTCGAGGACGGTGATAATCCACAATTCCAACTCGGAACACTGAACAATACAGATAGCGACACTAATGGAGAATTTGTTGTCATCGAATTTAACGCGCTTGTTTTAAACAATGCGAATGTCGATGACGGCGATACACTGGGCGTTAATGCTGAGGTACTAGAAGGCACAACGAGTGTCACAACAAGCAACACTGTTAATATCGATGTCGAAGAACCAGCCCTAACAAACCTTAATAAAATTATTACCGATAGTGACGGCACAACCGCAACCTATCAAATCACCTTTGAAAACACATCCGGTGTCGATGCTTTCGATGTTGATATAGACGATATCTTACCCGCCAATATGACGAATTTACAAAATGTGACCATTACACCTTCTGGCGGCGTCACGGGAATTGTCGATAGCAGCACAGGAACAGCCATCGATATTGATATCACCGACTTCCCCGATGGTGGATCAATCACAATCACATACACCGCTGACATCGTCGATACCACCATGATCGTAGCCGACACAGACGTTGATGTTACATGGACTTCTATTGACGGAACAACCGCCTCTCTCGGGGGGGCAACTGGCGGCGCATCAGGCACGACGACAGGCGAACGAGACAGCTCAGGCGGTGTTGACGATTATACAATCTCCGAAGGCGCGGGCTTAAATGTCATTACAGGAACCTTATGGGATGATGTCAACCTTAATACAAACATTGATGGCGGTGAAACACGCATAGACAACGTACAAGTCAATTTAGTCCACGCAGGTGCCGATGGCATATTTGGCAACGGCGATGACTTAACCTTCACGGACATCACAGATGTTAATGGCGATTATAGCTTTGGCGCAATTCCCGCAGGCGACATCCGCATTACCGTGCAACCCAATGGCTTAGCAAATGGCCTGCCGCCTCAATATCGCGCCTCATTTGATCCAACTGGTTCAACAACAGACAGCTTGATTGAGCGCACATTAGGTGATGGCGTAACAAGCGCGAATAATAATTTTGGTTTTGAAGTAGAACAACCTCCAGCAGGCGCCGATAACACACTCACCGCTAACGAAGACACACCACTTGGATTTGTGGCTGCAGATTTTGGTTTCACAGACCCTAACCCATCCGATACCTTTGATAATATCCGTATCGACACACTCCCAACCAACGGTATTTTAAGACTAAGTGGCGTACCCGTAACAGCCGGGCAAGTCATTGATACAAGTGATTTAGCAAACTTGACCTTTACCCCTAATGCAAATGTCAGCGGCGCACCATTAACCAGCTTCGATTTCTCGGTCCAAGATGACACAGGATTATTTGATCCTGCACCCAATACAATTACAATCAATGTAACGCCTGTTGCTGACCCACCAGACGGAACAGACAAGACACTAACAATTAGAGCAGAAACACCACTAGGCTTTACCCCCGCTGATTTCGGCTTCTCTGACCCTGATGGGGACACATTTAACAGCGTACGCATCGACACGCTCCCATCTAACGGCACACTCTTACTCAGTGGAGTACCTGTTACGGCGGGCCAAGTATTATCACTTGCCGATATCGCAAATCTCACATTCACATCCGTAGCAGGTGTAGATGGATTTACGCCTATTAGCTTCGATTTCTCCGTGGAAGATAGCAGCGGAAGTTTTGACATCGCGCCAAACACAATCACAATCGCAATCAACGATGTACCATTGCCAATTTTACCCACGCCATCGCCATTGCCGCCAGCTCCCCCAACGCCGTTTGCACCGATCATATCCATCGGTGAACGCCCCAGCGTGAATCCTTTCTCTGGGTTGCGCGTATTTGAAACTGGTTTTAATCCATTCAAAGATATTAGCTTTGAATACGACATAAGCAGGCCAGATTTCTGGATTGCAGGAAGCGTCGATCAAAAATTAATCATCGAAAATAAAGAAGCTATTTTCCAAGTTTCAAAATCAATCTTCAAACACAGCAATCCTGGTGAGCCCCTTACATTTTCGGCTGAACTAGAAGACGGTTCACCCTTACCGCCTTGGCTATCATTCGATAGCGGCGACCTATCATTCCGCGGAACACCGCCACTAGGATCACCAAAAGCACTTGAGATAGTTATCATTGCAAAAGATACGCGCGATGAACAAGTCAAAGCCCCTGTTCGTGTCCTTATCAATGATGAAAACGACGCAAACGGCACAAATTTTGACCCCGACGCAATAAAAGACTCACAAAGTGATGACGAAACATCCGAAGAAGCAACTGAAGAAGAGTTAGAAGATCAAGGCGAAGAAGAAGAAACAACCGAAGACGAAAAACAAGGCTTTATAGATTTGGAAGGTCGCCCATCATTTTCTGATCAATTAGCGCAAGAAACACGCTATGCACAAATTATTCGCAATCAAAGCTTTTTAGAATCCATTTTAAAATCATAAATCGTTATAATCTTTTGAAGAACGCATAAGAGAAACACAATGACCAATAAAGCATCGAAGCTATTCTTAGCATTAACAGCAACAACATTACTAAGCGGATGTCTCGTAACACCCGATATCATCCAAGATGCCGAACATCAAAAGCGCGCTCAACTGGACGTCCAAGCATTATATAAAGCAGCCCCTCCCCTAGAAACCCCATTAGGCATTTCCGAGGCAATCTCCAGAGGGCTGATGTATAATTTCGATTATAAAATGGGATTAATGGAAGAAGTCCTTCAAAACAGCCAGCTAACATTGGCAAACTTCAACATGCTGCCAAGACTTGCCGCAAACGCCGGCTATAACTGGCGCAGCGACGAGCGCGCCACAACCAGTATATCGCTTGAAACCCGTAATGAATCGCTAGAACCATCATTCTCTGAAGAACGCGTTTTAAAAACGGCAGATCTAGGCTTCAGCTGGAATTTACTTGATTTTGGCTTAAGCTATTACACAGCAAAGCAACAATCCGATCGTGTACTCACTGCGGTAGAACGCCGACGCCGAGTCATGAACAACATGGTCAAAGAAATCCAGACAGCCTATTGGAAAGCCCTGTCGGCACAAGAACTAATGCCCAAAGTTGAAAACTTAATCGCAGAGACTGATATGGCTTTAGCGGATTCAAAACGTATCGAGGAACAAAGGCTGCAATCCCCGATCAAAACACTCGAATACCGCCGCACTCTTTTACAAGTCATGGGGCAGCTAAAACAATTAAGAGCGGAACTTTCGATTGCAAAAGCGCAGCTTCGCTCACTGATTAATCTACCACCCGCACAGGAATTCGCACTTCAAATCCCTGATAGAAAAATTATGATGTTGCCGCCTGTGCCGCAAAATGTCGAAGCTTTACAAAATCATAGCTTAGTGTTCAGACCTGAACTGCGTGAAGAAACATACCAAGAGCGTATCGACGAACAAAATATCAAAAAAGAAATCATACGCATATTCCCCGGCCTCAATCTTATTGGCGCAACAAATTATGACTCCAACAGATTCTTAGCCTTCAACAGCTGGCAAGAGCTTGGCGCACGCGCAACTTGGAACCTCATCAATGTGCTACAAGCACCAAAAGCCATCGAAAGTGCCGAAGCACAAGTTGAGATTTCAAAAATGCGCAGACTTGCTCTCTCCGCAGCAGTCCTATCGCAAGTTTCAATTAGCTATAATCAATATTTACAAGCCATTGAAAACTTTGAAACCGCGAACGAGCTCAGCATCATAGAACAACGCGTTCTCAAAATAAATAATGATGCAAATGATGCAAAATCAGGAACACGTCTCGAAAACATTCAAATGGCTGCACAATCACTTGCGGCGCAACTAGATCGTAACAACGCCCTCGCCAATGCCAAATCTGCATACAGTAATTTGGCCGTTTCCATCGGCGCAGATCTCTTGCCATCCGGTCATGACATCAACTCTTTAGAAGAAATGACAGCTTTTGTAGAACAAGCGATGCAACGTGTCATGACACAGGGACTAGATGAAATAATTTCAAAACCAGCCACAACTGAGAAAAAAGAATATAAAGAACCGGAAGTTGGTCGTTTATTAACCACAAGCGACTCTTAATCCTTTTCATCGTTTTATAGACCCTCTACATTATCACCATGAAATTATTTTATAGTGTTATTGTTCTTACATATTCGTGCTGCATAATCTCTCATGCATACGCAAACGATGTAGAAATCATCCGCACACAACTTAAACCCACCAACGAAGCACGCATTAATAGCCCAATGTCAGGGCGCATTACACATGTTGATTTCAAAGACGGCGAAAGCTTTAAAAAAGGAGCACGCCTCGTTGCTTTTGACTGTAGCGAAAGACGCGCATCTTTGGCACAAACCCAAGCTAGAATTAAACGCCAATCAAAACTTTTAGAAGCCTCACAAAAACTATTCGATCTTGGATCCGCGAGTGAGACTGATCTCTCCGTTCTAAAAGCCGAGATGAGCGAGGCAAAGGCAGCACGAGATTTCGCAAATGCCCAAGTCAAAAAATGCACTGTTTCCGCACCATTTTCTGGCAAAGTCGCCGCGCTATCAGTCAAAGCGCATTACTCAATTCAAGAAGGCGAACCGATGATTGAGTTAGTTGGCAAAGGCAGCATGCAAGCACAAATGATCGTTCCCTCCAAATGGATGCGCTGGCTTAAAAAAGGAACAAAATTTCAAATTGAAATCGATGAAACAGGCTTAAAATATGGTGCTTACGTTTCCCGTCTTGGCGGGCGTGTCGATCCAGTAACACAATCAGTCAAACTATACGCATCCATCGATGATGAGGCACCAGAACTCTTAACCGGCATGAGCGGCAATGCAATATTTGATCACGAAAGCTTACAAAAACGTAATCCTGAAATAAATGATAGCAACATCAAACAAGACATCACAAATGACGCAACAATCAAAATCGAATGATACGCAACAATTTGTGTTGCTAGAACTACTCAATTTTTATGAGCGCATAAGGACAGCTACGCTACAAGAACTAAGATACATATCTGTCAACGAAGTTCACAATCTTGTTCCATATGATCAAGCTGTCTTATGGGAGGTCCAAGGAAACAACCCCGTCATCACTGCGCTTTCTGGAGTAGCAGAAACAGATGAACATGGTGAATATATCGGTGTCCTAAAAACATTACAAACCCAGCTCCTAAAAAATACAAAAACAAAATTAACACTTTACGCCGCAAACGATTTTGAAGATAACGATCTTAAAACACTATGGAAGAAACATTTACCAGACCATGTGATCATTGGGCATATCACAAATCAAAATGACCAAAAAATTGGCATGATTATGCTGGCGCGAAAATTACCATGGAGTGAAAATGAAACGCCCTTGTTTGAAAAAATAATTGATAGCCTTTCGGTTGAATTTGCATTCAAACAAAAACAAGACACTACTTTTTTAACGCGCTTAAGAAAATTCAAAACATCAAAAACACGCTTTATAATCTTTGCATTATTACTAATAATATTAGCATTCCCCTTTCGAACATCCGTTCTCGCACCAGCAGAAATTATCGCCACAAAACCCGAATTAATCCGTGCCCCCATTGATGGGGTTATCCAAGAAATTCATGTACGTCCAAATGATAAAGTACAAAAAGATCAGTTGCTAATCACATTCGATCAAGCCGCATTAAAAGCACAAATAGATGTATCAAAAAATAGCTTAAACGTCGCAGAAGCAGAATTAAGACAAGTCTCCCAAGAAGCCATGAACAGCTCAAAAGCAGCAAGCCGCTTAAGCGTTCTAAAAGGTAAAGTGGCACAAGAGAAAACAAACCTGCAATATTATCAAGACCTGCTAGAGCGCAGCACATTAAAAGCCCCTCGTGAAGGCACTATTATTTTTGAAGATGTTTTTGATTGGCTCGGTCGACCCGTTACGATCGGTGAGCGTATTATGTTGATTGCAAACGCAAATGAAACTGAACTTGAAATAAGGCTCCCCGTACATGAGGCTATCGATCTAAAAACCAATACAGATGTTTTATTCTTTTCTAACGCCATGCCCGACAAACCTCTAAGGGCGTCATTATCGTTTCAAAGCTATCGCGCGAATGAAGATTCTCAAAACACTATTTCATATCGCTTAAAAGCAAATTGGAATGACAATAGCGAAAATAAAATGAAACGATTAGGACTAAAAGGAACAGCAAAGCTATACGGCGAACGCCGACCTTTAATGTGGCAAATAGTGCGCAAACCCGTAATTGCCATCCGAAAATTTGCGGGCCTTTAAGCCTGATAAAGTGACATGAATACACCAATCAATCATACGCAAGACACCAAAAGCCAAAATAAAAGCCAGAATATTCAATGGGAGTCCTTGCGCGAAGATTTAATACTCCTACCCGGCCCACCTGCGCAAAATGGCGCCCCAACATGGTCACTACAAGACCCCTCATCAGGATCATTCTTTCGCATCGGAAAACTAGAATTTGAAATTCTAAAAAGATGGCATCATCATGACGCCCAAAAAATCATAAACGACATTCTTAATACAACCCTTCTTAAACCGAGCGCAAATGACATTGAAGGATTTTACACGTTTCTAAAATCATCCTGCTTATTAAAATCACAAACACCTGAGCACACTAAAAATTTACTCCATATAAAAACATCAAAAAAGACAGGTGGTTCAGTCCAAACCATACTCAAAAACTACATTTTCTTCCGCATCAATCTTATTAAACCAGATGCAATTTTGTCCCGATTGCTACCCTACTGCACGTTTTTATTTCAATCAGTTTTTTTAAAATGCGTGCTTATCATGGCCGCAATCGGCGCTTTTCTTGTCTTTAGGGACTTCGAGTCATTTTTAACTGGCTTCCATGTATTTCAAAGTCCCTCAGGTTTAATTGCAGGGTTTATTGCACTCGGCTTCGCAAAAATTATTCATGAATTCGCCCATGCCATAACGTGCAAATTTTACGGCTGCCGCGTGCCTAAAATGGGCGTTGCCTTCATCGTCTTATGGCCACTTTTATGGACCGACACAACCGACGCATGGCGATTAACTGACCGTAAAAAACGCCTCGCTATCGATGGCGCAGGCATGATCGCAGAATTAAGCCTAGCCGCGATCGCATCAATATTATGGGCACTCTTGCCCGCCGGTGCTTTAAAAGATGCAATGCACATGCTGGCGGGAATAACATGGATCATGACATTATTCGTCAACCTCAATCCATTCATGCGTTTCGATGGATATTACCTACTTTCCGATGCATTAGATTTCCCAAACCTACAAGATAGAAGCTTCAAATTAGCCAAAACTTTTATGCGTCGCTGCCTCTGGGGGTTTAAACAAGATTATGCTGAACCTATTCAACCACGCTTAAAAAACTGGCTCATCATATACGCCTATCTCACATGGATATACCGCTTCTTCTTATT
>JBGCEF010000073.1:0-6082 GCA_045106175.1 Bdellovibrionales bacterium
CATAAAGGATTTTTGTAATGAGCAAATATAAAAAAGCCCTAAAAGCCCTTAACGTCAAAACAGACAAAAAAGGCGACTTGGAAATATTCACTCCGATCGACGGATCATCTTTAGGCAATATTACCAAGCATCAAACAACAGATGTTCAATCAGTCGCATCCAACGCACAAAACGCATTTGATCAGTGGCGTCGCGTACCTGCACCGGCCAGAGGAGAATTTGTTCGTTTGCTGGGTGAGGAATTGCGCTTAGCAAAAGATGAGCTCGGAAAGCTTGTTACGGTTGAATGCGGAAAAATCTTGTCCGAAGGTCTTGGTGAAGTGCAGGAAATGATCGATATCTGTGATTATGCCGTCGGCCTTTCAAGACAGCTTTACGGTCTGACCATGCCATCCGAACGCCCGCAACATCATATGCGCGAAGTTTGGCAACCATTAGGCCCCGTCGGGATTATTTCCGCCTTTAACTTTCCCGTCGCAGTTTGGTCATGGAATGCTGCGATTGCATTAGTGTGCGGGAATTCAATCGTTTGGAAACCATCTGAAAAAACACCACTTACGGCATTGGCTTGCCAAAATATATTTGAAAAAGCAGCTGAGAAATTTCGCGCTGCTGGCCATAATATTCCCGAACACCTCTCGCAAGTGTTGATCGGTGAACGCGACATCGGCGAGGCAATGGTTGAAAATAACGCCTTCAAACTCATTAGCGCAACAGGATCAGTCCCTATGGGGCGAGCTGTCGGAGAATTAGTTGCAAAACATATGCGGCGTAGCCTCTTGGAACTGGGCGGCAATAACGCGATGATCATAGCTCCAAGCGCAGATTTAGATATGGCATTAATGGCTATATTATTTGGCGCAGTCGGAACAGCCGGGCAACGCTGTACGTCCACCCGCCGCTTATTTGTGCATGAAGATATTTATGACGACCTGATTCCCAAACTCGCCAATTCATATGAACAAGTTACGATCGGTGACCCACTTGAGGCTCAAACATTGGTGGGCCCGCTTATTGACGAAGCGTCTGCCCAACAAATGCGCGATGCAATCGCAAAAGCAGATGAACAGGGTGGAAAATTGCTCGCCGGTGGCGGAGAAGCTAGCGAGGGTGTTAAAGGCGGTGCATACATGAAACCCGCCCTTATAGAAATGAAAGAACAATCAGATATCGTACAAAACGAAACATTCGCACCAATTCTATATGTCATGAAATACAGCGACTTAGATCATGCAATCGGACAACAAAACGCCGTCCCCCAAGGGTTATCATCAGCCATCTTCACCATGAATATGCGCGAAGCAGAATATTTCTTATCCGCCGTCGGCAGCGATTGCGGAATAGCCAACGTTAATATCGGCACAAGCGGCGCAGAAATTGGTGGCGCGTTCGGTGGTGAAAAAGAAACTGGCGGCGGACGCGAAAGCGGATCAGACGCATGGAAAACATATATGCGTAGACAGACTCAGACAATTAACTATTCTGATGAACTTCCGCTTGCCCAAGGTGTAAAATTCGATCTTTAATAAAAGCCTTAGTTCTAAAGCCTTTAAGCGCCAGATAGCTTTTTGATTCTTTTCGCAACACGCTCCGAAAGGTCTGTGAAATGAATCGTTTGCTGGCCTTTCCCATCAAGACGAAAATTCTTTTCCTGAATATCGCTAGCCGTCAAAAGCTTGCCGTTATGAATAAAAGCAAGACTGTAATCTATTTCAGCAAAGCTAAGATTAATCATTTTTCCTACTGGCTTCGTGTATTCTAATTCAACAGTAAAGCTATCATCTTCTAAATGAACGAAATTTGTAAGATTAAGGAGTACTTCGATTTTCGATTTATCTTCACGTTTATGCTTTAAACAAAAATTCGATTTAGAAAGATTCTTTTTATCTCTTTTAAAATCGTCTAACTCTGCGTCAGAAAGGGGAAGTTTAACAAAATCTTTGCCATTGATACGAACCTGAATTTGATAATCTTTATGAACTTCGAATTCTATAGCAGGGACTGGCTTCAATCCTTTGGGGATTCTAATGCGTCCAAAAATAAACATAAGAAGCGCAATAATAGCGATAATCGGGAGTGCATCCATAAAGAAATCCTTTCACAATAAAATTATAAAACAAACTTCTTTTATCTCAAATCAGTTTCATTCTTAACCTAAGTTTAATAGCAATACTGTCATAATAATTATAGAACGAATCATCATTTTCAAAAGATGATAAAAGTCTCGATACAAGCGAATAACAAATCTAATTTTAAAGAAACGTTATAATATATTCAAAAAATTGAAATATTATTATTCTTGCATATTGGTTTTTGAAACAAATTTGCAAAATTCTAAGAAATTGATCTAGGCTTGTCCCATCAGCAAATAGTTAGAAAAGGAATGCAATATGTCCCAAGCGTATCTAAAGCCGTCGCAAGATTCTCGTATTCAAGCGTTAAGAGCAAAGCATGCAAGCTTGTCAAATAGCGTACAAGAAGCACAAAAAAGCCCCAGTATTCCTGATGAAATAATTACACTCCTGAAAAAAAGAAAACTTATGGTCAAACAGGAGATTGAAAGAATTTGTGCCTAACAAAAACGGCATAAATAATGGGCAATAAAAGCCCAGAATGGTCACTCAGGCCTAAAAATCTGAGACCTGCCTTAAGGTGAAAGCCCTTAAGACTTAGAGACCCCGATTTACTAGTTGGGGATCACGAAAAGTGAAAGAGCGACCGGAAACTTGCTGTAAAGCATTTCTGGTCGTTTTTCGTATTGAAACTGAATTTATCTAAGCTGGAATCTCTTCGCCATCCCACGCGAATATTTTTCCACTTTGCGCGGCATCTGCATCGTTAATTACCTTTAACAGGCACGCGCTTGAATACTCTGGAGTAAATAATTTTCCATCGGGAACTTTGCTTTGAAAAGGTTCGGAAAGATCTGTCGCAACAGTTCCAGGATGAAGCCCGATAATGCTCGCATCTTTATATTTACGTGCAATTTCTATCGCTGTGTTTTTCAATAACATATTAAGAGCCGTCTTTGCCGCGCGATACGCATACCACCCACCAAGCCTATTATCTGAAATGCTTCCAACCCTTGCCGACAGAGCCGCAAAAACACTGCGCCGGTCACGCGGTAAACGCTTGCAGAAATACTTTGCAATTAAAGCAGGCGCAAAAGCATTAACCGCAAAAACATCATGGAATTGCTGCAAATTAAGATCACGCATCGATTTCTCTGGCGTAATATCATTGGCATGCAATAAACCAGTCGCAACAATCACAATATCGATATGACCATCAACTGTATTAGCTGCTTTTTCAATGCTTCCTTCATCCGTAAGGTCAATATGCCCGCTAATCACTTTATCACTATCAAAAACGGCATCGCTTCGTGAAAACGCATAAATGCGCGCAACGTTATTTTGTGCAATCAGATGATGCACAAAGCCAGAACCAATCCCGCCCGATGCCCCAATGACAACGACGCTGAGATTGCTTGAAAAATTAGAAAGAAATTGATCTGTCATAAATCCTCACATGTATAAAAATAACTTAGATCGGCGTAAGGCAATAAAAAGGGCGCCCCTAAGGACGCCCTCAAATTCTTTATGGTTTTGAATCATTAAAACGCATTATTCTCATCATCATTTTTATCAGACGATGTGCTTGGGCTAGGAGTGCCCAAGAAGTTCGAGAAATCAAATCCGCCGCTTCCGCTTTCTGAAGCATTATCATCTGCCTTGGTGCTTTCCGATAGGCCGGCTTGCTGCTCTGATAGGCGTTGCGCACGAATAGCTTCAGGATCTTTTCCTTGTGCTTTCAATCCCTTATCGACCGCTTTCTCAAATTCTGTGTAAGAACAAAGATCCAAATCAGCTGGATGGCGTGGACGTAAATTTGGAGTATTTGGGTGTGTACGATCACGAATATTATTAATTGTTGGTTTTGTTGTACCGACAAGTTTACAAATCTGTGCATCCGAAATTTCAGGATTATTCTTAAGAATATATGCAATCGCATCCGGCTTATCACCACGCTTAGAAACTGGCGTATAACGTGGGCCTTTGGCACGGGATTTAACAGGCGGTAAGCTTGAAACATTAAGGACAAGACTTGCTTCTGAATCTGCCTCACAACGCGCTAACTCTTCTTTGGTTAATTCATTATGATCAAGTGGGTTACGACCAACCAAGCCTTTACCAATATCACCATCGGCTAACGCTTCGATTTCAATGCCGGACATACCAGTAAAATCAGCAATTTGACCAAATGTAAGACCGGTATTGTCAATCAACCAGACCGCACTCGCCATCGGCATCAATAATTTTGTTTCTTCTTTCGCAGCTCTCTTCGCCATAACTATCTCCAAAAATGTGAACCTGACTCTCTTCTTATTCCCAATACAAAGATTGAGACTGTTTAAATGAACGACTATCAGGGAATATCAATAGATATACGCAAACAATTTGGAAAATACCACAAAAAAATCAAATTGATTTCAACGCGCCAAAAGCATATCTTAACGCTCATGTTTGATGATTTGCCTGTAAAAAAAATAACCGAAGATTTTCCACGCGATTTGGAAAATATGTCGATTGATGATTTGCAGGGTTATATCGTGGATTTAAAAGAAGAAATAACACGCGCTGAATCGGACATCCAATCTAAAAAAGCGTCTCAAGAAGCTGCGGCTTCCGTGTTTAAATAGGAGTGTGACATGCGGATCGAAAATGAAGTGAAACTTGATTTTAAAGATGTCTTGTTTCGTCCCAAACGATCAACATTACGAAGCCGTTCAGACGTTGATGTTCAGCGCGAATTTACATTTAAATGGAGCGGTAAAACCTTCAAAGGCATGCCCGTAATCGCCGCTAATATGGACGGGGTAGGGACCTTTGCAATGGCAAAGGCCTTCATTGAAAATGAGCATGGCTTAACAGTCGCCTTACACAAACATTATCCATTAGATGAACTCAAATCATTCTATGAAAGCAATGGCAGCGACAGTGTCTGGTATTCAATCGGCATGGTCAAAGACGACGAAGAAAAACTCGAAGCCCTCGTAAAGCAAAGCGTAGTTCCCGATAAACTCTGTATAGACGTTGCAAATGGCTACAGCGAACATTTTGTTGATTACGTGAAGCGTATACGCGAAAAAATGCCTGATACAACTATTATGGCTGGCAATGTTGTAACGGGTGAAATGGTTGAAGAGCTTATCCTTGGAGGTGTTGATGTCGTTAAAGTCGGTATCGGCCCAGGTAGCGTTTGTACAACACGTAAAATGACTGGCGTTGGCTACCCTCAGCTATCCGCAACAATAGAATGCGCCGATGCCGCGCATGGTCTCGGTGGTTTGATTTGTGCCGATGGTGGCTGCACGGTTCCTGGTGATATTGCAAAAGCATTTGGTGCAGGCGCAGATTTTGTTATGTTAGGCGGCATGCTTGCTGGTCACGATGAATCAGAACAAAAGGTTACGAAAGTCAAAGGTGAGAAATACCTTGAGTTTTATGGCATGAGTAGCGACACAGCGATGAAAAAACACAAAGGCGGCGTTGCGGAATACCGTGCGTCCGAAGGCAAAACAGTACGTATCCCATATCGCGCAAGCGTACATACAAGCCTTCAGGATATTCTTGGCGGCGTCCGTTCGACATGCACATATGTCGGCGCAAAACGATTAAAAGATTTGCCAAAATGCACAACATTCGTGCGCGTCAGCCAGCAAATTAATAACATATTCGGCGCAAGCTAGAAAAATTTAAATAGGGTTAATCAAAAAGGAAAATATAATGGAAGAAATTGCAAAACGTTTACAAGAAACATCCGCTGCCTGTGCTGCCGCATTAGAAACATGGAGTAAAGATAAAAAAGATATCAAAGCCAGATCTGGGTTACAGGAATCTGTGCATGAGCTCCGCAAAGTGGCGTCTCGTTTGGAAATTGAATTAGCGATTAGCGAACGTGATGACTTAGCGCAAAAACCAATTCCAATCCCATCTCACCGCGACTCTGGCAAGCGGGATAAGAACGATAATCGTGGTAATCGTGCACCAAAAGAGGGCGGTTTTAAAAACAACAAAGGTGG
>JBGCEF010000074.1:0-41729 GCA_045106175.1 Bdellovibrionales bacterium
ATCTTTGCTATCTTCATCAATCATAGAATTGATCATATTAAGATAAAGCTGTTGTCCTGATTCCCATGCGTTGAACCCGTCACTATCATTCAACATCAAGAATGTAAGCTCCTGATTACTTAACGCAGTCGTAAGTTTAACTGGTGCAGAAAAATTTCGTAACACAGAAGGAGTAGGGGCTTCGGAAATGTCCTCAATGACAAAAGATTGCTGCTCCTCATTCAAATGCAAAACACGTGTATCGATCAAATCTCGACCATCCGCACCCAATAAACCAATCGCAACAGGAATATGTAGCGCTTTCTTATCATCCTGCCCGGGCGTCGGCGGCGTATTCTGTGAGAGGTGAATGTGATATTCATGTAAATCTGCATTATACTCACCTTTGAATGTCAATTCCGGCGTTCCTGCCTGCGAATACCAACGCTTAAACAGGCTTAGATCAACGCCGCTGCCATCCTCAATCGCTTTTACCCAATCATCACAAGTCACAGCCTGCCCATCATGACGACTGAAATATAGATCAGTCCCTTTGCGGTAATTTTCTTTTCCAACAATCGTGCGGATCATACGAATAACTTCCGCACCTTTTTCATACACAGTCATCGTGTAGAAATTATTGATCTCAATGAAGCTCTCGGGACGAATGGGGTGCGCCATCGGTCCCGCATCCTCTGGGAATTGAAGGCGTCGCAAATGTGTAACATCATCAATGCGCTGCACATCCCGTGAATTCAAATCGCTCGAAAACTCCTGATCTCTAAAGACGGTTAAACCTTCTTTCAAAGAAAGCTGGAACCAATCACGACATGTCACGCGGTTGCCGCTCCAGTTGTGAAAATATTCATGGGCAATGACGCTCTCAACGCGATTAAAATCACTATCCGTCGCCGTTTCTTGAGCCGCCAAAACAAGTGCCGTGTTGAAAATATTAAGCGACGTGTTCTCCATCGCTCCCATGTTAAAATCACTAACGGCAACAATATTAAACATGTCATGTTCATATTCTAATCCATACTTCTCTTCATCCCACTTCATGGATTTTTGAAGGGAAATCATCGCATGTTCACACTGATCCTCATCACCTGGACGAACATAGATATAAAGATCAATCTTTTTACCGGAGGCATTCTTAAAGGTGTCATGAATATGCGTTAAATCACCTGCCACTAAAGCAAACAAATAGCATGGTTTAGGAAAAGGATCGTGCCATTCAACAAAATGCCGTCCGCCCTCAAGCGTTCCTGCATCTTTTTTATTACCGTTAGATAGTAAAACAGGAAAATCAGTCGATGCTTCAATACGCACATTAAAAATCGTCAAGACATCCGGACGGTCTGGAAAATATGTGATGCCCCTGAAACCTTCAGCTTCACATTGCGTGCAATATGTATCGCCGGATTTATACAAACCCTCTAATCGAGTGTTTTCCTCAGGCTTAATTTTGGTTTTAATCTCAAGCTTAAAACGCTCAGAAGGTGTGGGAATGCGCAGGGCATTCTCGCTCACGCTATATTCATCAATGACGCTTCCATCGATCTTAACTTCAAGCAACTCTAATCGCTCACCGTTCAAAAAGACGTCTTTCGCATTCGCATTGAGCCGTTCAAATTCAGAGATGGCCGTAACAATCGTATACCCGTCATGAACATCAAAATGCATATCTAGGCTATGAACCTTAAACGGATACGGTTTGTAGTCTTTTAAATAGATTGTTTTAGGCGTATCAGTGCGCATAAAGAAAACCTCTTATATGGTTTAAGCATTGGGAATAGCTTGGAGCGGATCGTCATAAAGCACAAGATCATTACGATGGATAACTTCCGTACGACCGGCATAGCCAAGAATCATCGGAATATCCTCACTCTGACGACCAATAATAAGGAATAATTCATTAGATGGAAAAGCAGTAATTCCAATACCAATCGTCTCTTCAAATTGGTTTTTAATCAAAATGACATCACCGCGATCAAAATCACCATCTATGGACTTAACGCCTATTGGTAATAAACTATTCTCTTCATCAAGCGCCTTTTCCGCACCATCATCAATAAAGACACTTCCTTTAGGGTTAAGGTGCGATTGAATCCAAGTTTTACGAGCATTGGCGCGATTTTCCTCTGCCGTGAAAAGCGTGTTTTTCTTATCACCGTCACTTAATAAATTGTTCAATGAGCCATTTTGGCGACCATCCGTAATAATAAGATGAATTCCTGCTCGCGTCGCTGAAATCGCAGCTTCAATTTTACTTTTCATACCGCCCGTACTTAGGCCTGCAACTGCGTCACCCGCAATAGCAACATGGTTCTCTGTAATAGTTTTAACAATGGGAATAAACGGTGCTTTTGGATCCACATCAGGGTTAGCACGATAAAGCCCATCCGTTGTTGAGAGCAACACAACGACATCGGCTTCCACCATCTGCCCAACGCGAACGGCTAATTTATCGTTGTCGCCAAAGCGAATTTCACCCGTAGAAATTGTGTCATTCTCATTGATAATCGGAACAATATCTCGATCAAGCAGAGTAGTTAGTGTTTCACGCGCATTTAAATGCATCCGCCAATCTTCTGTTTCTGTCATGGTTAGTAAGATTTGCGCGGCCTTCATATCGTCTTTTTTAAGCTCTTCGAAATACGCGTTAAAAAGATAGAACTGCCCAACAGATGCTGCCGCTTGCTTTTGTTCCAATGGAATTTCAGAAGGGCGCTGATCCGCGGCAATACCAATATCGCTTCGCCCTAATGCAACCGCACCAGAGGAAACAATAACAATGCGTTTTCCTTGATCTTTAAGAACACGGATGTCATCCACAAATGTTTCAAGCCAATCTTGGTTAACTTGGCCTGTTTCCATATTGGTTAGAATTGCAGAACCAATTTTAAAAACAATCGTTTCTGCGTCTTTTAATATATCTAATGTATTTGGCATCTAATAAATCCTACATTTAAATATGATATTTTTAGATATCATCTGCAGGATTGAACTCCTCTGTTTCATCCGAATCTAATTTATATTTGATTGTATAAATTTTATGACCCAATTCATATAGGAGTGTATCAACATTTTGCCCAGCCACGGCAGAGATTGTATGAACAGTCTTACCTACTGCCGCGCTGAGATCCTCCGCAAGCTCCTTCGAGAGCTCTTCACCAAGCGCATCACATTTATTAAGAGCGACAATTTCATCTTTATCAATCAACCCACACCCATATCCTTCCAATTCTTTACGAATGGTATTATAGGCCTCAACAATATCCTCTTGTGTGCAATCAATCAGGTGCAATAAAACATTGGTGCGTTCGACATGTCCGAGGAAACGGTCCCCTAAACCCTGTCCAAGCGACGCTCCCGCGATCAATCCGGGAATATCCGCAATCACAAAATCATAATCTCCTACCTTCACCACGCCCAAATTTGGGTGAAGCGTTGTAAAGGGGTAATCCGCAATTTTCGGTTTTGCATTCGAACACGCAGCAAGAAACGTCGATTTTCCTGCATTTGGCAAACCTACGAGCCCTGCATCGGCAATAAGCTTAAGTCGAAGCCAAACTGGCATTTCTTGTCCGGGCCATCCAGGTGTTGTTTTTCGTGGTGCTTGATTGGTCGAACTTTTATAGCGTGCATTTCCAAAACCACCATCGCCACCTTTTAAGAACACTTTGCGTTCACCAACTTGCGTGAAATCATAAAGAACTGTTTCTTTATCATCATCAAGGATTTGTGTGCCAACAGGCACGCGGATCACACAATCTTCGCCATGTGCACCTGTGCGGTTGTCACCTTTTCCATGTTCGCCGCGTGAAGCTCTAAAATGTTGGTTGTAGCGGAAATCGATAAGTGTATTCATTGCATTTGCGCATTCAAAAACAATATCTCCACCACGGCCGCCATTTCCACCATCAGGGCCTCCCATGGCGATATTTTTCTCACGACGAAAGCTCAGGCAACCTTGACCGCCTGCGCCACTTTCTAAATTAATCTTCGCTTGATCGAGGAATTTCATGACAATATTATCTTTATGCAAATAAAAAAGGAAAGGCCTAAACCTTCCCTTTCAAAATTCTTTAAATGAAGAATAGGAGGGCCTATTCAGCAGCCTGTGCTTGACCATCATTCGCAGGAACAACATTCACTGTCGCGCGACCGCCTTCACCTTTTGTGAACAACACATTGCCTTCAAGCAATGCAAAAATCGTATGGTCTTTACCAACGCCAACATTGCGACCTGGGCGATATTTTGTACCGCGTTGACGGATAATTATATTACCGGCCAAAACTTCCTGACCACCAGATTTTTTTACGCCAAGACGACGACCTGCTGAATCGCGACCATTCTTGGAACTACCACCTGCTTTTTTATGTGCCATTGCTCAATCCTTCCTAAATATGTGCTGCTTACATTAAGCCGCTTTGATGTCTGTAATTTGGACAACTGTCAAATGCTGACGGTGGCCTTTCTTACGACGATAGTTTTGACGACGTTTCTTTTTGAAAACAACAATCTTTGGTGCACGCTTTTGTGCGATAACATTCGCTTTAACAGATGCGCCTTTAACCAAAGGTTCACCAAGTTTTGCGGATTTATCACCGCCAACAAAAAGCACCTCATCAAAATTGACGCTGTCACCTTCTTCTACATCAAGCTTTCCAATCTCGATTTTATCGTTCTTTTGAACGCGATATTGCTTTCCACCTGTGCGTATAACTGCAAACATAATATAATTCCTATTAATTGAAGGCGCTTTATACGCTTTGGACACTCTGTATGTCAAGCACATTATAGTGATTTTTGATGTCGCACATCAAAAATGATGCTGAACATGAAGTAGACTTGTGGAGGCTCTAAAAACTAAGCCAGAGGTCTTAAATTTACTGCACAACCGCGCCGCCATAAAAATACCAACCCAGACCAACAAGGAAAAGAACATTTCCATACAGCCCATGTTCGATAGTCACAAGCGCTAGAGATTTGGTTTTTGCGTATGTCGTTGCAAAAATTATCCCTGCGATCAGGCTTAAAAACGGTGCAATCCAATTAATATAAAGAACATGTGCGTAAGCAAAGACAATCGCACTAGCAATAATCATAGCTTTGTCACTTGTAAAAAATTTTTTATAACGTTCAAAAAAGAAGCTACAAAATATGAATTCTTGGGGCAGGGCCGAGATAAGCGGATACATAACCAATAAAAATGGAATAATCTGCGGTCGCTCACGTATAATGCCAAACATACGATCAGGATCTATAAAATAAATGAAAGCGACCATCCCGATTGACGCAAAAACAAAACGCACAAGAATGGGTTTCATCGCTGCCCAAGTGACCGCCTCCCACTTCCATAGCTCTCGAAAATATTCTTTATGGCGAAAACGTAGAATAAAAAAACAATAAAGCGCCGCGCCCCAAAGGAAAAAAAACATAAAAGGCGCGAGTTTAAAGACAATAATCACCGTGGGCAGGCAGATGCATAACAGCAGAAATTCTAAAGCCAGTAATTTATGTTTTAAAATTGTCATGACATAAACATACGTTGAATGTCTCAAAACAAAAACAGATATTACACGCACCCTCTAATCATGTTTTCATCAGCGCAAAAAGAAATTGCACTCAGCTATGTCATTATCTATAAACACATTTGGCAGATCTTGCTTTAACTCTAATTAGTAATAATAAAATTAATGAAAACTGTCATCCGCCCACAAAAGAAATATTCCTTCATTGATGATATGAAAGAGCTATGGAATTACCGCGAGCTCATTTGTAGCTGGTCTATGCGTGAAGTTTCTATTCGTTACAAACAGGCTGTTGTGGGTGTTTTATGGGTGGTCCTTCAGCCATTGATCATGGCAGGCATTTACACTCTTGTTTTCAGCTATTTAGCCAAAATTCCTTCAGATGGTGCGCCATATCCGATTTTTGTTTTATCTGGCCTTATATTGTGGCAATTTTTTAGTCGGTCTTTGGTCGATGGTGCAAATTCACTCATAACGAATTCAGAAATCATCACCAAAGTTTACTTCCCTCGTCAAATCTTACCTCTGAGTGTGCCATGCGCCGCAATGATAGACGCAATGATTGCCTACGTAGTTTTGTTTATTCTGGCCCTTTTCTTTGGAATGTTGCCTGGATTTGGCGTGCTACTGGTTCCTTTTGTTTTAATAGGAGCTGCATTACTCGCATTTGGAATGGGGCTCTGGATAGCACCTATTAATGGTATTTATCGCGATGTTGGTATTGCGCTGCCGTTTTTGGTTCATATTGCAATGTTCATTACTCCGGTGATTTATCCAGTCTCGTTCGCACCCGATCATTTGCAATGGTTATTTTACCTCAACCCTATGGCTACTTTGATAGAGGTCAGTCGTTGGGCATTTCTTGGCACACCGTTTCCCGGATTAGAAGCTATAGGAATATTCGTTGTTGTGGTGTCGGTTGTCCTTATTGGAGGCTTGCGCGTCTTTCGTAAAATGGAAACAACTTTGATTGATAGAATATAATGTCTGTAATGATAGAAGTTAAAAATTTGGGCAAAGACTATCTGAAGCGTTCAGCGATGACCGCCAATTACATGACACTGCGCGATACGATAACAAGTCTGTTCACGGGCAAAAAAGATGGAAAGCCCGTTTATAAAAATGAATTCTCTGCGATTAAGGATGTATCATTTGATATAGAAGAGGGAGAGGTCGTTGGGATCATAGGGCGTAATGGCGCAGGTAAAAGTACGCTTTTAAAAATCCTATCGCAAATTACAAAGCCAACACGCGGAGAAGCCATTCTTCATGGGCGCGTTGGGTCCTTGCTTGAAGTAGGAACAGGCTTCCACCCAGAACTATCAGGGCGCGAAAACATATTCATGAATGGTTCAATTTTGGGAATGAGCCAACAAGAAATAAAAGCCAAATTTGATGAAATAGTAGAATTCGCAGGTGTTGAAGAATTTATCGATATGCCTGTTAAACGTTACTCAAGCGGTATGCGCATGCGTTTAGCTTTTTCTGTTGCTGCTTTTTTAGAACCTGAAATCCTTGTAATTGATGAAGTTTTATCAGTCGGCGATAGTTTTTTTCGCAAAAAATGTCTTCGTAAAATGCAGGATGTCTCACAACAAGGTCGAACAATTCTATTCGTATCACATAATCTTGATGCAATCCGTTCACTTTGTACGCGCGCAATATTCCTAGAAGATGGAAAAGTTCACACAGATTCAAAAGACGTAGCACATGTCTTGAAAACATATATGGGCGCTTTGTTCGACGCAGAAGCTACAAAATGGGACAATAACACGGATGAATTTGATCAATATCCCATTAGACCTGTTTCGTTTTATTTAACGGATGAAAAAGGCGAAGTTGCACAACCAATTGTTTCAGGTGATTCAACCATTAATATTAATATTGAGTATGAAACAGATAGAAAGATGAACGATATCCAAATTGGATACGGTCTATATAAAGATGACGGTACAATTATGATGTTCAGCTCAATCCGTGATCATAAAGATTTTAATTGGGAAAATCTTAAAATAGGCAAGAATAAGATATCTGCGCGTGTTCCAATAGACGAGCTAGAGGATGGACAATATAAATTTCAAATGTTTCTCGCTGTGCCGGGTGAGATGTCCATTTTGACTTTGCAAAATAGTAACGTCATGCTGTCTTTAAGTATCGAAGGTAACGCCGCAAGGGGGCCTGTTTGGGCTAATAAAGTCAGGCCTGCCTGGGCCCCGGTGCAAAAATGGGATGTGAAAAATGCCTAAATCACTACAAACAGGACTGTTTCTTGATTGTGGAGGCCATGTTGGTGAAAGCATTCTTCATTTTAAGAAAACCACTTTATATGCAGACACGCAATGGGATATCCATACGTTCGAACCCTGCAATGAGCTTGCAGATAAAATGCTCTGTCGTGATGACGGTGATGTAACAGTGCACAAAAAAGCAGTTTGGATTAATGACGGAGAAGTGGATTTCTACCTGACCGATGGTCGTTCAGATTATTACGGTGTTGAGGATGTACCTTGGGGATCATCAACCGTGATGAAAGAAAAGACATCAGGTAATGTGAACCCGGATAACATGCAGAGTGTTCCATGCATGGACCTGTCGGCTTTCATCAAGGAAAACAGTGCAAATCATGATTTGGTCATTTTGAAAATGGATATAGAGGGAGCTGAATATGACGTTCTTGAATATTTGCTTGAAACTGGGGCTATGAATGCAATTAATATTCTTATGGTTGAATACCATTACAGGAAGGTTAAGGTCTCTTTTTGGCGGCATTTTAAATTAAAGCGTCGATTGAAAAAACTTGGCATTACAATCATCGAAGAACGTAAAGGTCACGTCTCGGGGGATTGGTTTCACACATTGTCTGATATGACGGAGGAGGCGTAATGACTTGGAAAAATTTCGTGATGTTTCATAAGCAGCTTGAAGAAAAAAGCTACACAATTGATCCATCATTTTCATTTGATCACTATACATTCATAGAAGCTAATCCTGACGTTCCAAGGAATATCGATACGGATTTCTTTGATGGTCACATCATTAAAGAATGGGAATTGCCTGAATATAATGAACGCCTTCAAGCGGCAACATATATGGCACCGTCAATTATCTACCATATTTACAAAAATAATTTACATACCAATCTAAGTCATATTGGGTTTTTGGAATATGATATCCCGCTAAAGCGCAGCGACCTCAAAAGTGTATCTGAAACTATAAGTGATATTATCAATAAAAATGAACGCGTGATTATTCCGTATCGATACCAACATACACTATCGGTTTTGCGTAACCAAAAAAATATCAAAATGAATGGCCGCAATGCTGTCGATCAGATTTTTGATGATTATAACGATTATTTCAATACGACGCACAAACCAAAACAATATCTCGACCAAAAAGTGACAACACAACAGAGTTTTTTAGCAGACATAAAGACTTTTGAAAAAATAATGGGCTTTATTTCCCATGTAATAGACAATAAACTCGCCGAACGAAAAAACTCGTGGCATAGACCTTCTACGCTAATGGATAGATATTTTGCGGTCTCTCTGTTGCTTGAAAATGACGCTAAAACGATACCACTATCATTAGAACATCAGAACTTGAAACAATGGAGCGAAACATTGGGACATAAAAATATGACGATACCTAAAAACTTTGAAAAAAAGGGGTGGGACATCATCCGTAATGTTCTAACTTCTGAAGAATGTGAACAGGCCATTCGCCGCTTGAAAGTCGATTCAAACCAATTGTCCAAAGATGTTGGAACCGAAAAATCATCTCGCCGTATGGGTGTTATGTATAAAACATTGTTCTTCAAAAACATTCTTAAAAAAATTAAAGAAAATCAAACGATTAGTGCTCTTTTATCTGATTTTGAAGAGCCGATAGTCGAACATATGAAACCACTCATTAAAGCACCACAAGGTGGCGTGGAAACACCTTGGCACCAAGATGGTAGTTTTTGGAGTGACTTTGATCCAGAAGAAACAATGTTCACAATATGGATTGCACTGACTAAAACCACAAAGGAGACTGGGGCGATGCAAGTCCTTGATAAAGTTGACCATGGTGATCAAATCGAACATGTTCACACACACAATGGAAATGAAAGAGTAATCAAAGAGGATGTTCTTGAAAAATTTCTATTAGAAGGCGAAGCGGTGCCGTGTGAGCTGAACCCTGGTGATGCGTTGATCTTCAAATCGAATGTTATTCATAGCGCGTTTCATAACGTAGGTGATGAATCACGTATTGCTTTTAAAGTTGTTTTTCAGGACGCAAAAAAACGCCCGATACCCGTAAGCAAATTCGGTTTTCATCTGGAAGGTTTTCTCGGGAAGATGAATTTGAACACGCCGGTTAATCTTTTCTGGTCACGATAGTAGGACATAATTTAATGATTAGCAAAATAAAGAAAAAACTATATCCCATCAAAAGGATGCTAACAGAAGGGCGCCCAAACACAGGCGTTATTGGTGGAAAAATTGATGGGGCATATTGGGGCAAAACCCGTCCCTACTTACGACAGTTTCAATACAAATCCAGCAATCGTGAATGGCAACAACTCATGATGTACAACGAGATCATGTTTAAACTGCATGACATTCCTGGTGACGTTGCTGAATTTGGAGTGGCAGGCGGCATATCTTTTGTCTCTTTCGTTCGCATTAATGAGATTCTCGAACGTGGGCGTGAGGGGTTAGAAAAACGAAGCTTCTATGGCTTTGATTCATTCGAGGGACTTCCTGAATTATCCGATGAAGATTACAGCGATAAAGAACCAGTCCCACAAATGCAAAAGGGCGGATTCGTTGATACGGAAGGCTTCCCACAATTAAAAGCTTTCGCAGATAAACATGATAATGTTCACCTCGTTAAAGGTTGGTTTGACAAAAGCCTACCTGAATTCTTTACAAAGAACCCGCATGTATCATTTTCATTGATCCATGTTGATTGTGATCTTTATGACTCAACCAAAAGCGTACTAGAACTATGCTGGCCTCGCTTAAATCCTGGTGGTGTTATTCTGTTCGACGAAATAAATCAACCAAATTACCCCGGTGAAACGGTCGCTTTTGTTGAGTATTTTGAAAATAAACCGGATACTTACACAATGCATCGCGTAAAATCCATGCCTGCAAAACGCTATCTTGTAAAAAAATGAGCAAGAGTAATCAGTTAAAAGCATGTTGAAATCGGAAGAGAGACACTCAATGTTAAAACCATTAAAACAAATCGCAGCAAACTTTGTATGGAAACTTCAAGGAGAGCCGATCCCGCAACCGCATGCAGTAAAAGCCTACTTTTTGAAAAAAGTAATTTTAAAAACAGGAATTCGTACATTAGTCGAAACGGGAACATATAAAGGCGATATGATTGCAGCAATGAAGCCTTACTGTTCAAAGATTTCATCCATAGAGTTAAATGTTCCTTTGTTTGAAAAGGCAGTTGAACGTTTTAAAGGCGATAAAACTATTACAATCCATCAAGGTAATAGCGGCGAAATTATGACTGATGTCATTAAGGACATTGATGCACCTATTATTTTTTGGCTTGATGGTCATTACTCTGCGGGCGAAACTTCAAAAGGTGATTTAGATACACCAATCATAAAAGAAATCGACCACATAGCAGCACATAAAAACGCGAGAGAACACGTCTTGCTTATAGATGATGCAAGGTGTTTTGACGGAACTAATGATTATCCGACAGAAAAAAGTCTTAAAGATTACCTGAAAGACAATGGATTTGAGCATTTTGAAAAAATTAATGATACATATCTGGCTTCCAGTAAAAGCATATTAAACTAAAATGGGTGAGTACGATTCTCTTTCAAACAATAAAAAACCTTAGTCAGCCAGGTTTTGGGGATCAAAGCTTTATAACAGGTCTTCGCGCTTATGCCGCGTTCATGGTGATACTTATACATGCCGGCGGCGCGGGATTAAGAGAATTTGGCGATATTGGTAATCGCATTGCAGATTTAGGTGCAGCTGGCGTTTATATCTTCTTCGTAGTTTCGGGATTCTGTATTTCGCACTCTCTAACCAAAAACTCTGAAATCAAACAATTTTGGTGGAAACGCTTTTGGCGTGTGGCTCCTGCGTATTATTGCGCATGTTTATTTGGAATAATAACCATTGTGATAGGAACACCCGTTAGCGCATGGCGCAGTATACTTGGGGAAACCAACTTACTCTATGATGTATTAATGCATTTAAGCTTTTTATCTTTCTTGGATTACCGCACCGCAAACTCGCTTGTAGGGGTGGAGTGGTCAATTCCAATAGAAATGTTTTGGTATGCAGTTATACCTTTTGCGCTACCACTATTGAGAACATGGTGGACGGCTATTTTATTATTCATCCTAACATGTGCCGTGTTTTCTATTAAATTTATTTATCACAACTTCGTACCACCAGAAGTTTTGGGAGAAGCTATTAAATGGAGCCCCATTCGATACGCACCAGCTTTCTTTCTAGGTTTATTAGCATACAAATTACGCCCATGGGTTTCATCTATTTTTAAACCTTGGATATTAGACTTTGGGTTGCTCACACTGCTGATTGTAGGCTTTTTTGAACTCATAATCCTGCAAATAGGTAATGAATACATCAATATTTTATTACTTACATTCGGCATTATATTAGCTGGAGGTAAGGGACCAGTTTCATCGTTTTTATTTGAACGTAAATCAATGATATTTTTAGGCACGATAAGCTATTCATTGTATCTAACCCACATGTTCGTCTTACATTTTTTACCAACAGTCTTTGATACAATGCCCTTTGTAAAATTCATAGCAGTCTCAATTTTAACAGTGATTGTAAGCACCTTGAGCTACCTTTTTATCGAGCGCAAGGGTATACAAATTGGTCGAAATCTTTATAAAAAACGTCTTACATAAAGTGAATATTTGAAAAAATGTCTGCATTGGAAAAATTAATACACCCGAACACGCTAAATTTTTATGATTTAGCTGCAGATGCCGTGACAAAAGAAACCCCTCCACTTACTATTTTAAATAGCAATCGTCTCGATGTAATGGCGCGTTATATTTATGCTAAAAGCAAAATAACCGGTAAAGGAAAAGCTTGGGGTAAACATTGCTATCACGAACTTATACGCGCTTGGTCACAAGACTTTAAACTCCCTCCACCATGGGAGCCTGGTCGGTCCTCAATGCAAGATTATTGGGATCAATTTAACGCGCTTATAGAATCAATGCGCAAAAATGGTTACGACCCGCAAAATTCTATCGTCCCTGTCTGTGAAAACACGCTCGTTGACGGCGCACATCGTTTGGCTGCAAGTCTTGCCTGTGAAGTGGATAACATAAATACCGTTGAGCTTCATGGCGAACAACAAATCCAAAATTACGCCACCATGAAAAAAATAGGCATTGATGAAGATGTTCTTTTGAACATGATCTACGAATTTGTAAAACTCAAAACAGGCACACGCTTAGCCATACTATTTCCCGTCGCGCAAAATATTCAACAGCAATTTATATCAAAGTTAGAAGATAACTTTAGAGTTGATTACATTGAAAGCTTTCCAATAAGCATGAATGGCCTGACCAACTTACAAGATTTTTTCTACGATCAGCACAAATGGTGGAATGATTGGCATTGTGAAGATTTTGCAAAAAGCCGATCCCATAAAACAAACAGCAATGTGACGATCGTTTTCTTCCAAGACAACGATAATGTGCGAGATGTTAAAGACCAAATACGCAAACTTCATTCAAGCGATACGCATGTGATGCACACCACAGATACACATGAGGAAACAATTTTAGCTGCAGAAGTTCTTTTAAATAATAATGGCCGTGATTATTTAAACTTTAAAGACAAAAGCATAAAGCCGGAAAAGTTTAAGACATATTTTGATCAATTCTCAACGTTGGTAAAACAGCAGGGCATAATTAATGATGTTGTTCTCGATACAGGAAGCATACTAGCGCTTTACGGTATTAGGGACATACAAGATATGGATTATATTTCATCAACTGCTGTTGATATAAAAACAGACGATAGTCTTATCTCAAAACATGCTGAAGGCTATGATATTTTAGGCATAGACATTGACGACATGATCTATGATCCTAAAAACCATTTCGTGTACAAAGGTATAAAATGTGTTTGCTTGGATAAGGTATTGGAATTAAAAAAGGCGCGCGCTGCGGCAAAAGATCTTCATGATGTTGAATTAATAAAGGAATTAAAGAATGCATCTTTACAAAAACCATCCGTGTTTATTCCGCGCTTCATTAATAAAACAAAATACAAATTGATTATGGCTTATTATTCCTACAGAAACGCCACTGTACGTTTTTTACAAAAAGCTTTACCTGAACAATACTTTAATTATGTCAGAAGCGGTTATAGATATATGAAAAAATGTGGGCGCAGCCTCAAAATACATATAAAAAATTTACTAACAAGGCCAGGTTATATCCATAATTTACGATGGCGTATAATTAAAGGGGATGAAACAAAACGTCTAAATTACAAGCTTAAAGACAATAGCGTAGTGATAGATGTCGGCGGCTATAAGGGTGAATGGGCCGCATCAATATTTGAGCTGTATAAACCTTCAATCCATGTTTTCGAACCCGTAGAAGGATTTGTAAAAAAGTTAGATGATACCTTTAAAGACAATCAGAAAATTGCCATTTATCCATACGGTATAGGAGGCAGCTCGCAAGAGATAGAAATATCTCTTGATGCGGATGCGTCGAGTGTTTTCAGCTCAAAAGGTGATAAGACCTTAATTCAAATTCGAGATATCATTGAATTTTTAGATGAACAAAACATCCAAAAAATTGACCTCATAAAGCTTAATATTGAAGGAGGAGAGTTCGATCTTCTGGATAGACTAATTGAAACCGGCTATTTAGAACGCTTTAATCATCTTCAAATTCAATTTCACAATTTCGTAGAAAACGCTCAAACGCGCCGCGATGACATCAGGCAAAAGCTCGCGAAAACACATCATTGTGATTGGAATTTTCCATTTGTATGGGAGGGATGGTCAAAGCATGGCTAAGATCCATTTATCGAGCGCACATCAATGGCCTTTTACACGCCAACTACCTCAGCCCTCGATGATTTGGGGTGAACAAACATTCACATTCAACGATAATAAAAACAATACTGACTTTTTAGTTGTGTATGACGAACCCCATGCAACGTTAAAAACAAATATTCCAAAAGAACGCCGCTTTTTATTTATCTCAGAACCGCCAAGCATTAAGAACTATACTCTCAATTTTCTGAATCAATTCGGTGTTATATTCACACCTCAGCAGATAGATCAGCTTTCTAAAGATACAAAACAAATCATAGGGCAACTTGCACTGCCTTGGCACTATGGTGTAGCGCATTCAGATCGGTTTGGTGATCATAAAAATTATGATGAGTTAGTCGCGTTAGCTCCACCAGATAAAATTAATGAAATCTCCACCATGATTTCATCAAAATCTATGAATGACCGCCACCGTCAACGCATTCAAACAACACAGTTTTTAAAAGAAAAACTTGGCAGTCAATTTCATCTATTAGGACGTGGGTTCAAAGAAATTGATGATAAAGCACAAGGCATCGATCCTTATGCTTTTCATCTTATCTGTGAAAATAATGATATTCCTAATTTTTGGACGGAAAAATTAGCAGATGCCTATTTGGGTTATGCCTTTCCTGTGTTTTCGGGGTGTGCAAATCTTGTCGATTATTTTCCTGAGGACAGCTTCATAAGTGTTGATTTAACTAATCCAGAACAAACCCTAAAGACGATAAAAGACCTTTTAGATGATCCTGATTTTTATAAAAAACGTTTGAATGCTATTAAAGAGTCTCGTCAGAGAGTTTTGAATGAATATAATGTATTTGCCTTCATTCATAATTTTATCAAAGATCAGAATTGGGTATTGGAGAAAAGCTTGGAAAACCAAATACAAATCACCCCTCAAACCCCAAAAAGCAATCCTATAAAAAGCATTGCTTGCAAGGTGTGTTTCAAGATTACAAAATCGCTGAAGCGCCTAAAAAACTTTCCTTACCATTTGCCTCTATATTTTAAGATGGTGAATCAAAACCCAGATTTTTTCATGGATTTTTACGATCGTCTGGGTCAAAAAACTATGGGGCAGGGCTATTACAGCCAGCGCGGACAAGATTGGTTTTTAGACAATAAAATTTTCAGTGGAAAATCAGATGGAATATTCTTAGATGTCGGTGCAAACGATCCAAAAGAATTAAGCAACACATTGTATTTTGAAGAAAAAGGGTGGACAGGACTAGCCTTTGAGCCGCAAGAACGTCTTCGCAAGAAATGGACAACAGACCGAAAAACGGAATGCCTACCACATCTGTTGGGTGCGAATGACGGGGAAGAAGTTACATTTGTCGAATATGACACAAGCGATTGGCAAAATGCACTGTCAGGTGTCGAGGGCTATGCCGTTGAACAAGGCGTTAATGTAGATAACATGCCAAAAACCCGCACTAAATTATTAAAGCGCCGTTTAGACAATATCCTTATTGAACGAGAGCTAACGCATGTTGATTTCATGTCTCTCGATGTTGAAGGTTTTGAAATGGAAGTTCTGCAAGGTATCGATTTTTCAATATTTAATATCGATGTAATTGTAGTCGAGAATGACCGCAGTCATTTTGGGGATAAAACATTGCGCAAACACATCCAAAAACAAGGATATGACCATATTGCACGTCTCTCGGGGGATGATGTGTTTAGAAAGGTCCGCTAGTTATGATAACGCTCAACCTTTCCGGCGGGCTTGGCAATCAGATGTTTCAATATGCATCAGGTCTCGCCCTCGCAAAACATAACAGTACCGCTCTAAAATTAGATCTATCAGAATTTCTTCACTACCCGCTACGCAGCTATATGCTTAATTGCTATAAGCTTTCCGATGAAGTTAAGTTCAATGCGGGTATAAAATTTAAATGGCTTCAAAAAATCAAAAATAGGCTCCCTGATCCGAACAAATACACAGAACCGCACTACCACTACGATCCAAATTTTTTTGAGGCCAAAGATGGCTTTTCAGTCACTGGCTATTTTCAGTCAGAAAATTATTTTAAAGCGATTGAAAATGACATAAGAGATCACTTCACAATTAAAGAAAACTTATCATCAAGCAGTGCAAATATAGAAAAACAAATTAAGGCAGCAAAACATGCGGTGTCTCTGCATGTACGCCGTGGCGATTATGTATCCGACACAAAGACACAAAAAGTGCACGGAAGCGCATCGGAGGATTATTACAAAAGCGCTGTTGGCCATTTGATCGAAAAGCTTGGCGAGGATATTCACTTTTTTATCTTCTCTGATGATACGCAATACGCTCAGTCAAACTTTGATTTCTGCCAACAAAAAACTATAGTTAGTGGAAATGATGATGCCCCACACGAAGATATGTATCTTATGTCACAATGCCATCATAATATCCTCGCCAACAGCTCTTTTAGCTGGTGGGGTGCATGGCTGAACGAACATAAAGATAAAAACGTAATCGCTCCCGCGCAATGGTTCAGTGCAGAGACTTTAAAAGAAAAATCGATTGCAGACCTATTTCCCAAAGACTGGATCATTATCTAATGCCTGCGATCAGTGTTCTAATGTCAGTATATAACGGTGAACGTTTTTTAGATAAAGCGATCGACAGCATTTTAAAACAGACATTTAAAGATTTTGAATTCATCATTATTAATGATGGTTCAACAGATAAATCATCCAAAATGCTACAAACATACGCAAAACAAGATCCACGCATAATATTAATCGAACAGGAAAATAAAGGCCTGATTGCCGCTTTAAACAAGGGCATAGATTGTGCAAAGACACCACTAATCGCCCGTATGGACGCAGACGATATTGCCTTGCCTGAACGTTTAGCACTTCAAAAAACTTACTTGGATGAAAACCTAGAGGTTATTGCACTTGGCGGGGCTATAGAAATCATTGATGAAAATGATAGCGTTTTTGAAAAGGTGGAATACCCCATAAGCGCTGATATTGAGGACTATATATTCAACCGCGGCAGCCCCCTTGCACATCCCGCAGTCATGATGCGCACACAAAAAGTCAAAGAGCTTGGTGGCTATCGCTATGCGTATAAACACGCCGAAGATTACGATCTTTGGCTACGTATGCATAAGATCGGAACAATAGATAATATAAAACAAACGATTCTAAAATATCGTGAGCACACGAATAAAATATCGGTTCAAAACGCCCGCGCGCAGGCTGTTACAAGTGTTGTCGCGAGATATGCGGCTAAAGCAGACAAAGACCCAACAACAAACCTTGAAATTATCTCAGAAGATACTCTAAAGCTGTTTGAGCCAAACAAGCAAAACCGCATGCAATGGGAAATTATCGATATTATATGCTCTGGTTTGTTGTTATCGCCAAGTGATAAAGCAATGTTGAAAATCAAAGAATTATTACCTACACAAATTTCCCCTGAAGCAAAACCCATTGTTGTTCGTGTTTTTCTTAAGCTGGCAAAAGTCGTTGCTAAAACGAATAGGATTGATAAAGCATTGATATTAAGTTTACGGGCATTTTTGACTTCTCCTAAACATACATTGGCTTTATTCTCTGAAAAATTATTGAAATAAATACAAAACTGTTGATGACGAAACTAGCACCACAAATTAGCGTGATTATACCTGCCTACAACGCGGCTGATACAATCATGGATTCAATCAATAGTGTTTTTGCGCAGACATTCGAAAATTATGAGCTAATTATAATTAATGATGCTTCCCCGGATAATATGAGCGAGGTTTTAAAAAGCATCACTGACCCTCGTTTGAAAATTTTGGACCATCAAGAAAACAAAGGGGCATCCGCCGCACGTAATACAGGCATTCTAGCCGCACAAGGCAATTACGTTGCCTTTTTAGATTCTGATGATATTTGGTATCCAAAAAAATTAGAAGAACAACACAAAATCATGAAAAACAGTGCAGTAGACGTAAAGGCAAGCTGCACAAGCTTTGTCATGTGTAGAACCAACGGACGTAAAAACACCCGAATATTAGAGGCCTCAAAAAATTGGAACAAAATAATGCTCGATGGTTGTACCGTAAGCCCAGGCTCAACCATGATGGTAGAAAAAAATATATTTAGTGAAAACAAGATAGGACTCTACAACACGAAGCTAAAACGTCTAGAGGATTGGGATTGGCTGCTGTCATATTGTAATAGTTACAAACTTGGAATTATTGAAGATGTTCTAACCGAGGTGCGAATCAGCGGTTATCCGAATTACGAAATAGCAAAAAATGCCGCGGACAAACTTTGGAATATAAAACAAGAATTCATCCAAGATAATTATGGGGCAGGGGCTCGCAATGTTTTCAAAGCAGGCCTTGAAATTGAAAATGCTACAACGGCATTCAGAAATAAATTGTTCATCTCCAGCATAAAACATCTTGTATCAGCTTTTTCAGCATCACCAAAGCGTGCAGCAATTTTGTTTTTAAGGATTATTCAAAAACTTAAAAACCTAGATTTTAGCGTAGGGTAAAATAAAAAAGTGGCGGACAGACAGGGATTCGAACCCTGGATGGGCTATAAACCCATGCCGGTTTTCAAGACCGGTGCATTCAACCGCTCTGCCATCTGTCCGACTTGTAAGCGATTTGCTGTCATTTTATTAACGGCATCACCACATCATGTCTAGTGGAAAAAAGACAAAGATTGAAAATCATCATTGCGCAAGCCTCTCCTAATCTTCTATTTTTAAAAAACACGGATAGGAAATTTATGAAACGTTTAAGCCTTATTGCATTATTCTTGATATTTGCACCATCATACCAAGCAAATGCCTCACAAAACTGGGACAGCTGGCTAGCTGGTGTAAAAGCAGAGGCACGCCAAAAAGGCATTTCGGAAAACATCATCAATCAATCACTAAGCGGAATTCAACCGATCCCAAGAGTAATCGAACTAGACCGAAAGCAACCAGAAGGCACAATGACATTCGCGCAATACCGCCAACGCGTCATAAGCGATGCCCGCATTCGACGCGGGCGTATCATGTTAAAAGAACATGCCACAGCGTTGAAAAAAGCATCAGAAAAATACGGCGTTCCGGCACATTATATTGTTGCTCTTTGGGGAATAGAAACAAGCTATGGCAGCAATACGGGCGGCTTTAAAGTAATTCCCGCTCTGGCTACGTTGGCGCATGATGGGCGACGATCAAAATTTTTCCGCACAGAATTATTCAACGCGCTAAAGATTTTAGATAAAGGACACATTAAACCAGCCAATATGAAAGGTTCATGGGCCGGCGCGATGGGGCAAAATCAATTTATGCCTTCCAGTTTTCACACATTTGCCGTTGACGGCAACAACGATGGCAAACGAAATATTTGGACAGACCTTGACGACGTCTTTGCATCCACTGCGAATTATTTATCAAAAAGCGGATGGAAAGAAGATGAAAGGTGGGGAAGGCGTGTGAAACTTCCACAAGGATTTCCTGAGAGTATTGCAGATCTAAAAATTCGTAAAACACTCAAAGAATGGAGTAATATGGGCGTAAGGTTACCTAATGGTGATCCCCTTCCTAATATTGCTGGATTTAAAGCTTCAATCGTTACACCAGATGATGAAGACGGGCCCGCCTACCTCGCATATGATAATTATCGTGTGATCATGAAATGGAATAAATCGGTTTACTTTGCAACATCCGTAGGGTTAATTGCCGATGCAATTTCACAAAATTAATGAGTAAAAAATGATGTTAAAGCGTTTCATAATCCTTCTGGCAGTTTTACTTTTGCCGGCTTGTGCAAAAACCGAACTTGCCTCGCATGCTATCAAAAAAATGTCCCTGCCGATCCCATCAAGCGAAAAGCCAGCGGGAAGTTTTAAGGTTGGACGCTCTTACGTCATAAAAGGCCAGCGCTACACGCCAAGAGAGACTTATAACTTTACACAAACGGGCATCGCATCATGGTATGGCCCCAATTTTCACGGAAAACAAACCGCGAATGGGGAGGTATTTGATAAATATGAACTCACCGCCGCGCATAAAACACTTCAAATGCCATCTATCATTCGTGTCACAAATCTAGAAAATGGACGCTCAATGATCGTTCGTGTTAACGATCGTGGACCTTTTAGTAAAGGCCGTGTCTTGGATTTATCCGAAAGATCAGCTGAATTATTAGACTTTAAACATAAAGGAACTGCACGTGTAAAAATAGAAGTGCTGCCGCAAGAAAGTAGACAAGTAGCCTCAATGGCAAAAAGCGGTCAAACAACACAAGGATTTGAAATCACACTTAATCAACCAGGGTATCGTTCCACTAACACTGTTCAAACAGCATCCTATAATCCACCGCCGACTAAACCATCGCAAAAGCCGATCAAATTAAATAATTTTCAAAACCCGCCACAGCCTATCGCAAAACCAGACGCAATTTTTGTGCAGGCAGGATCGTTTCAGAATGTTGTAAAAGCAAGAGCACTAGCTGAGCGCATCAAACCTTATGGATCTATTAGAATCAATCCATCTGTCGTGAATGGGAACAAATATTACCGCGTTCAGTTAGGCCCTCTCAAATCACGCGATCAGGCAAATACAGTGTTAGCGCAATTATCAAAATCAAATATCGGTGAACCGATTATTATTCGTGAATAACAGCGGTTGAAACATCGCCTCTTAGGCGTTTTAATATCTGCATGTTAAAAAAATATTTATTTCTGGCATCGGCCATTTTAATTGTTAGCGTCTCAGCCGCGCGTGCAAGTTCAATCAACACATCTGCAAAACAAGCCATCGTTTTTGATGTTGAAACAGGCACCGTTTTACTGAATAAAAATGCGGATGAACGCATGCCGACATCTTCCATGAGCAAGGTCTTAACCGCTTTTGTGATTTTCGATGCATTAAAAGATGGCACTATAAAGCCAGATGATACCTTTAAGGTTAGTGAGAAAGCCTGGCGTAAAGGTGGATCAAAAATGTTTGTTGAAGTTAATAAAGACATCAACATTATGGACTTATTGCGCGGCGTTATCATTCAATCAGGTAATGATGCAACGATTGTTCTAGCTGAGGGGTTATCAGGCTCCGAAGAAGCCTTTGCATCCAAAATGAATGACAAAGCAAAAGACTTAGGCATGAATGATAGCAACTTCATGAACGCAAGCGGATGGCCTAACCCTGAACATTATTCAACAGCAAGAGATTTAGGAAAATTAGCGTCAGCGTTAATTGAAGATCATCAAGAATATTATAAATTATATTCGGAAAAAGAATTCAGCTATAACGATATTCCTCAGCAAAACCGCAACCCGCTGCTTTATCAAAACATCGGAGCAGACGGCATTAAAACGGGTCACACAGACGCCGGTGGCTATGGCCTTATTGGGTCAGGGGTAAAAAATGATCGACGTGTGATTTTTGTGGTGAATGGCTTGGAAAGTAGTGCTGCGCGAGCCCAAGAATCTAAAAAGCTTTTACAATGGGCTCTTAACAGCTTCAAAAACGAAATTATTATCAATGCTGATGACATCGTAGGTGAAGCAAATATTGTTTTAGGGAAAGCAGAAAAAGTAAGCGTCAGCGTAAAAAGGGACATCAAACTGACTGTTCCTCATAACGCGGCAAAAAAAATTAAGCTAACCACCCATTATAATGGCCCAATCAAAGCACCAATAACCAAAGGTCAAGAAATTGGGACGTTAACAATCTCTGTCCCTAACCAAGATAACGTTAAACACATTATTTACGCTGCGGAATCAGTTGAAGCAAAAGGCTTTGTCGCACAATTAATATTTAAAGCTAAAACGCTATTACTGGGAGCATAGTAGGAAAGACCATGACAGGCTTTTTCATCACATTTGAAGGCGGGGAGGGCGCGGGTAAAACCACGCAGATCAATCGTCTCGCCCAAAAACTTACCGACAATGGCCATAAGGTAATCACAACAAGAGAGCCGGGTGGAACACCTGAATCTGAAAAGATCCGTGATTTACTTGTGCAACGAGAAGGCGGTGAGTGGAGCCCTATCTCAGAAGCGCTGATGCTATTTGCTGCGCGCTCCCTTCATACAGAAAAAGTTATTAAGCCTGCCTTAGATGGTGGCCATATTGTCATCTGCGATCGTTTCACTGATTCAACAAGGGCCTATCAAGGATATGGACACGGCCTCGATTTAGAGATCATTGAAACGCTTAAAGACAAAGTTTTAGATGGTTTGGAACCAGATTTAACCTTTATATTGGATATCGAACCCAAAGCGGGCTTATCCCGCTCAGAAAGGCGTTTGGCATCAGAATCCCTAAATATCAAACAAAAAGAAGATCGCTTTGAAAGTATGGATATTTCATTTCATGAAAAACTCCGTCAGGGATTTTTAACGATAGCAAAACAAAACACAGATCGCTGCCATGTTTTGGACGCAAGCCAGTCTTTAGAAGACATCAGCAAATTAGTCGCCTCAAAAACCTTAAATGCGATAGGGTAGAAGGACATGGACCTTTTTGGCGAAGAAGAAGTCATTGAAAAAGAAGAAACGTTTGAAGCGGACGAATCATTCGAAGAATTCTTTCATCATCCGCGCCAAATGGAACATTTGCTAGGTCACGAAAACGCGCAAGAAGAGTTACTCAATGCTTTCAAATGCGGACGCATGCCACATGGTATTATTTTAAATGGAGTGCGCGGCATAGGTAAAGCAACGCTTGCCTATCGCTTCGCACGCTTCCTTTTAAAAAACCCACCACATAACCCCAATCAAAATTCAATGTTTGATATAGAGCCAGTAAACCTCGACCAATCAAGCCTGCATATTGATCGAGCCGACCCTATATTCTCCCGCGTTGCATCAGGTGGCCACCCTGACTTACTAACGTTAGAGCGCGCCTATGATGCAACTAAAAATAGAACAGCTGAAAGCTTAGCTGTTGCTGAACTTAGAAAGGTGGAACCGTTTTTACGCATGACATCAAGTAACGGCGGATGGCGCGTTGTTATAATAGATGACGCCGATACAATGAACCGAAACGCACAAAATGCACTTTTAAAAATCTTAGAAGAACCACCCAAAAACACAATTATCATGCTGATCACCCATCGTTTAGGTGCATTAATACCAACCATAAGATCACGCACACGCCTGATTAATATTGATATAATTACAAATGATGTCATGAACGAATTACTTGTAAAAAAAGGGTATAGCGTCGATAGCAATCAATTAGAAATCATTAGCGCAATGGCAAACGGTTCGTTTGGGCAAGCTTGCGATCTAATAGAGCAGGGTGGTTTGGAAAGCTTTGCAACTATCACATCAATTTTAAATGATATGCCTAATATCGATTGGCGTCTTGTTCATCATCACGCTGACCAATGCGCCCGTGCAGGCCAAGATCAGCTCTATAAAAACATGTCTCACACATTGATCTGGATATATAAAACACTGGTTTTCGCAAAGGCCCGCGGACATGCCTTAAAACCATATAGCCTTAATGAAGCCCCCTTGAGCACAATTCTCGCAAAGTCTTCGCTTGCACAACTCTTGAAAATCTGTGAGAACCTAACAGACCATTTTGAAATGACTAACCGCGGAAACCTTGACAAAAAACAAGCAATCTTAGGCGCATTTCAAATCATTTCAGCATAGAGCCTGCATCTAGGAGAGTAATGTCGTGAGCAAGGGACCATTTTACATCACAACAGCAATTTCATACGTCAATGGTGCCCCGCATTTAGGGCATGCTTATGAAACAATTCTAACTGATGTAATGGCACGTTTTAAACGTCTTGATAGCTATGATGTGAAATTTTTGACAGGGACAGATGAACATGGCGAAAAAGTAGCTAAAACAGCGGCTGAAAATAACATGACAGCGCAAGAATTTGCGGATCATAACGCGGCAAAATTTATCCAAATGGCAAAAATGTTGAATATATCCAACGATGATTTTATTCGTACAACCGAACCACGCCATTACAAAGCATCACAAGCCCTTTGGAAAAAATTGGAAGCAAAGGGCGACATATATCTTGGCAAATATGAAGGCTGGTATTCAGTGAGAGAAGAAGGATATTTCACTGAAGATGAACTCCATACAGACCCCACAACTGGCGAAAAGATAAGCCCGAATGGAACCCCCGTAAGCTGGGTAGAAGAAGAAAGCTATTTCTTTAGACTCTCCAACTACACAGATAAATTATTAGCCTATTACAAAGACAACCAAAGCTTTATTCAACCAGAAAGCCGCCGTAATGAAATTACTGCGTTCGTAGGACAAGAAGGCGGTTTGCGTGACCTGTCAATTTCACGCCACAAAGACCGCCTACATTGGGGTATTCCGGTGCCTGATAACGAAGATCATGTGATGTATGTATGGCTTGATGCGCTAACAAACTACATAACCGCTATCGGTTATCCAGATAGCCAATCAGACACATATACATCAAATTGGCCTGCAGATTTTCACGTTATAGGTAAAGATATCACGCGTTTTCACGCTATTTACTGGCCGGCTTTTCTAATGTCTGCAGATTTAGACATTCCTAAAGCAATATTTGCACACGGATTCATTAATGTTGATGGCGTAAAAATGTCCAAATCAATCGGCAATGTCTTATCTCCAGAAGGCATGGTAGAGACGTACGGCCTCGATCAAATACGATATTTTCTTATGCGAGAGGTTCCGCACGGACAAGATGGAAACTTTAACCATGATACAGCCATTACGCGCATGAACGCAGATTTGGCTAATGGCATGGGCAATTTGGCGCAACGTACGCTATCAATGATATATAAAAACTGCGATGGCGTTATCCCTGATGGGCAAGCAATGGTTGAAGATGATAGGGGCTTACTATCTTTCATCAATCAACAGCTTGAAAAAGCATTAAAAGAAGTTGAAACGTTTAAAATCCACCGCGCTTTGGAGGAAATCTGGCGAGGTGTGTCCGCCGCTAACGGCTATATAGACGCACAAGAGCCATGGACATTGAAAAAAGAAAACCCGGATCGCATGAAAACGGTTTTATACACGCTCGCAGAAGCTATAAGGCGCTTAGCCATTATGATCCAACCAATAACACCAGACGCAGCAGCAAAAATTCTTGAGCAATTAAAAATTGAAGAGGATCTTAGGCTTTTCAAACATTGCGAAGACATGTACATGTTATCATCAGGAACTCAAATCAATAAACCTGAAGGTGTCTTTCCACGTATCATAGAAGAAGAGGCAGCTTAAAAATGTGGATCGACAGCCATTGTCACCTTAATCATGCGCATTTTGAAGGGCAAAGACCTGAAGACATTATTAGCGATTTTAAAGGGCAGGGGATCGATGGCTGCGTCACAATATGTTGTAGGATTTCTGAAGAATTGCCTGAATTATTAGATATTTGTAAAACATACACCCAAGTAAATTGTTCAATAGGCACGCATCCATGCGATGCCAGTCACGAAGGTGATAAAAAAATTAGCTTGGATGAATTAGTAAAGCTTGCAAAATCAAACGATAAAATAGTTGCTATTGGTGAGAGTGGCCTTGATTATTATTGGGATAAAGCAGACGTTCAAGATCAGAAAAATTCTTTTCGAAAACACATACAAGCAGCCCAACAAACAGGCTTGCCGCTCATTGTACATGCGCGCGATGCGGATAACGATATTGCAGACATGTTAGAAGAAGAATATAAGAATGCACCATATGATTGCGTGATGCATTGTTTCAGCTCAGGTCAAAAATTAGCAGAAAGGGCGCTAAATTTAGGCTTTTATATCTCTTTTTCAGGAATTGTAACGTTTAAGAACTCAAAAACACTGCAAGAAATAGCAAAAATCATACCTGATGATAAGATTTTAGTAGAAACAGACGCGCCGTTTCTCGCTCCGACCCCGTATCGTGGAAAAATAAACAAACCATCCTACGTTAGACATACTGGTGAATTTTTAGCAAAACTAAGAAATATGGACGTTAATAGCTTTGCAAAACTAACAAGCGATAATTTCTTCACATTATTTACAAAAGCAAAATTTAAAGCGTAGATACAATATAAATGAAAAAAGAAGCTGAAATCATTGTTTTAGGATGTGGAAACTCTACAGGAGTGCCTGCTATAGGTAATTATTGGGGGGATTGCGATCCAAAAGAGCCTAAAAACATACGTACACGCAGCTCTATTGCTATCAAAACGGAAAATACAACCATTGTAATTGATACTGGGCCTGATTTTCGCCAACAAATGAACAGAGAAAACATAGCAAAGCTTGACGCTGTGCTGTTTACACATCAACACAACGATCACGTTATGGGAATTGATGAGCTTAGAGTGCTTAAATTCCGCAATAAAATGGAAAATATACCAATCTACGGTAATTTAGATACAATCGAAGACCTAGAACAACGCTTTTTATACCTATTTAAAGGTGGAGATCATAAATTATATCCACCAATTTTAGAAAGTAACATCATACCGATCGACGCTTACAACAAAACAAACCGAATTGGGGACATTCATTTTAAACCATTTGAACAAGATCACGGCAGTTGTAAAACAATCGGTTATCGTTTTGGACAATTCGCATATTCTGTCGATATCTTAGATTTAGATCAAAATGCTATCGATGCTTTGAAAGGCATAAAAACATGGTTGGTCGATTGCGCGGCCTATAAAGACAACCAAAATGCTGTGCATGCCGGCATTGATAAAATAATGAAACTCAATAAAGAAATAAAAGCAGAGCACGTAATTTTAACATCATTGTCATTATCTGCTGATTATCAATCCTTAACCAAGGAATTGCCAAACGGATATTTACCTGCATATGATGGTTTGAGAATTAAAGAAACGATAAGTAAATAGTATATATTAATTTACATAATATATATTATCACTCTTATAGATAGGCGTTTATGACACAGAACAATAACCACCCTATTCAAGAACTAATAAAGGTTATGAGAAAATTGCGAGATCCAAATGGCGGTTGTCCATGGGATTTGGAACAGAACTTTAAAACAATAGCGCCTTACACAATAGAAGAAGCTTACGAAGTTGCCGAAGCTATCGATAATGATGACATGGACAATTTACGTGAGGAGTTGGGCGATCTCTTGCTTCAGCCTATATATCACGCGCAAATGGCATCAGAAAAAGGTCATTTCAATATCAATGACGTCATAAATGACGTTACAGAAAAGATGATTTCACGCCATCCGCATGTATTTGGTGATAAAAATGCGCAAACAAGCAGTGATGTTGACGCTATTTGGGATCAAAAAAAGGATCAGGAGAACCAGAAATTAAACTACCAGAGCGCGCTAGATGGTGTCCCAAAGGCCCTTCCCGCGGCTTTGCGAGCTCAAAAGCTGCAAAAAAAAGCTGCAAAAGTTGGCTTTGAATGGAAGCAGCCAGAGGATGTTTTAGATAAGCTCAATGAAGAATTGTTAGAATTAAAAGAAGCGAAAGCAGACAACAATCACGAACACATGCTCGAAGAATTTGGAGACGTACTCTTTTTAGTCGTAAATTATGGCCGTATGCTTGGCTTAAGCGCAGAAGAAGCACTAAGACAATGCAACCATAAATTCACAAATAGATTTAAAGGGTTAGAGTTTGATATTCAAAAAGAAGGTAAAGAAATGAAAGATCTGGAATTGGATGAGTTGCTACAATTATGGGGTGCTCAAAAACTCAAGGAAAAGCAATCTAAAGTGGCGTAAAGATATCAATAACTCTGCGCCAGCCTTCATCTTTATCAGTAGTAGCAATAATACCTGTATTGAAATGGTGTGTTTCATAAATTTTACCATCCCAAGTGTAAACTTCACCTCCAGCTTCACGAATAATCAATGATCCAGCAATATGATCCCATGGTTTCATACGGCTATAAACAGAAAACTGTGCCTCAGCCTTCGCAATCCTAAGATATTCATGCCCTGCACAGCCAATCGAACGGCATTCTCTAAACTTCGAACGCTGCTCTTTAATATGATCACTGTAATCTTTCGGAAAGTATTTAGGGTTTATATGACCTGACATTGATTCAATATGTGTGACGTTATCAACTTTTAGGCGTTCACCATTACAAAACGCCCCTGCTCCAACTTCAGCAATCGTAACAGCTTCACCTAAGACATCATAAATCCATGCATATTGCGTTACCCCATTAACGATTAAACCAACCATAACTGCGAATTCACGCTTGCCATGAACAAAATTAAAAGTCCCATCAACCGGATCAATAACCCAAATAGGCTTGCTTTTATCATGAAGCATATCGAGCGACATTTCACCATTTGAAACCCCCTCTTCACCCAAAACAACAGAATGCGGTAAAAGCCCAGGTAAAATATCTTTGAGAGCGTTTTCGACATCAATATCCGCCTGCGTCACAAGATCTTGAGGTCCAGTTTTCGTGGATATTTCATTATCTTTGAGCGCATTATAGCGCGGCAAAATATACTGATCGGCACATTCAATTAAATGATCGGATACTGCCTGAACGTCAATATCAACACGCCTCATATAGATTTCTCACTAAAGTTGGTTTTCATAGCCAAAATGGCTGGTAAATTTAGATAATTCTGCTGGATCAATGGAAATAACAACACGTACACCTGTATCTTTATGCTCATTCTCAATGATTTCCGCATGATCATGCAACCAAGATAAGGCCTTACCGTCGCTATAATCAATAATAAAGCATGCATATTGACGCGATATCCCAAGCGTATTTGAAATATCTTTTAACAGAACATCAAAACCTGTTTTGTTTTTGGCCGAAACTATCAAAATATTATCACTAAATCGTGCTTTTCGATCAAATTGCGCTCTTTTATCCTCATCTAGAAGATCAATTTTATTATAGACCTCTATAATCTGAGGGTTATCTTCATATTCGATGCCTAAATCTTCTAAGATAGTAATAACATCTTCACGTTGTGCCTCAAAATCACTACGCGAAGAATCAATAATATGCATAATAACATCCGCATGTATTGTTTCTTCTAAGGTCGCGCGAAACGCAGCGATAAGGTGTGTTGGCAATTCAGAGATAAATCCAACCGTATCGGATAAAATTACATCCTGGCCATTGGGTAACTCAATCTTACGCATCGTAGGATCAAGCGTTGCGAATAATAAGTCTTGCGCAAAAACATCTGCTTTTGTGAGCGCATTAAAAAGTGTTGATTTACCCGCATTGGTATAACCAACAAAAGCAACCACCGGATAAGGTTTTCTTTCGCGACTTTTACGGCCCAAATCACGCGTACGCTTCACAACAGCTAGTTCTTTTTTCAGCTTCGTAATGCGATCATTAATGAGGCGCCTATCAATCTCAATTTGCCTTTCACCAGGGCCACCCATAAAACCCGCACCACCGCGTTGACGCTCCAAATGCGTCCAAGAACGCACAAGTCTGGATTTTTGATAGTCAAGAGCAGCCAACTCAACCTGTAAACGGCCTTCTTTTGTCTGCGCACGTGCACCAAAGATTTCAAGAATAAGACCTGTGCGATCAATAACTTTCACGCTCCATGCTGTTTCAAGGTTTCTCTGCTGCACGGGAGAAAGCGTACAATTAACAATAATAACGTCAGGCTTAAGGTTAGAAACAAGTCTCGATACATTATCCCTCTGCCCTGTCCCAAAAAAGGCGCCGGCTTGGATGCGATTAACGCTAATAACCTCACTATGCTCAACCTCAAGCATAATTGCGCGCGTCAGCCCTTCAATTTCCTCAATAATGGCATCAAGACTACGAATGCTTTGGTTATTTTTAATGAGTGGGTGAACAATAAGGGCCGTTTCCGGCCCTGTAAAAATATCATCTGAATCAAAATGTGATTTTGGCATTCAAAGAATTATTCTTCATCTGAAGCATCGCTTTTTGCGCTATCTTCATCATCATAAAGGCTGAGTGGGCCACCTGGCATAATTGTTGAAATAGCATGCTTATAGACAAGTTGCACATGCGTTTCACGTTTCAACAATAATGAAAAGTTATCGAACCATGTCACAACGCCCTGTAATTTAACGCCATTCACAAGGAAAACTGTCACAGACATCTTTTCTTTACGGATTTTGTTAAGAAAGACATCCTGTACGCTTTGAAATTTTTCAGCCATATCTTCACCCCTTATTTTTTAATTTTAGACTTAATATGACCGTTTTAACCGATTTTAATCGCATTGCAACACATATTCAGCAAATTCATGACAATTTCTGAATATCAGCAAAGCCTTATGTTGCTGCGCGATTGTATGCTTTTTAACATCATCTTCAATAAAGGAAATTTGCGCTCCCGCACCATATGCACATAAAACGTCATTCTCTGTATCACCAACAAACAAAATATGCTTTGGATCAATGTCTAAGCCGCTGCGCTCTAAAGCAAGTAATAACGGCGCAGAAGAAGGTTTATCATCTTCCGCCTCTCCTGCACCAACGCTTGGACATTCAAAAAAGTGATCCCAGCCATGATTAGTGATCTCTTTTTTAACAAGCGCACCCTTTTTGTTTGTTACAATCCCCATAGGAAGCCCGCGTGCCTTAAAGGCACTCAGTAACGCTTCTGCACCTTCCATAGGTTTGATTTCATGATGATGAGCTAAAACAAAGGCTTCAAAATGCGATTTTGCCTCGTCAATGCGCCCTGCCCCGTAAATTTCATTATAAAGGGACTCTCTAGGTTTTCCAAAATAATGCCCAAATTCCTCAAGCGTAAAAGCAGGCATATCAAAAATCTGCCTAACATGATTATGCGTCTTGTGTAAAAAACCAAAACTGTCAACCAAAGTGCCATCCCAGTCCCAGAAGACGGCTTTAATATTTTGAAGTTTATCCATGAATATCTGCCCGATGTTGAATAATAATAGGAGATTGAAACAAATCAGACGCTTTTTCAACGTAGGTTTGTGTTAAATCGCTGACATAAAATTGAATATCGCCATTGCGTGTAAGTTTAGTGCCAATTTCAGGGTGATTTTTAAGGTAAAGTCTTAATTTATCTGGAATAATCTCATCCTGCGACAAAACATCTATATCAACGCGTGATCGAATAAGGTTTTTTAAATGAATATAATGCGTACACCCAAGCAAAAGAGCTTGTGAATCATTACCTGTTAAAAAGTCTAAATAATCATCAAGAACGTTTGCGATGTATGGCTCGCCATCATTTTCAATTAAAGGCACCAAAAGCGGTGTACGTTTCTCAATAAGTGTAATATTTGGATTAATTTTCTGTAATTCATCGCGATAAATATGCGATTGAACAGTATAATTGGTGCCAATCATTGAAATTTTATCATATTGTCGCGATACAGCCTCTTCAATCGTTGGTACAACAACACCCAAAATACGCCGTTCAGGATATTCATCAGGCAAGAATTCTTGCTGTAAACGCCCCAACGCCCGAGCACTGGATGTGTTACATGCAATAATAACAAGCGCACAATCTTGCTCAAATAAAAACTTAATGCAACGCTTGCTTGCATCATACACCATTGTTTCGGAGCGCGATCCATATGGAAGATTAAGTGTATCGCCCATATATATTTTATCAATATCAGGAATTGCTTCATGAATAGCCCGCGCAATAAGCAAGCCTCCAAGACCTGAATCAAAAATGCCTAAACGCATACCTAAAAGATATCCACTTGCACGGAAAAGAGCTTTTCAACATTTTGTGTCTGCGTGCGTGATGCAAGAACGATAACTGTGTCATGCGCATGAATAGTGAAATCATTTTTAGGAATGATAACCGCCTCATCACGGATAACGGCCCCAACAATAACTTCATGGGGAAGATTAAGCTCTTCTATAGTCGAATTGACAATCGTTGAAGATTCCGAAACTTCTGCTTCAATAACCTCTGCAAAACCATCGCGTAAATTATGAAGGCTTTTAATGCGCCCTCGGCGTACGTGCTGCATAATAGTTGCAACAATCATAGAGCGTGGCGATACAATGGCATCAACACCCAATGGCCCTACTAATGGTGAATAAACATCATTGTTAACAAGCGTAATCACACGATTGCATCCATATTGTTTGGCTAAAAGTGACCCTAAAATATTACTTTCATCATCATTTGTAACAGCAATAAATGTATCTGCTTTTTCAATGCCAACCTCATCAAGAATAGTACGATCCAAGCTGCTGCCGTTAAAGATAATTGCATCATGCACATTTTCACTAAGATATCGTGCGCGTTCTTGATTATGCTCAATAATTTTAATCTGAGCATGCTTGTTTTGCTCATGAATGAGCTCAGCAAGACCAAACCCAATATTACCACCACCTGCGATGACAATTTTATGGGCTTCGCTCTCATCATGGCCAAAGGCAGACATGGTGCGCTGCAAATGTTCGGCATCAACAATGAAAAACACCTCGTCATCCACCTGAAGATAATCATCATCATCAGGTATAATCGCTTTATTATTTCTCAATATACCCAAAACCTTGAATGATAAATCCGGAAACAAATTCGTAAGCTGACTAAGGGGGGTATTAACCATCGGGCAATCATCTTCACAAATAACACCAATTAAACGGATGCGACCATCAACCATATTTTTAACATAGGTCGTCCCTGGTACGGATAAACGTTGATAAATATCGTTAGCGATAATAACTTCGGGTGAGATAATCACATCGATCGGCATATGAGAGCGGCTAAATAAATTCGCCCAAGCTGGCTGTAAATAAGCCTGTTGCCTAATACGCGCAATTTTCTTTGGGATGCCAAAAAGTGAATGCCCAATCTGACAGGCAATCATATTGACTTCATCCATTTGAGTAACCGCAATAATCATATCCGCACCCTTCGCCCCCGCAGCACTCAAAACATCAGGATTAGAAGCATGCCCAACCATGCCATTCACATCCAAATCATCATTTACTTTGGAAATAAGTGCCGGATTGTTGTCTACAACTGTAACGTCGTTTTCTTCTCTGGCTAAGTAAGACGCAATGTTGTAACCAACTTGCCCTGCCCCACAAATAATAACCCGCATATCTTAACCCTCGTCTTTATGTATTTGATGCGATCACACTATTTTTATCTGTCACACCGTTTTGTTCTTGTTTTTCCTGCAATGACTTAATTTTCCTATGCAACGCAGAACGCTCCATGCCAACGAACTCTGCCGTCTTTGAAATATTACCCTCAAATTTATCGACTTGCGAGGTTAAATATTCACGTTCAAAAACATCACGCGCATCACGCAAAGACAAATCCAAGAAACGATCACTAAGCAAATCTTTAGAAGAAAATAGCATTTCAACATTATGAGGATCGTGAGATTGAATATGCGTACGTGAAGGTAATGAAGAAGGAATAATTTCACCGTTGATTTGATAAAGAATAGCCCATGTTAAAATGGCCTTTAACTCATAATAATTTCCGACTAACTCATAGTCTTTAAGCAAGCTAAGAGCTTCCACAGAAATAGAGGGCGCAGAAACCCCAAGGTTATTTGAAATTGTATTTAGTAAAAATTCTGCGATGGCTGGAATATCGTCTTTTCTTTGCTTTAAATCTTCAACAGTTAAAGTTTCAGCATTAAGTCTTTCCTTAAGAGAATCATCTAAGCCGTTATAACTGTTTAATATTCCTATAAAACGTACATCTTGATTATTATCATGAATAATATGAAGAATGTGCTTTTGAATATTTAGGGGTAATAAATTGATAGCTTGTATAGCTAATGTTCCACCGCAAGTAGCATTAACAAGGCAATTAACATCTGATTTGGATAGGTCAGGTTGCGAACCGGTTAAAATATTAAAAGGTCTTTCTTGTCTCTCAGATGTTTTATGAATCATATGAGCAATAGATGTCTTGCCTGTTCCTTTGCTACCATGAATCAAGAAACGCGAGTTTTGACGCGATAATAATGCAATTTTTCCGCGTAAAGACTTCGCATTATCAGAGTTCCCAATAATATCGAAATCAATATCATCAAGTATTAAACTCTTTAACTGGTTGTTTTCTTGCTGAAGTGATGCGGCCTCTAAACCACGCTTAATCATCAATAATAATCGATCTGACTTGAATGGTTTTTCAATAAAATCATAAGCCCCTTTTTTGATAGCATTAACCGCTGTTTCAATCGTTCCGTGACCACTGATCATGATGACAGGTATTTGAGAATGATGATCGGCTTTAATAGTATCAAGAATTTGAATACCATCATCACGGCTATCTTGAAGCCAAATATCCAACACCGCCATATCAGGGGTCTCATGCTTTAAAATATCATAAGCCTCTTTCGAGTTGGCCGCCGTAAGCGTTTTATACCCCTCATCTTCTAAGATATGCTGAATGAGAGTGCGAATATCCGCTTCATCATCAACAATCAAAATAGTTTTAGCCTGTGTCATTTAAATTCTATTCTTGTTTCAACTTTGGAAGGACCAGACAAACGCAAGCCCCCTGAGTGTTTATATTACGTGATAAAATATCTGATATTTCACCATTAGGAGATAATAAAATATCGCCCTTATGGTCTTCCATAATCTTTTTAACAATGGCTAACCCCAAACCAGTTCCCTTCGTTTTATGCGTTACATAAGGCTCAAGCAACTGTTTTTCTTGCGTATGTTCCGGAAGACCAACACCGTTATCTTCAACCGCGATAATAATATCATCATGGCGGTCAAACACATGAACCCGACCACACCCACCTTGTGTATTCTGAAAATGTGCCGCAACAGAGTCACTAGCATTTTGGATAATATTGGTGAGCGCTTGGCGAATTTGTTTTGCATCTACGAAAGCATTAAATATATTGCCATCATCGTAATGCGCAGACATAGAGATGTGTTCATTAACATGCGTATGCAAATTGATAACGCTGTTAACAACAACAAGCAAATCTTCTTCTTGCATCGTTGGCTCTGGCATGCGCGCAAATGCAGAAAATTCATTCACCATGTGCCCAATATCTTCGACATGCTTGATGATGGTGTCTGTACATTGCGCAAATGTTTCAGGATCTTCTTTGATATCTTTTAGATATTTACGTTTTAGCCGCTCCGCAGATAGTTGTATTGGCGTTAGGGGGTTTTTAATTTCATGCGCAATGCGTCGCGCTACATCTGACCACGCTGCCTTTCTTTGCGCTGATTGTAGGTCTGTAATATCGTCAAATGTAATAATAGCCCCAACGTCCTTGCTAGTGCCACTTTCATCATCAACCAATTCAATGGCGACACTAACAAGAAAAATACGCGTACCAATATCAGTACGCTGAATAGTGATATCTTTTTGAGCAATTTTGTGTGGTTTCTTATGCGCCTCATCAAGAAGCTCAGCAGTATCTGGAGAGACTGTACGTATTTTCAATCCTAATAAACGCTCTTCTGAAATATTTAAAAGCTTACTAGCTGAAGTATTGGCCAATGTAATTTTACCTTTTGGATCAACTCCAACAATGCCTGATGTGGCCCCAGCCAAAACAGTCTCGGTAAAACGCCGTCTTTTATCAAGCTGTACGTTTGCATCCAATAATTCTTTTTGCTGCTCGGCGATCTGCTCTGTCATTCTATTAAAGGCAACAGCCAAATAATCAAATTCTTCAACACGCCCCCGTTTTGCAATTTGTGTCGAGAGGTCCCCTTCTCTAACACGGTCAGCCGCATCAATAAGGTCAGTAATCGGCATGACAAGTTGTCTTGCCAACAAAAAACCAAGCCATATAGCAGCACTCATAAGTAAAAGCCCGACAATAACAAAAATCATAGCTGATAAAATCTGCAACTTCGATGCACGTTGCTGCAAAGATTGATATTCTTGACTGGCTTTTTCAGTTGCTGCTAAGTGCGAAAGCACCTTTGGGTCAACCATGCGTCCAACAAACAAATACGTCCCAATAACATTATTAAGACGAATAAGGGCACGTACACGATCTTCATTGGATGCCGTAAGCAATGCCACTTCACCATTATCAGCAGTTTCTAAAGCCCATGCCGGTATTTCTTCAAACTCAAGCGTAAAAGTGAGGCCTGAACTGGCATGAACACGCCCAGTTGTGTCAAAAACAACAACTTCTGCAAAATTTCTTAAAAATGACTGTGTTTGTAATGACGCCTCTAAAGCATCTTTATTACCGATAAAGAAACCAGCCTGACGTTCAATATCATTGGCCATCGCAAGAATATCAGCGCGTATGACCTGCTTATGCTCTTCTAGGTAGGCTTGCGCAACAGCTTGGGATTCTGTAACAGCCGTCTGTACGCGTTCACTAAACCAGCTCTGTAAGCCAAAATTAAAGAAAAATACGGAAAATAAAGTCATTACAATCGCCGGAACAGCGGCCATAATACTGAAAATATAGATCAAACGAAAATGAAGATGCGATCCCGCAAGGCCACGACGCCGTCCACTCCATAAGCCAGCAATACGGCGCGCTACCATCACCATCAAGCTCAACAAGAAAATCAAATCAAGCGTAAGCAACCATAAAACTGTATCCGGATCATCACCAAATGGCGGAACTTCGTTTAACGCAGCATACGTGGCAACACAGCTAGCTGTTGTTAAAACAACTAATAAAAAAGCAATAATATTCTGCCCAGACCCCCGCGTAACACCCTTTCGAATGCGCATAACAGGCAAGTAATCGACGAGCGAATTTTTGATCGCATGAAAAACGTTAAATGATTGCGCGCTATTGGCCATGAATATGCTGAAAACCTTAATGGTTGTGTTGCTTTCCGTATATAAGACTTTTACAGTGCTCTTACGATATTATCAAGAAATGGCTTTATCTGTGTCAAACCCACCTCTTAACAAAATTGAAAACTTAATCGCCACTTGGTTTGGTTGCGGCTTAATGAAACCTGCGCCGGGAACATGGGGAAGCTTAGGTGCAGTCCCGTTTGCATTTTTAATCTTCGGTATTTCAGGGTTTTGGGGGTTTATCGCAACAATCATAATTATGACCCCTATTGGCTTCTGGGCCACGGCTAAATACGAAGCCTCAAGCGGAATCCATGATAATAAACAAATCGTTATCGATGAGGTCGTAGGGCAATGGATAGCCTTTATTCCGGTCTTTTATGTCACAAGCACTTTGGAATATGGCATGGGCTTAATGCCGTTAGGCATATCAATAGTGCTAGCGTTTATCTTATTCCGTATTTTTGATATCACAAAACCGTGGCCGATATCGCATTTTGATAAGAACGTAAAAGGCGCAACAGGCGTAATGGTTGATGACATCATTGCTGGCCTATTTGCCGCAATCATCATTTCGGGAGGGCTTTATGCAAGATATAGTTGATAAAGTCGCGCAGCAGCTTGTTACAGCTAAAATGAAGCTTGTGACGGCTGAATCCTGCACCGGTGGTCAATTAGCATCGCAGCTTACACAAAAATCAGGAGCATCTCAGTATTTTGAGCGCGGGTTTATTACATATTCAAACGAAGCTAAAGCAGAATTATTAAACGTACACCCTTCAATCATAGAAGAAAATGGTGCCGTAAGCGAACAAACCGCAATCGCAATGGCAAAAGGTGCGCTCAAAAACAGTAAAGCCGATATTTCAATTTCAATAACCGGTATTGCAGGCCCAGAAGGTGGTAGCGCTGATAAGCCTGTTGGAACGGTCTATTTCGGATATGCTGTTAAAAACAACATTTCAGGATGTATGCATTACGTTTTTGATGGCGAAAGACAAACAATACAAAATTTAGCAACAAAACATGCTTTATTTATCATAATCGACCAATTAAACGGTAAAAACAAATGAATGACCTTTTAAAATTGGCCTCTAACGCTCTAAAACCTCTCGGATATCATATTATTCGTCATGGTGCGCCAAACATATTGCGCATTAGCAACCTGGAAAAAGAATGCGATAGCTTAAAGCCACTAAGAACATCCCAATACGGCGAAAATCAAACAGAAAACACCAATCTTGATTCATTTATAGTATATTTACGTATTTGTATGCGTAAAAATCGCAATATTGACACAAAAGCACGCCTCACAAAGACAGATATTCAAGAAAACACCCTTAGGTGCGTTAATTCCCTTATAAAATCAATGAATGAAGCTAAAAACCTAGGTGACATTAATCTTATGATTTTAGATGACCGTTCTGATGAAGAGGCATTAAAAGCCCTGCAGACACTCTTAAAAACGGCACAATTTCCATTCATGCTTAAACAAACAGACAAAACAGGACAAGGTGAGTCACTTTATGAGCAGTTTTGTTTAGGAAAAGAGCAAAATGCAATCACATACTTTGTAGAGGATGATTTTCTTCACGAAAAAGACGGAATTTCATCTGTTTGGGCATTCTATAAACAAATCTATAATGATTTCAAAACCCATTGCATGATACACCCACAAGAACATTGCAGCCTCCATAGTAAATACTACCCCTCTTACATCATAGCCAGCCCAGACAGGCATTGGCGTACAATCAGGCACGCGACACATACATTACTAACGCACGGGCATATTGTGCGTGATTATTGGCGTTATTTTGAAAACACAAAATATGTAGGTGTTAAAAAGAAGAGAAAGCGTGGGTCAGAGGCCAAAACAACAAATAAAATATTTAACCACATACCTGGTTTTGCACCGCTACAGCCATTTGCAGTGCATCTTCAACAAGAAGGCCTTCTTCCTCCATACTACGATTGGAAACCGCTTTGGGAAGCTAATAAGATTAAAGATTAGCCATATACATCTTTAGCTCGCGCTTCAAACGCATCGACCATACGATCAATAACTTCTTTAAAAAATACTTTAGCAATACCCTGTAAAGCACTGTTTTTAAATTCAAACTCAACACTGAAATCAATAATGCATGATCCATCAGGTTGTTCAATAAACTGCCAATAATTTTTAAGTTGTTTTAAAGGACCTTTCAGATACTCGATGTAAATTTTATCGGGTCGTTCGGTTATAACCTTGGAAGAGAACCGTTCGCGAAACATTTTATATCCGACCACCAAATCGGCATAAAAAACACTGTCACTTTCACGCGAGTTAATACGCGAGGCAACACACCATGGTGCAAATTGATCATACTCGTCAACAGCCTCAACAAGATCAAACATTTGTTGTGCACTATAGGGAAGATGTTTTTGTTCAATATGCGTCAGCATATAAGGGATATATTATTCCGCCGCCATCTTGGCAAGCTTTGCATCACGGGCAGCGCGCAATTTAGCAAAATCGTCCCCTGCATGATGCGAAGAACGTGTTAAAGGAGTCGCAGAAACCATCAAAAAGCCTTTCGCTTTCGCCATTTTGGTAAGCCCCTCAAATTCCTCTGGTGTCCACCACTTCATAACGGGGGCATGTTTTGGCGTAGGTTGCAGATACTGACCGATCGTGATGAAGTCGATACCCGCCGCACGCATATCATCCATGACTTGTGCAACCTCTTCTTTTGTTTCACCAAGCCCGACCATAAGCCCAGATTTTGTAAATTGTGACGGATCAACATCCTTCACCCTCTGAAGTAGACGCAAGCTGCGGAAATAACGCGCTCCAGGACGTATTGTAGGATAAAGACGCGGAACAGTCTCTAAATTATGATTAAAGACATCAGGACGCGCGTTAATCACAGTATCCCAATCCGCCATATTGCCACGAAAATCACCCGGTAAAATCTCAACTGTTGTATCAGGGGCTTTCATACGAATGCCCATGATTGTCTTCGCAAAATGATCCGCACCACCATCCGATAAATCATCACGGTCAACGGACGTAACAACAACATGTTTTAAACCCATTTGCTTCGTCGCAACCCCAACACGCAATGGCTCTAGCTTATCCAAATCTTCCGGTTTACCTGTCGCAACATTACAAAACGCACAAGCGCGCGTACAAACCTCGCCCATAATCATGAATGTCGCATGCTTTTGCTGCCAGCATTCACCAATATTAGGGCATCCCGCCTCTTCGCACACTGTCGTTAATTTATGTTTACGAACTGTGTCTCTGGTTTCTGCATAAACTTTGCCCTGAGGCGCAGGAACCCTGATCCAATCTGGTTTACGCCCAGCAGGGCGATCCGGGTTCTTTTGTTTTTCCGGATGGCGTTTGGCTTTATCAAGAAGGTCTGGATTGTATGTCATAACTACCTATTTAGTGTGATCCCGTGTGTAATACAAGTCTTTCCAACAGAACTACAAATCTTGCTCGTTAATTTGAGGGTGCTCATACTGCGCACGCATATTGCATTGCGCTTTTACAACAATGATCCCTTTCTCGGAAAATTTTATAGCTTCGCTGCACCCTGCAACTGAAGAATAATCAACATCAACGCTCTGACCTTGCGGGCTATAGTGACGTGCACGACCATCATGCTTCATAAAATAATCAACCACAGCACTCTGCCCATCCGCTTCGATTTTAATTGTTTGAATATCAATGGATGTTTTTAGGTTTAACATTGCATCAGCCGTTTGTTCAGTAAGTTCAAGCACTTGTTTCTTACCTAAATCCATAACTTGCGGTTCAGGAAATACATTGGCCTCTAAATTAATACGAAACTGAATATTATCGTCATAATGAATATCCAAAAAGGATAACAGCGCATATTCATTCACTGAGTCCTGATCATAAAGCTCGGCCATTTTTTGATAAAAGCTGCGAATATTTGCATCCGTAAGACCCTGCGCTTGAGCACTTGAAATACCTAAAAATACAAATGCAAAGATAACAAAATATTTCATGAAATATCCTTTTTAAAAATGGATGGCTTTTCCGTAAGCATCTAAAACGCTTTCATGCATCATCTCAGAAAGCGTTGGATGAGGAAAGACGGTATGCATAAATTCAGCCTCTGTAAGCTCTGCTGATTTACCTATTGTAAACCCTTGAATTAATTCGGTCACCTCCGCACCAATCATATGTGCACCAAGCAATTCACCTGTCTTTTCATCAAATACAGTTTTAATAAGCCCTTCTGCATCCCCTAAAGCGATAGCCTTTCCATTGCCCATAAATGGAAAGCGTCCAACTTTAACTTTATAACCAGCTTCTTTAGCAGCAGCCTCGCTAAGACCAACAGAGGCAACCTGTGGATGACAATATGTACAGCCAGGGATATTACTTTTCTTCATGGGGTGTACGTCTTTTATGCCTGCAATTTTTTCAATGCAAATAATGCCCTCATGCGAAGCCTTATGCGCAAGCCAAGGCGC
>JBGCEF010000075.1:0-4036 GCA_045106175.1 Bdellovibrionales bacterium
TCGATGATTGATAACACCCCTGCCCGTTTTGAGGCTTATGGTTGGAATACAGATACAGTTGACGGACATGATTTCGGCGAGATTGAGGCGGCGATTGCGAAGGCTCAAAATTCAGATAAGCCGACATTGATTTCATGCAAAACCAAGATCGGTTATGGCGCACCGACGAAGGAAGGGCGTTCTTCTTCGCACGGCGCGCCGCTTGGTGAAGATGAGATTAAAGGTGCGCGAGAGAATTTGAATTGGCCGCATGCGCCGTTTGAAATTCCTGACGATATATTGAATGAATGGCGCTCATTTGGTGTACGCGGTGCGGCGGAGCGTGAAGCGTGGGAAGCCCGCGTTGATGCGTCTGATTGGAAAGAATGCTTAACCAAAGCTTACGCGGGTGATTATTCAGGAGCGATAGCCCCAGTCATTGCTGAGTTAAAGGCATCGTTTGCCGCAGAAAAACCAAAGAAAGCAACGCGTCAAACATCAGGGATGTGCCTTGAGAAGTTAGTTGAGAAATTATGGCTTCTTATTGGTGGATCGGCGGATTTGACAGGATCTAATAATACAAAGGTGGCGGCCTCTAAAGTCATTGATAAGCTCGGATATGGCGGAAACTACGTTAATTATGGTGTGCGCGAGCATGGAATGGCCGCGGCAATGAATGGTCTTGCTTTACATGGTGGTTTGCTTCCATATGCAGGAACCTTCTTGCAATTTGCTGATTATTCACGTCCAGCCATTCGCTTGGCTGCGTTGATGAAAAAGCGTGTCATCCATGTGATGACGCATGATTCTATTGGTCTTGGAGAAGATGGTCCAACGCATCAGCCGGTTGAGCATTTAGCGGCTCTTCGCGCTATCCCAAATTGCTATGTGTATCGCCCGTGTGATGGCATTGAAACAGCAGAGTGTTGGGAATTGGCAATGAATAAGCAAGATGCACCAGCAGTTCTTGCGTTAACGCGTCAGGGTTTACCGACGTTGCGCGATAACTCGGATGAAAATAAATGCGCACTTGGGGCTTATATTTTAAAAGAAAGTTCTGATACGCCTGATGTAACGTTGTTTGCAAGCGGTTCAGAAGTTGAGATTGCGCATGAAGCTTATCAAACGCTTTTGGGAGACGGGATTGCGGTTCGTCTTGTGTCTGTTCCGTGCATGGATTTATTCTTTGAGCAAGATGGAGAGCATTTCCAAAAGCTTGTCTGTAATAAGAGCGTTAAAATTGCGGTTGAAGCAGGAATTCGCCAAGGGTGGGATCGTATTATTGGCGGGCATTCGAACTTTATTGGTATGAATAGTTTTGGTGCATCTGCACCTGCAGACGACTTATTTGAGCATTTTGGCATCACGGCAGAGGCAGTTGTGGATGCCGCGAAGACGCGCCTTGCAAAACGAGGCAATTAATTTATAACGTCATTGCGAAATTAAAGATCAAAGACTACATAAAAGGAATTTTCTAAACATGGCAGTTAGAGTAGCAATTAACGGATTTGGGCGTATTGGACGCCTTGTGGCGCGAGCAATTTTAGAATCTGGACGGGATGATATTGAACTTGTTGCGGTGAATGATCCGGGGGGACAATTTTTTCCGCTTTTGAAATATGATTCTGTTCATGGTCGTGCAGCGTTTGATGTTGAGCGTGACCCGAATAATGAAGATGTCATGATTTTAGATGGTAAACGCATTCGCCGTTTTCGTAACCGTGATCCGAAGAATATCAACTGGGCCGAAGAAAATGTTGATATTTTGATGGAATGCACAGGCAAATTTACAGACCGTGAAGGTGCAACATTGCACCTTAATTCCGGAGCGAAAAAGGTTTTGATTTCTGCGCCAGGTAAAGATGAAGATATTACAGTTGTTTATGGTGTAAACCATGATGATATCAAGGCTGAACATAAGATTGTTTCGAATGCATCATGTACAACGAATTGTTTAGCGCCTGTCGCGTATGCGCTTGATAAGGCCATTGGCATTGAAAAAGGTTTTATGACGACTATTCATGCTTATACAGGTGATCAGAACACCGTTGATGCGTCTCATCGTGATCCATATCGTGCGCGCGCGGCGGCGGTAAATATGATTCCAACCTCAACGGGTGCGGCGAAGGCCGTTGGTAAGGTTTTACCAAATTTAAACGGGCGTCTTGATGGAGTTTCTATTCGCGTCCCTACTCCTAATGTTTCAGTTGTTGATTTAACATTTGAGGCAAGCCAAGATACGTCAGTTGAAGAGATTAATGAAGCGATGACAGCTGCAGCGAATGGTAAGCTTAAGGGTGTTATGGCAGCGAATTCTGATCCTTGTGTATCATCCGATTTTAATCATGATCCGCATTCTTCCATTTTCGACCTTAATGGAACCAAAGTGATTGATAGTCGTTTTGTTCGTGTCATGGCATGGTATGACAATGAGTGGGGCTTTTCGTGTCGCATGATTGATACTGCGCTTAAAATGCATGCCGAAGGGTATGAATAGTTATATTCCATAATATTCTTGTTATTTTACGTTAATTCATATAATAACTTCGTCATTGTTTCTTTTAATTGAATGATAATGACGTAATGACACATACATTTTGCTTACTCCATGGTTTTGGTTCAAGCGCACAGACCTTTGCACCCTTTAAGCGTGCGCTTCTTAGACGGTGGGATAGAGCCGTTCAACCTTTAGAGATAATAACGCCAGAATTCGCTGGTTTTGGAAAGCGTGCTAATGACCCCGTGAGTGATGACCCCTTTGGAACAGCCATTGAGGATGTTGTTGAAGCTTTAAGAGATAAAGAAAAAGTTACACTGATTGCTCATAGCATGGGCGGTATACCTGCACTTCATGTTGCGTCGTGGTTTCACAGCAAATATCCTGGACGCTTGCAAAATGTAGTTTTGATTGAAGGTAATCTTGTTGCTGAGGATTGCGGTGATATTGCGAGGCGTTTTCGAGACGCACAAAGCAGGTCTTCTCTTAAAAACACACGAGATAATTTAGGCATGAGTATGCTTCAAAAGAGCGAAAATAGTGCGCGTCACTGGGGGGCGTCCCTGATGAACACGCAGCCAGAAACTCTTCAAAAATATGCAGGACCGTTGATTGATGCATCGGAAAATGGAAATTTATCCCTCCTTTTTAAAGGTTTGCAAGATTCAGGCCTTCCAATGACATATATTCATGGTGACAATAAGGTCGGACATCCGGTCTTGGAAGCACTTACAGGACATAGTGATGTTGAATATGACACTGTGCATGTTGCAAATGCGGGGCATTTTGTTCATGAGGATCAAACTCAAACCTTTGTTGATCATGTGATGGAACGCGTTGCAGCATAAAACTATTGATCTTTTTTAGAGTGCGGTGCAATACTTAAAGCCTAAACCGTTCTCCTTTGGTAACAAAGATGAACAGGCGGCCCGGATCTAATTCGGGCCGTTTTTTATTATTATTGCTTTGTTTATGAACGCCTCTTAATTTCATATTTTATAGTAAAATCAATGCTCAGTGTACGTTTTGAACATTTTTTATCTGATTTTTCTTGTATTTTTTTATAATATTTCGTATACATAAGTCATGGTTACACAACTTGCACGACAGGCAATGACTACTCAGGGTCAAAAAGCATGTCTTGTGATTGACCGATTAGTAGAGGCTTTGGCGAATGATGCGTCGTCGTCTTTACGCCGTGCGATGATTTTGATTGATATTGATCATTATCCGAACACAACTCAGACCGGCATTATGGAGCGATTGAATTTAAGTAAATCGCTTGTTAACCGAGAAGTGGATTGGTTGTTTAATTATGGTTGCGTTATGATCAAAGAGAGTGAGCATGACGCACGATCAAAAGTTATCCAGATATGCGGATATTCAAAAAACGCATTGGATGAGGCGCTAAATTATTTTGATGGGCGTCATGAAAATTTAAAAGCTTTCCTCAAAGGGGCGTCCGAGTTATTAAAACAGGAAAAGCCAACTTTGCGTGAAGCGAAGATTGTTGCTACAATCTATAATAAGGATGGCGCGGAAAAGTCAGAAGTGATCCAA
>JBGCEF010000076.1:0-12609 GCA_045106175.1 Bdellovibrionales bacterium
TTGATTGAAAGGATTGCTGATTTGGTGATGACCAAAAAACTGCCATTGCTGGATGATGTGCGTGATGAGTCAGCAGAGGATATTCGTCTTGTTTTAGTGCCGAAAAGTAAGAATGTTGAACCAGAGCTCCTGATGGAGGCGTTATTCCGTAATTGTGACTTGGAAAATCGTTTTAGTTTGAACATGAATGTATTGGATAATGGCATCACACCACGTGTGATGAATATTAAAGAGGTTTTGCAGGCGTGGATGAATCATCAGCAAGAGGTGCTTGTTCGTCGTTCGCAATATCGTCTTGAAAAAGTTTTGCACCGTTTAGAGGTGTTGGCCGGATATTTGATTGTTTATCTGAATATTGATGAAGTGATCAGAATTATTCGTTTTGAGGATGAGCCCAAGGTTGAGTTGGCGAAGACATTTGGTTTATCTGAGGTTCAAGTTGAAGCGATTTTGAATTTGCGTTTGCGTCGTTTGCATAAGCTTGAAGAGATGGAAATCAAGACTGAGCATGAGAAATTAGAAGAAGAGCGTGATGCGCTAGATAAATTAATCAAGTCAGAGGCGCGTCAGTGGACCAGAATTAAAAAGCAGATACAGTTGCTTAAAACCACGTTTGGATCAGATACTGAATTAGGAGCGCGTCGTACGGTTATTGGTGTTCCACCCGCGCCTGTTGAAGTTGATTTGGATGCGGCGATGATTGAAAAAGAGCCTATTACGATTGTTTGTTCCAACAAAGGTTGGATAAAAGCGATGAAAGGGCATGGGGTTAATCAGACCGATCTTAAATATAAAGACGGGGATCGCGGGGCCTTTATTATTGAGGGGCAGACGACGGATAAATTGTTGATATTTGGTACAAATGGTCGTTTTTACACGATTGGTTGCGATAAATTACCGCCAGGCCGTGGCTTTGGTGAGCCGCTCAGGATTATGGTTGATCTTCCCAATGATGCAGATGTAGCGCATATGCGTTTATATCGTGAGGGGCAGAGGATGCTTGTGGCTGCGACAAGTGGGCATGGATTTGTTGTGAAATCGGATGATGTTCTTGCGCAAACGAAATCTGGTAAGCAGGTTTTGAATGTTAGCGGTTCGGTTGAAGCCAAGCTTTGTAAGGTGATTGACGCCGATGATGATCATGTTGCAGTCATCGGACAGAACCGCAAGATGCTTGTATTCCCATTGGATGAATTACCCGAAATGGGGCGCGGAAAAGGTGTTATCTTGCAGAAATACAAAGATGGCGGCGTTAGCGATGTGAAATCGTTCTCTTTGGAAACGGGCTTAGAATTTAAATATGGGTCTGGTACGACGCAGGTTGAAGACATTATGCCATGGATTGGTAAGCGTTCGTCAGCAGGACGTTTGCCGCCGAATGGTTTTCCAAAGAATAATCGCTTTGATTAAGGTATTTCGGGAATAGATACAAGGGGCGGAAGTGATGGTGCTCTTGTGTGGATTTCAGGATCAAAATCAACCCACTCTCCGTCTACGATTGTTTCTAAGCCAGGAAAACGTTTTTTATAATCTAGGTTTTTGCCATCTCTGGCCCATGCGCCAGGATATATATAATCTATGCCAGAACATGGATGTAGGGCGGTTTGGATTATTTTTAACCACATATATGTTCCTAAACTGGCATCGGGATTGATAGTAGGGTCGTACATATGAGAAGCCATGTTGATGGCACGGTCTTCTGCGGATATATCTAGGTAGAGTTGGCCAACGAGATGATTATGTTCTTTGTTATGTATGAGCATTGTATGAGAGTTTTGGGTGGTTTCTGAGAGTGTGTCCGTTGCTCCTTCTTCAAAAAGCTCCTTAAATCGATGATATGCTGCAAAAACTCTTAATTCATCCATGCTATATATGCCGTTATTTTTGAAAATATCGACATCAAAAACTGCATCATGTTTTTTTAAAATACGGTGTTGGTTGGATGTTAGTCTTGCCTTAGCAAGATTGATTCTTATAGGAACACATCTAGAGCATGAAGCGCATTTAAATGCATATGCAACTACACCATTGCCTTCGTGCCCATTGGCAAGGTTTGTAAATTTTCTTTTTTTAGCCTTTTTTATTTGATCTTCAGACAGGTCATCAAAACGATCATTTGGCCGGACACCTTTTAATTGTCTTGTTAAACCTTCAAAAAAGCGACAGCTTTCAGGTTTTGTTTCCACAAATTCATCACGCATAATTTTACGGAAACTATACTATGTTTCGCGCTCATGCAATAAATTTATGGAAATTGTACCTCGCCATCGGTCTGGTTAAACGGATCGGAGCTGGGTGTTGGGATAGTTGGGGTGACAGATCCATCGCGTGTTGGATCCGCAGATGGTAGGTTAGGAACATTTATCTCTTGTTCTTTTAAGGTCGCGGCTTTTTTCTTTACTAACTCTTCTACGCGCTTTTTATAGCCCTCGGGATCAGTGAGTTCCTCTTTTAGTAAAACAATACTAATGCGTCTGTTTTTTGCGTTTGTGGGGTCTTCAGGGAGAAGGTGTTCGGTATCAGATTTACCCACGACATTATTCAATCTGTCGGCGCTAACGCCTGCGTTTTCCAATGTGCGGCGGCTTGAATGAGCGCGATCGGTTGATAGCTCCCAATTTGTGTAGTCTGAGCCTACACCGTATGGAATGCTATCGGTATGACCGCGGATTGAAATTTCATTTGGTACATTTAAAATGGCTTGGCCAACTTGATCCATTAGTTTTCTGGTGCGTTCAAACATGCGTGCGGAGCCAGATGCAAACATAGGCTTGCCTTCTGCATCTATTACTTGGATACGCAATCCTTCAGGGGTCATTTCAACCATGAGGTTTTCGCTCAATTCTGCGAGGTCAGGGTCTTTTGCGATGGCTTCTTCAAGGGTGTTTTTGATAGCGGCCATTTTTTCTTGCTCTTGCTCTTCAAGCTCTTCTTTGATTTGTTCTTTGATTTCATCTTGTGTGATGGATTGGCCAATTTCTGTGCCTGTGCTGTAGTCGAGTTGCTCGGGCTTTGGAGCGATTGGCTCTAAATCGCTTTTGCGTGCGCCATCAACGGAAAGTGATTGCCCGCCCATAACACCGCCTGCGCCACTACTTTCTAATGATACAACTGCGGGGCTGAAATAATCGGCGATACCATCGAGTTGTTCGTCGCTTGCCATGCTTAACAACCACATGAGCAAGAAGAACGCCATCATGGCTGTTACAAAATCGGCATATGCGACTTTCCAAGCGCCGCCATGATGGCCTCCGCCTTTAACTATTTTTTTGATAACAATCGGTTGATTGCTGCTGCCGCTTTCGTCTTCGCTCATTTTAACAATATCCTGTTATGTCGGCGCGGGAAGTTCATTTAAGGCCTCTTCCAGTTCTAGGAAAGAAGGCTGAACGTCATGTGGTAAGAATTTGCGTGAGAATTCAACTGCGACTTGTGGCGCTGCACCGTTTAAGAATGCGATGACGCCTACTTTTATAGCTTTATAATAAAGAACTTCTGTTTCTGCGCGGGCTGTCATAGCGCTTGCGATTGGACCTATCATTCCATAGGCGAGCCAAACACCGAGGAATGTTCCAACAAGTGCACCACCGATCATTTTTCCTAGGATTTCTGGTGGTGAATTAATGGCAGACATTGTTTTAATAACACCAAGAACAGCTGCGACAATACCTAGGGCTGGAACACCATCTGCCATATGTTGCATGGCGTGACCCGGATGACCTTCGTGGTGTTCGATAGTTTCAAGTTCTTGATCCATCAAGGCCTCTAATTCGAAGGGGTTGTCGTTGCCGAGTGAGATAATGCGTAAATAGTCACATAGAAAGATAATTGCGTGGTGGTTATGTTGGAATTTTGGGAATTGTCCAAATAAATCTGATTCATGTGGGTTTTCGATGTGTGATTCTAAGGCAAGCCATCCTTTTGTTCTCGCGAGTTTGAAGACGGTAAAAAGCATGCTTAACAATTCTACATAGTCTTCTTTTGAATATGCTGATGGCTTTCCAAGCGCTTTAAAATATCCTAGCGTTCCTTTGATAACCTCTGTTGTGTTTCCAATGATGAAAGCACAAATGGCACATCCCATGATAATAACGGTTTCTGCGGGTAACGCTTTACCGATAAGGCCCATGAGTTTCATGAATTTTGCGGCATCACCAGTGGCAAGAAATAGTCCGCCAAATGTACATACTAATACGCCTAGAAGGGCTGCAAACTTCATGGTTTGTCCTTTCAACCAGAAAAAGAATTTGAATATTATTTTTACGCAGAGATGTTAGAAACTTTAAACGTAAGCGCTTAGGGTTAAATAACTCTTAAATAGTGTCGTTTTTTTTGGTTTCAGGATCAAGTTTTTTCAAAGTATTTTATCAGGTTAATCAAAGTTGAAGTGTTAAACCTATACTTTGTTTAAGATATTTGCTGCGTCAATCGCTCCATATGTCAGTATGCCGTCGCATCCTGCGCGGCGGAAAGATAGAAGCGTTTCCATGAGACAGGTTTCGTAGTCTAAACAGCCTTGTTGGTGAGCTAATTTTAGCATCGCAAACTCCCCGCTGACTTGATACGCGAATGTGGGAATTTGGAATTCATTTTTGATATCACGAACAATATCGAGATAGGGCATACCAGGTTTGACCATGACCATATCTGCGCCTTCTTGTATGTCTAATTGTGTTTCGCGAATAGCCTCGCGGCGATTAGCTGGGTTCATTTGATATGTTTTCTTATCACCTTTCAATGAATCGCCTGATTTGACAGCGTCTCTGAAAGGGCCATAAAACGCAGAGGCGTATTTAGCGGCGTAGGCCATAATTGCGGTTTGGATGAATTGAGATGCGTCAAGATGGGTTCTTATTGCGCCAACGCGTCCATCCATCATATCGGAGGGTGCAATAATATCAGCACCTGATTGCGCTTGCACTAGGGCCTGCTGGCATAAGATTTCGAGTGTTTCATCGTTTAAAACATGTCCGTTTTGATCCAGTATACCGTCATGTCCGTGGTTCGTGTAAGGGTCAAGTGCGACATCCGTGATAATGCCAATTTCTGGTACGTCTTTTTTTATTGCTTGAATTGTTCGACATATAAGATTGTCAGGGTTGGATGCTTCGCTTCCGTTATTGTCTTTTTTGTTTTTTTCGATTGCTGGAAATAATGCGATTGCAGGTATGCCTGCATCTCTTGCAGTTTTTGCAGTTTCGATTGCTATGTCGATTGATTGTCTTAAGACATCCGGCATTGATGTGATGGCTTCTTTTGTGTTTTGTCCCTCGATAACAAAGATAGGTAGAATTAAATCGGATGGTGTAAGGCGCGTTTCTGTGACCATATCGCGCATCCATTGTGCATGCCTCAAACGACGCATTCTCACATTAGGAAAATGTGCGCCATAGTTATTTTGAGTGTCTGTCATATTTGTTGGCATGTTCGTAGCCTCTGTGTTGGAATCTTTTGGAGACATGCTATACTCTTTTTCATGCGCGGTTAAAATCGCATTTTCTTTAACTTTTTCATATAGATGCTTATTTCCTATGAATCAAGATAGTTTTAGCCCTTTAGAGCATGTGTTAGCTGAACAACGTGGTGGGCTTGGCGTTATAACGCTTAATCGACCAGATTCCTTAAATGCACTATCACTTGAGATGATTAGGCAAATCGCAGTGACTCTTAAACAATGGGAGGGCGATGATACTATTACAGCTGTTTTGTTTTTGGGAGCAGGGGGCAAAGCATTTTGTGCAGGCGGAGATGTAAAAAGTTTTTACAATTCAGGTATGGATTACAGACGGGGCAAAATTGATGCACGTGTTGCAAGTGTTTATTTTGCAGAGGAATATCTGCTGAATAAGCAGATTTTTGAATACCCAAAGAAAACTATTGCGATTATGGATGGCATTGTTATGGGAGGTGGTTACGGCATTGCGGGGCACTGCAGGCATCGTATTGTTACTGATCATACTTTATTTGCAATGCCAGAGGTCGGGATTGGTTTTTATCCGGATGTGGGTAGTGTTTATCATTTATTAAAATCCCCTTCTTATTTTGGTCGTTTGCTTGCGTTAACAGGAATGAGGATAAAGGCTGGAGATGTTTTAGCGGCCGGGTTAGCGGATGTTTATTTAGAACGTGATTCGTTAGATGCATTTATCGATGTTTTGCGTAAAGGTGATTATGACGCAGTTGTTAAAGAGCATTCTATGGAAGAGCCAGCCGCGCATGTGTTCGATCAATGTTATGATCAGCTTGGCGTGATTTTTTCAGATATGGATGCCCTTGGTATTTGTAAGCGATTGCGTGAGGTGGACAGCCATTGGGCGAAAGATGCACTTCATCAAATTTTGTCTGTATCACCAACGAGTGTATGCGTTACGGCGCGTTATTTGGATGAAATGCAGGGTAAGCCATTCGATGAGGTGATTGCACGCGATTATGAAATTACGCAATATTTTATACGCTATATCGATCTTTATGAAGGTATTCGTGCCACATTGATTGATAGAGACGGTCATGCGGCGTGGGACCCAGCGACGCTAGAGGATGTTGATGATACTATTATTGAACGTTATTTCGGTGGTGATAGCGTTCCTTTGTCGGATATTCAGATATTTTCTTAGTTTTAAAGATTTACGCCAAAATTATAGTAACTTTTAGTTAAGTTTTAATCTGTTATTATGGGGTTTGAATTATTTCATTATTGACCTTGTCTGGTCATGCCTTCACTATAGTATTTAAATGAATTGGAGCTAAACACGTGACACCTACACCTTATTACGAAGCCATTCAGTTGATCGAGCGTCTACACCGCCATTTCTTGGATGTGTTAAAAGTTGAACTCGATAAAAAGGGGATTCAGGATATCAACAACGTGCAAAGCATGATTTTGCACAATATTGGTATTGATGAGCTTACCGTTGGTGAGTTGACTATTCGTGGTTATTATCTTGGATCTAACGTTTCTTATAATGTGAAGAAGATGGTTGAGAATGGCTATCTTATTCAAGAGCGTTCGGTTCATGACAAACGTTCTATTCGTGTTAAATTGTCGGAAAAAGGTATTGATCTCAATACTATGCTAACGGATATGTTTGCGCGTCATGAAGATCAGATTGCCAGCACCGATGTATCTAATGAAAATCTGTCAGGGTTGAATGATACGTTGAAAAAGCTTGAACGTTTTTGGGCGAATCAAACAAGCGGCTATGGCGGATTTTAGTCTTTAGCCTACCCCTGATATGGGACCTTCATCTCTCTGCTGTCTAAGGTTTTTTTCCATCATTGTGTCTATCTCAGTTACGGATGGAACGAGGGCTCTTCTTCCGGGCAGGCCATATATTCTTGTTCTAGTAATTCCGGCCCAAGCCAGGCTTACTATACTGGCTTCGTTATCCCTTTTTCTTTCATGCTCTGCTTCGCTATGAAAATTTGCTGCTGCAAAGCCTTCTTTTTGTGGGTACATATCGAATGCTGTTACATATGCGTTTATTCTTTGTACATGCCTGAAGAGATGTTTGACGATGATAGCATCTCTTAATCCGTCAAAATTGGTTGCGCTTGTATCAAGTGCTTCTAATTTTTCTGTTATGTCTTCTATTGCTTTTTTTAAGTCCATAAATTCGTGTTTATAGCCAGAAACAGTTCCGCCTGCGGACCCTTTGAATGGTTGTGCTTCTTGTTGGCCCCAGTCATAAGGCATTACGAAATCTGTTGGTATGGATTCTGCTAAAACCATTCTAGCTGTCTCTTCCCAGCCATCATCTGTAAAGATAAAGCGCCCTGGTTCATGGGCGCTTTCTATTGAAAATTTACCTGCTTCTTTTTCCCATTTTTTTTCATCCCAACTCCAGATATCAGGCCCCATAAAGTCAGGGTTGTTTATATTGGTTTTTCTTGCTGACCTTATTGCTTTGTTTTCGAATATTTTTTTGAGAGCGGATTCACGATCTTTTAGATTATGGTAGCGGTCATTATCGAAGCGTATAATGCGTGTTTCTGCTTCTTGTACTGTGAGCGTTTCGGGGGTGAGTTTGCCGTCAGTTGTGAATAGTTTTAATCCTGTTACGGAATGCGCTAAAAACACGCCTTCTCTACGGTATTGGTATTCTGCGGCTTCTACGAACTTTTTTGCGAGCGCGAAGTAATCAGCAGGAGGTATAGCCCAGTCAGGCATACGCTCTTTCCAGTTCATATCTAATGCTGATACATCCATTACTCACTCCAATATAATGGATTTCTAGCGAATGATTTACTTTATGTCAATTTTAAGTGAACGCCTGTTCACCTGTGATTGCACGGCCTAGAATTAAGGCGTGGATATCATGGGTGCCTTCGTAGGTGTTGACTGATTCTAGGTTACACATATGACGCATCACATGATATTCGTCAGCGATGCCATTGCCGCCATGCATATCGCGGGCTAGGCGAGCTATATCGAGGGCTTTGCCGCAGTTATTACGTTTAAGAAGCGAAATAGCTTCGGGGGCGGCATTATCGGCGTCGCGTAATCGTCCTAATCTGTGACATGCGGTTAATCCTAAAGTGATTTCAGTTTGCATATCGGCGAGTTTCTTTTGAACCAGCTGTTGTGCAGCAAGTGGTTTGCCGAATATATTGCGCTCCATCACGTATGAGCGGGCGCGATGCCAACAATCTTCGGCAGCGCCCATGACACCCCATGCAATGCCGTAACGGGCCGAATTGAGGCACATAAAGGGTGCTTTGATCCCAAATGCGTCTGGTAATCTTTGATCTTCGCCAACTTCCACTTCGTCGCATGCAATTCCGCCGGTTGGGGATGCGCGTAACGAGAGTTTGCCTTGGATTTTAGGGGCAGTGAGGCCTTTCATCCCTTTTTCGAGGATGAAGCCACCGATTTTCCCATCATGATCACCGCCATGAATGCGTGCCCATAAGATAAAGACATCGGCGATGGGTGAGTTTGAAATCCATTGTTTTGCGCCACTGATTTTGTATGACCCGTCGTTATAAACAGCCTTTGTCCGCATATCATTTGGATCAGATCCTCCATCGGGCTCGGTGAGGCCGAAACAGCCAACAAGCTCGCCTGTTGCAAGTTTGGGAAGGTATTTTTCTTTTTGTGTATCTGTGCCGAACATATAAATAGGTAGCATCACAAGTGAGGATTGCACGGAGTAGCATGAGCGATATGCAGAATCGACTCGTTCTAATTCACGGGCTATTAGCCCGGCTGCTGTGTAGTTTGTTCCTGCACAACCATATCCGTCGATCATCGGGCCAAGCAGGCCCAGTTCTCCCATTTCGTTCATGATCTCACGATCGAAATCTTCGCTTTGGTAGGCTTCGATAACGCGAGGAAGTAATTTATCTTGGGCGTAATCACGCGCAGTTTTTTGAATAATGATCTCATCTTCGTTGAGTAAATCATCAAGGTTGAAAGGATCTTCCCAATTAAAATCTATTTTTTTCATTTTTATATTTTACCACATTTGTTGTTCGGCTTATATTTCTCACATGAGCAAGACGTTATTGCAAGGACGAGAAGTTATAATTGAGTTTCACCCTGTTGGAATGTTTGTCAAAGTTTCTGCTATGGATGTAGAGAGTTTGACTGAAATTTCAATTCAAGGTGCAGCAACGGCCAGTGAAGCTTTGTTAACGCGGAATGCGTTAAAGCGATTGGAATATGTTTTAAAGAAAAAAGGCTTGATTTAAGGGGTCTTGGCACACTATATAGTACCCATGAAACGCACGATAGCTATAGCTTGTGACCATGGTGGGTATGATCTTAAGGAAGAGATTAAGTCTCGTTTTGCATCTTATGAATGGTTAGACCTTGGTACAAATGGATGTGAATCGGTTGATTATCCTGATTTTGGTCAAAAACTTGCGGGGGTTATTGCAGGTGAAGATGCAGAAACTGGAATCCTGATTTGCGGCACTGGCATTGGTATTTCGATTGCTGCGAACCGTCATACGGCTGTGCGCTGTGGATTATGTACAGATACAACGATGGCACGCTTGACCCGCCAACATAATGACGCAAATGTCTTAGCGCTAGGTGCACGTATTACGGGCGTTGAAGCGGCAATGGATATTGTTAGTGTTTTTTTGGAAACAGATTTTGAGGGTGGTCGTCACCAAAATAGAGTTAATAAGCTTAGTTAGAAAAAGGACTTAATATTATGAGCAATGCGGCAATAAAGGATGATGGAATGAACGATGTTGAAGGATTTTTCACCAATGATCTTGATGTGGTGGACCCAGAGATCAAAGAGGCGATTGATAATGAGCTTCATCGTCAGCAAACGCAGATTGAATTGATCGCGTCAGAAAATATTACATCAAAGGCTGTGATTGATGCTCAAGGGTCAGTTTTGACGAATAAATATGCGGAAGGTTATCCCGGTCGCCGTTATTACGGTGGTTGTGAGTTTGCGGATGTTGTTGAAAATCATGCGCGTAATCGTGCGAAAGAATTGTTTGGTGCGAAATATGCGAATGTTCAGCCAAATTCAGGGTCACAGGCGAACCAAGGCGTGTTTACCGCATTGTTGCAGCCGGGTGATACGATTTTGGGGATGAGCCTTGCATCCGGTGGTCATTTGACGCATGGGGCAGCGCCTAATCAGTCTGGTAAGTGGTTTAACGCGATCCAATATGGTGTTCGTGAGGACGATCAGCTTCTTGATTATGAGCAAGTTGAAGCGTTGGCGCGTGAGCATAAGCCGCAAATGATTATTGCAGGTGCGTCCGCGTATCCGCGTCAGATTGATTTTGCACGTTTTCGTAAAATTGCCGATGAGGTTGGTGCGTATCTTTTGGTAGATATGGCGCATTATGCGGGTTTGATTGCGGGTGGGTCGTATGAATCGCCTGTACCGCATGCACATATTACGACGACAACGACGCATAAGACGCTTCGTGGGCCACGTGGTGGGATGATTTTGACCAATGATTTGGATATCTTTAAAAAGATTAATTCTGCGATTTTCCCAGGAATTCAAGGCGGTCCATTGATGCATGTTATTGCTGGTAAAGCAGTGGCTTATAAAGAAGCATTAAAGCCAGAATTTAAAGATTATGCGAAGGCGATTGTTGATAATGCACGTGTTTTAGCATCAACTTTGAAAGACGGTGGCGCGGATATTGTTTCTGGCGGAACGGATAGTCACATTGTTCTTCTTGATCTTCGCCCGAAGGGATTGAAAGGAAATGAGACTGAGGAAGCGTTGGAACGTGCAGGTATGACCTGTAATAAGAATGCTGTTCCTTATGATCCAGAGCCGCCAATGGTTACATCGGGGGTACGTCTTGGGACGCCTGCGGCAACGACACGCGGATTTGGTACGGCTGAATGGACGCTTGTTGGTGAGTATATTCTTGAGGTGCTTGATGGTTTGAAAGCCAATGGTGTTGACGGAAATGCGGATGTTGAAAAAGCGGTGAAGGTGAAAGTTGAAGCACTTTGTGCGCGTTTTCCAATCTACCCGACGCTATAGAAACCCAGAAGGGGAATTAAAGCGATGAAATGCCCGTTTTGCGGTCACGATGAAACACAGGTAAAGGATTCACGTCCGACGGAGGATAATACAGCTATCCGTCGCCGGCGTGAATGCCCGTCTTGTGGTCAACGCTTTACATCGTTTGAGCGGGTTCAATTACGCGAAATGACTGTTGTTAAAGCGGGTAATCGTAAACAACCATTTGATCGTGATAAAGTAATAAAATCTATGCAGCTTGCGCTTCAAAAGCGCCCCGTCGAGCTGGAGGCGATTGAAAAAGCGGCGACTAAAATCGTGAGGAAGTTAGAATCGAGAGGCGAATCTGAAATCCCATCCGGTATGATCGGTGAAGAAGTGATGCAAGCGCTCGTTCATATGGATACCGTCGGATACATTCGTTACGCATCTGTTTACAAGGACTTTAGGCAGCCGTCTGATTTTAACGCGTTTGTTGAGACAATCAAAAAAATCCAGGCGAAGAGCCAATAATCACTCAGAAAGATATCATATGGAATTTAGCGTCGATGAAGCCTATATGCGGATGGCGTTATCGATTGCACAAGATGGTTTGGGCCGTGTTTGGCCGAATCCATCCGTTGGGTGTGTGATTGTAAATGATGGTGTGCCGGTTGGGCATGGGAGAACGGCTGATGGTGGTCGTCCGCATGCGGAGGCAGCGGCGCTTGCAATGGCGGGTGAACGCGCAAAAGGTGCTACGGTTTATGTCACGCTTGAGCCCTGTGCGGAGCGCGGGCGTGATGAATCGTGCTCGGACAAATTGATTGCAGCGGAGGCTTCTAGAGTTGTTATTGCTTGTTATGATCCGAATCCGGTCGTTTATAAAAAAGGTGTCGCCAAATTAGAGGCAGCTGGGATTAAAGTTGATTTTGGCTTGTATGAAGGCGAGGCGATTGATTCTCATATTGGCTTTTTTACACGTCTTCAAAAAAAACGTCCTTTTGTTAGCTTAAAACAGGCCGTTTCATCAAATGGCATGATTGCTAGTGCACCAGGTGAACGTACGCAAATTAGCGGTCATGATACGCATGAATATCTTCATTTATTACGATCAACTTATGATGCGATTGCGGTTGGCATAGGAACGGTTTTAGCCGATGATCCGATGCTT
>JBGCEF010000077.1:0-18059 GCA_045106175.1 Bdellovibrionales bacterium
CCCACGGACTCCCGCGCCTCGTGTCCGTCTGGCTGCCAAGCCTTCCCAATCTCCCTATCTTACGATCTCGGAGTAATCAAGGCGAATTTGTGGGTTGTTTTTAAACCAATGTTCAAGGCGTTTGCGCCTTTTGAATAATGATAGATCTCGAATGTCTTGATCACCGTCGAACATCATGTCATAGACGCGGACAAAAGCAGGGTATTCTTTTAAATGTTTTTTTATAACGGTCTTACTATTAAGGCGCTGTTGAAGACAATTAAAATTCATAGGGTCGAAATTTTCCCCGACGAGTAATTCCCCATCTAAAACAGCGGCACCATTCAGGTTTTCGACGATGTCGGGGAATGCTTTTGATATATCGTCGCCTGTACGTGAAAAGATTTTTTGATTGTTATCATCGAAGACAAGTTGAACGCGAATTCCATCCCATTTCCATTCGGCCTGAAAAGCTTCAGGGGCTAGTTTTTCAAAATCTTTACTCTCATCGATTGGATGAGAGAGCATCATCGGATGGAAGGTTTGTGCGTGATTGATTTTGGGTTTTTCAGCATTGCCGTCTAGCCAAGCAAAAAGATTGGTGTAGGGGATTTCAAGCCCGTGCCAGATTTTTTCGATCTCTGCGATATCTTTATTACTGTAGTTTGCCAATGCCGTTTTGGCCAACCTTGCGGAGACACCAATACGCAGGCCGCCTGTGACTAGTTTAATCATCGCCCAGCGTTCATTGGGGGTGGCAAAATCCAACAATGTTGCGATTTTATCTGGCAGCTTTGTTTTCGGTGTCGTTTCGATAAGGTCTATCAGTTCGGATACGCTTGGTAGATCTCCTTGATCCTTTGTCGGCCAGATGAGTGATATTGTTTCCGCCATATCGCCTACATAATCGTAAGACAGATCAAAAAGATGGGGGTCTACTTTGGTTTTTGTCAGTTCTTTTAAAGCGCTTGCTTTGAGGTTTTTTAAAGATAAATCACGTGTAATTGCCGCTAAAGCGTATCCACGGTCTGGATCGGGTGTGTTGGCAAAATAATCTGCTAAAGCCTCTAGCTTGCGGTTGCGTGAAGGCGTTAGAACTAATTTTTCTAGGAGAATTGTGAAATCTTTCACTCGACAGACTCCTCTTCACGCCCTTGAATTGAAAGCGGTTCGGCATTTAGGCCTTGTTGTTTGCACCAATGAACAAGCGCATCTTCACGACCATGTGTAACCCAGATGTTTTCTGCGCCTGTTGCTGGGATGGTTTTGGTTAATTCATTCCAATCGGCATGATCGGAGATCACAAGGGGAAGCTCAACGAGGCTTTGTTTTGCGCGCTGTTTAACGCTCATCCAGCCGGATGCATAACATATTACTGGGTCGGGAAGTCGGCGTGACCATCGATCTTTGAGTGCGCTGGGTGGTGCCATAATAATTGCGCCTTTAAAATCGTCTTTGACTTTATCCAGGGCTTTTCTGAGATCGCCTAGTGCGATGCCTTCACTTTCATAGTATTCGCAGAGTTTTGTGTTGGCGCCGTGAAGGTATATAGGGGCGTCATATCCTGCTTCTCTGATAAGTTTTATAACGCGCTGTGTTTTTCCGAGGGCATAAGCGCCGATAGCGTGACAACGGTTGGGATTTTCTTTTACTGATTTTATCAGTTTGGCAATTTCGTCTTCTTGATCTGGGTGCTGGAAAACTGGAAGTCCGAATGTCGCTTCGGTGATGAAGGTATGGCATGGCACAAGCTCAAAGGCTTGCGCTGTGCTTTCAGGGGAGGTTTTGTAATCGCCCGTTGCAACGACGCGTTCACCTTTGAATTCCATAAGCACTTGAGCGCTGCCCAAGATATGACCTGCGGGGTAGAGGGTAATTGCGATATCATCGATATTCAGTGTTTCGCCATACTTTAATGCTTGAAAATGCTCGGCGCAGTTTTCACCATAACGGCGTTTCATGATTTCAATGGTTTGAGGGGTTGCAAGGACATGTTTGTGACCGGCGCGGGCATGGTCGGCATGTCCATGTGTAATAATCGCATGTTCAACCGGTTTCATGGGGTCGATATATGTTTTGATCGGCTCTATATATAAATCATGGTTAATCCACTTGCTCATGATGATAAATATAGAGACTTGCCAGACTTTCTCCAGTCGCATCCTTTAACGGGGTGGCTTACAGATAAAGGCTGGTTTTATCACGACCATCAGTTAGAGACATTCGATAAGACGCAGGCTGGTAAGGATGTGCTTTTGTTTGCGCCGACAGGGGCGGGTAAGACGTTGTCTGGATTTTTGCCTAGTATTGTTGACCTTACAGCAAAGGAATATCCAGAGCATCAACTGCATACGCTTTATATTTCGCCGTTGAAAGCGTTGGCCGTTGATGTGCATCGGAATTTGATGCAGCCCATTAAAGAGACTGGAATGGAGATTAGTGTTGAGACGCGCACTGGTGATACGCCTGCTAGCAAGCGTCAACGGCAGAAGACTAAGCCACCACAAATGTTGATGACCACGCCGGAAAGCTTGGCTTTGCTTTTATCTTATGAAGAAGCGCCGCAATATTTTGCTAATCTTCGTTATATTATTATTGATGAGTTGCATGCATTGATGCATTCCAAGCGTGGCGATTTGATGTCGCTTAATCTTGCTCGGCTAGGGTCACTTGCACCAAAAGCGCAGCGCATTGGTCTGTCTGCTACAGTTAGTGATCCCAAAAATGCTAAAGATTATCTTTGCCGAGCGCGCAAGGGTGTAATCGTAAAAGTACAGCATGATGTAAAGCCAGAGATTGAAATTCTTTTGGGATCTGAACGTATGCCATGGTCGGGGCATATGGCGCATTATGCTATCCCAGATGTTTATAAGCGCATAGTTAAAGCAAAGATGAGTGTGGTTTTTGTCAATACGCGCGCACAAGCCGAATTGATGTTTCAAAATCTATGGGCGTGTAATGATGATAATTTGAGGATTGCTGTTCATCATGGTTCTTTGGAAAAAGAGTTACGCCGCAAAGTTGAAGACCAGATGTCTTTAGGTAAATTGGATTGTGTGGTTGCGACTGCGTCCTTGGATTTAGGGTTGGATTGGGCAAATGTTGATTTAGTTGTGCAAGTTGGTGCTCCGAAAGGGGTTTCACGATTGCTGCAACGTATTGGACGCAGTAACCATAGATTGGATGAGCCTTCTCACGCGGTGCTTGTTCCATCAAATCGGTTTGAATATTTAGAATGTTTAGCGGCTAAAGAAGCGATTGCTCAAGGGGATTTGGACGGAACACTGCCTCAGATTGGCGGGTTGGATGTCTTGGCGCAGCATATTACTGGTGTTGCTTGTAGTGGGGCTTTCGATCCGGAATTGTTGCATAAGGAAATTATTACGGCTTGGCCATATAAGGATGTGAGTTACGATGATTTTATGCGTGTTTTAGCATTCGTTCGTAATGGTGGATATGCGTTGAAAACATATGAACGTTATGCGCGTCTGGTTGAAAATGATGATGGAACATTGCAAATTGCGAATAAACGTTTTGTGCAACAATATCGCATGAATATTGGTACGATTGTTGAAGCGCATATGCTGAAAGTTAAGCTAAAGATGCGTACGCTGGGTAAGATTGAGGAGTGGTTTATTCAAGGGCTGTCGCCGGGTGATACTTTTATCTTTGGTGGACAGGTTTTATGTTTTGAGGGGTTGAGCGATCAGGGTGTTCAGGTTTCCAAAACCAAAGGTAAACAACCGAAAATCCCGTCCTATGCCGGTGGGCGTATGCCGCTTTCTACGCAACTTTCACTTCAGGTTCGTTGCATGTTGAATCGTCCGAAACAATGGAAGAATTACCCAGAACAAGTGCGAGAATGGTTGCAATTACATGATATGAAATCAACAATGCCACCAGAGGATGGATTGTTGGTTGAAACATTTGAACGTGGTTCTAAGAAGAATAAACGTCATTTCATGGTTGCATATACGTTTGAAGGGCGTAATGCGCATCAGACATTAGGTTTTTTACTTTCAAAGCGTATGCAACGTTTTGGTTATAAGCCGCTTGGTTTTGTTGCGACAGATTATGCTATGGCATTGTGGAGCATGAATCCGATTGATCGGGTTGATCATTTATTTGATCAAGATTTGATGACGGATGATTTACATGAATGGTTGATGGAGACACCGCTACTCAAGAAAAATTTCCGTGATGTCGCTGTCATTTCCGGTTTGATTGAACGCCGTTATCCTGGACAACAAAAGACAGGCCGACAAGTGACCTTTAGTTCGGATCTAATCTATGATGTTTTGCGTAAGTATGAGCCGGATCATATCTTGTTACAGGCGGCGCAAGATGATGCGTTGGGCGGTTTGATCGATTTGAAACGTTTGGGTGATATGTTGGCGCGTGTTGAAGGTAAAATCATTCACGAACAGCTTGAGGCAGTTTCCCCTTTAGCTGTTCCACTTATCCTTGAAATCAGCAAAGAGACAATTAATAAAAAGGATGTTGGAGAATTTTATTTGCAAGAATTTGAAGCGGAATTATTGGAAGAGGCCGGTTTAGAATGAAGGATATTACATTCCACGGTCAGACCTTTATTCTAGATCCTTCGGGCATATTAATTTGGCCTTCTCAGAAGATTGCTATTGTTGCTGATTTACATTTAGAAAAGGCGTCTTATTTTGCGCGGTTTGGTCAAATGTTGCCGCCCCATGATAGCTTTGAGACTTTAAAAAAGTTAGAGCATTCTTTGTTGTTTTCAGGATGCTCGCGTCTTATTTTATTGGGTGATAGCTTTCATGATGAAGGTGGCTTTTCACGTTTGGATCAAAATTCTCGAAATCTATTTGAAAAACTTTGTAAGAGTTATGAGGTTATATGGGTTATTGGTAATCATGACGGTGATTTTGTTCCAGATAACACACGTGCCGTGGATGAGATTGAAATTGCTGGTTTAATGTTTCGCCATGAAGCGGTGCATGGTGCGGTATCAGAAATTAGTGGTCATTATCACCCCAAAGCGGAGTTGAATTTACGTGGTAGTAGGGTTTCTAGGCCTTGTTTTATTCACGATAATTATCGCATGATTTTACCAGCTTTTGGTACTTTGACAGGTGGTTTAAATATTCAAGATGAAGTGATTTCTTCTTTGTTTGCGCAAAACTATATGGCGCATCTTTTGGGTGAAAAACGTATTTACAGCGTGCCTGCGCACAAATTCTAGTTAGTTTTTTACGATAGATGCATAGTGCTTAAATTATTTTTTGCAGAGATCGTCGTGAGACTTTGCGGTGCATAATTTTCTGAGGCTTAGATTGCAGTGGATTTTGTGATAGCATTCAGCAGGTTTATTTTTAAATTTGTATGAATGATATTGTTTATGGAATTACTCGCCCTTCTTCTTGGTTTATTTGTTTTAGTTACTCTTTTCATGCCGTGGATTAATCATTCCCGTTTTGGTTCTGTACGCAGTGAAATCGAGCGTTTGAAGACGACAGTAAAATACTTAGAAGATCAGCTGTATGGATCACAGTCGGTTAAGCAAGATGTTAAAACTGAATCTGCTGTGATGAGAGATGCCCCTGTTCAAAAAGAGGTGCCTGCTCAAAAAGAAGTTAATAATGACAATTACAGCAAAGATTATAACGATAATGATGCGATTAAAGAGCCTGAAGAAAAGCCAAAAAGTTCAGTGCCGCTCAGTTCTGATAAAGATTGGGTGAAGACAGCTCAAGAAAGTTTTGAGCAGAATATTGCAACTAAGCTTCCTGTATGGATTGGTGCTATCTCATTGATTTTTGCAGCATTCTTTTTGGTTAAATATTCAATGGAATTGGGTTGGATGAAACCGATTGTTCGGGTTTCGCTTGGCGGATTATTTGGTATATCTCTTGTTGTTATCGGTCAGTGGGTTACGAAGCGGCCTCATATTGCGAATTCTGAGCGTATTTCACAAGGTTTGGTTGGTGCTGGTTTAGTTGCTTTATATGTGAGCATTTATGCCGCCCTTAATTTATATAGCCTTTTGCCGGCAATTTTTGGTTTTGGTGCTATGGCCGCTGTTACTGCGTTTGCGGTTATTTTGTCTTTACGGCATGGGCAGCCTATTGCGATATTTGGCTTGTTGGGCGGGCTTTTAACCCCAGCTCTGATTGGGTCTGATGAGCCAAATGCTCTTGCTATGTTTAGCTACTTATTCTTGCTGTTTACAGGGATGTTTGCAGTTCTGGTTCGAAAAGGTTGGTGGATACTGGCTATTGCTGCAGTGATTGGCGTATTTTCTTGGTCAGCGTTTTGGTTCCTTTTGGTGTTCTCTGCGTCTGATGCGATTGTGTTAGTTATTTTTGCGATTGCCATTTCTGCGGTTGTTTTGACCGTTACAGGAAAACGTATTGCAGAAGATCGTGTAGAAAAAGAAGACAGAATGCCGTTTCATAGTCTGAATTTTGCAGCGATAGTTGGCGGTGTTGTTACAATCGCTTGGCTCAGTTTTGTTGTTACGCTAACGCTTTTTGATTGGTCAATGCTTGGGCTTTTGAGTGTCGCTATTTTGGTTTTAGCTTATTTTCAACCACACATCTATCAACGCCCAGTGTGGGTTAAACTGGCTGCTAGCTTAATTCTTTATTTCATGTGGGCGCAGGATGCTCCGTTATCTGATTCTATAGCTGTGCTGTTTGGGATTGCGGTTGTTTATGTTGCTTATAAAACCGCATGTAAAGCGCAGATGCTTGTGAAACAAAATTTTATATTGGCTGTTATTTATAATCTTATTGCTATTCCTTTGGCGGTTGCGGGGTTTGTGACGCCATTTATTGCTGCGCTTGCGATGTCAGGTTCATCTTTAATTGTTATCGCTAATTCTTTTCGGTTAAAGTTATCGGCATGAGTGTTCTTATCTATCTTATTCCTATTGCTCTTTTGCTTGGTCTTATTGGCCTTGTGGCTTTTATATGGACATTGAAATCGGGTCAGTATGAGGATATGGATGGTGCGGCGCAGCGTGTTTTACTTGATGATGATGAAAAAAATCATAAAAACCCTAACGATATTTGATTTTAGTCAATTTAAATAAGCCTTTAAGTCTTCATACTTCTTTCAGATTTATAGAAAGGATGAGGATATGAATATATTATCTAAATTGATTTTAGCAGCGGGTACGAGTGCCCTTTGTTTTACTGGGATGCCTGTGGAGGCAAAAGATCTTGGTGATACTTGGTCGAAAGAGCGTTTTCAAGTGCGTGTGCGTGGGATTGGTGTTTTTGCTGATGGTGACGGTAATGTTAACGGCACAGCACTTAAAACGGATGTTGATCATGACCCAACGATTGAAATTGACGGGACTTATTTTTTTACTGAAAATATTGCGGCTGAGTTGATTGCGGCGACTTCGCAGCATAAAGTTTCAGCAGGGTCTAATGATCTGGGTGATGCTTGGATTTTACCGCCGACATTGACTTTGCAATACCATTTTACGCCGAATAATAAATTTAGCCCTTATGTGGGTGCTGGGCTGAACTATAGTCTTTTTTATGGCGAAGATGATGGGGCAGGTTTTGATAACTTAGATGTTGATGGTGGTCTTGGCTTTGCCGTTCAAGCGGGTTTCGATTACTGGTTTGATGATCACTGGGGATTTAACTTTGATGTTAAATATATTGACCTTGAAGTGGATGTTGATGTTGATTTAAGTGGAACACCTTTATCGGCGGATGATGTAGATTTAGATCCTGTTATTGTTGGTGCAGGTATTTCTTACAGGTTTTAGTGTTTTTGTTATTTAGCCCTGGAAAGAATTCTTACTTTCAGGGCTAAATAATTTGGAAGATGTTTGAAACGATTTCAGGCTTGATTTTTTAACATAATATCTATAAGTGATTTATTATGTTAAAACTAGACGGTGTTGATACTGATCAAACTCCAAATCCTTCGCAGGTTTTTGCAGAGTTTATTGAACACATTCGTGTTGCCAGGGGCTATGAAAGTCAGGCTGCCGGTGCTCGTGCTGTTTCTATGACAGCTAAAAAATATAACGAGTTTATATTTGGCAGAACAAAGAAAAAGCCTGTTGAGCAATATATTACGGCTTTTAAAGATGGGTTTAACATGACGCCTGAGGAAAGAGAGCGATGTGATGCGTTGCTTTTTTTGCATGTGCCGGATTGTCGAAATTGGCCTGATGTTTCTATTACGGATGAAGCGCTTTTAGAGATTGATAATCTTCCTGATTTTTTGGATCAGCGCATTCAGCAGATGGGCAAAGATGCTGTTAAATTTGCTGAAAAACTGGGTTGGAAACATCGTAAGCTCTCTGAATTAATTAAAAATAATAGTCCGTCTTTTAAACTTGAAACATCGCTTATTGATGCAATGGCAAATGAGTTGATGTTGAGCGGGAAATTGAGAGCAAAAATTGTAAAGCTTAATGATGCGCGTCCGAGTGCGCGACATGTGTTCGCAAAAGGAAGCAGTGCTCAGCAGATTGTGCCACCCGGTACACCAATAAAAGAAGCGCATTTATTGGGTGTAACAACAATGGGTGATTTTCTTGAGCTTGCTATCTTAAGAAAAAATATTTCTAGAGATGCGTTGGAGCAGCAATGCTATCCGCATAAAGATTTTATTTATAAAATCACGACAGGAAAATTACCATATAGGCTTGCGGATGAACTTATTCATAGCATGTCGGAGGTTTTGGATTTATCTGCACATGAGCGTCTACATTTTTTGCAGTTAAATGCGAATAGAAAACTGGCGCACCGTTCTGTCAAAGTTCCTGATCCTATGATTACGAAGGGGCATATTTTGGCAACAGATAGCTTTACAGATTGTATCCGCGCCAAAGCTATTCAGCAGGGTTCTTCTATTGGTCAACTTGTCGAAGCATGTTGTAAGCATGAAGCCTTTAAAGGCAAAGAGATTTTGGTTCAGGATATTTTGACAGAGGGTAGAACAACCAGAACAGATCCTTTGCTGTTAGAGATTGCTGCAGATGTTTTAGATATGGATTACGATGAGCGTTTTCATCTGTTGGGTTTAAATACGCAAATGATTACGTTTGAACAATTTTTGAATAAGTGGAATCAGCGCCCGGTTGAAAAAGAAGAGCTTTTATCAAGCCCTACGCTTCCGCGATATGTTGAGTTGAAATTGATGCAGCAGGGTATTAGCTATGGTCAATTTAAGTATAGCGTCGAAGAGTATTTAGGGCGCAGCATTGATATACAAAAGCTGGTGCATAATAAACGGCTTACGATGTCTAAAGAAGAAACGCAGGCGATGATTGCGGCTTTATCATTGGATGATACAGAGGCACTTTTTGTTGAATTTTTGGGTGATATTTATGAAGCCCCTTCAGAGGCAGTTGAAGCGGCGCAAGATGAGGGTAATATGTTACGAGCATTTATGGCGTATTTATGCCCTGAGGGATTGGATTTGGATGCTTTGGTACAACACCCCACGATGAGTAAGTGGTCCGATATGATGCCTATGTATCTTGAGATTGGGTTTCCTGATGCTAATGCGTTTAGTTTAGCGCAGCGCGTTATGGGTTTTTCTGATGAGGCGTTTGCACTTATGAAAGATATAAATGCCGCCCAAAGATCCATGGTACAGACCACAGATAAGGATATTGAAAGCGTTTATGAAACGACCAACTTGTTTGATGCCCTTATGTTTAAAGCAAGGCAAATTGGTAAAGGTCTTAATACGCTTGGAGTACAGATGGTTAGAAATAATGATTATGCGGCTGTCTTGTTATCATATGGTGAGACACCCTTTTTGAGACGAGAAGGCGCGGTTGCATTAAGGCGGTACGGTTCTGATAAGACGCGTGGTTTAGATGAGCGGGGATTGGACAGTATGTTTAGGACGCTTCGTATTACCGATCTTAGAGAGCGGCGTTATCTTAGTATTTTAAATGGTATTATTTGGGAGAAACACAGAAAAAAGCGGTTTAGTCTTTTTTCAAAAGATCCGGCAAAGCGTGTTTGTTCTGAGCCATTATTATCAGATCTAAGTTTCTATAGCTCTGTTCAGCAACCTGCGTATTCACCTTTTCATGATCTTATTCCTGTGAATGATAATCGCACTCGTGCGCCTGACGTGGATGTGGATGCAAGGTATACATTGTAGTTTTTGCCTAGAATGGGGGTATCGGTGCAGGCAGATATTTCTGATTTTTATTGTTTTGTGCGATGCAGCATGCGTTCGCTTTGACAGAATATCTTTATTTCTATAATGTCCGAAATAATTCAAAAAACTTGAGTAAAGAAAGGCCGCGTTATGGTTGCTATTAATGCTGTTGTTGAAGAAGTTACGAATGCAATTATGGAGCGAAGCGCTACTAGTCGCCCGCTTTATGAACAGCAAGTACGCATAGCGCAAAAAAAGCTTTCTTTAGTGATGAATGCTGCGGCTGGGCAATTACCCAGTGGTCGTGCTCATGCAGACGCAGGTTTACAAGAAGATGGTGGTTTAGGTAGCAAGAATATTGGGATTGTGACAGCGTATAATGATGTGTTATCTGCACACAGACCCTATGAACGCTATCCACATTTAATAAAAGAGGCCGCTAGAAAATTAGATGCATCGGCGCAGGTGGCTGCGGGCGTTCCGGCAATGTGTGACGGTGTTACGCAGGGACAGCCTGCAATGGATTTATCTTTGTTATCTCGCGATGTGATTGCTTTAGGCGCTGCTGTTGGCTTAAGCCACGATGTATTTGACTCGGCCATTAATCTTGCAATATGCGATAAAGTTGTTCCTGGCTTGTTACAGACGACTGCTGATTTTGGGCATTTGCCAACCTTGTATATGGGGGCTGGTCCTATGGGGACAGGACAGTCAAATGCAGACAAAAATAAGATCCGTCAATTCATCAGTGTTGCGAGAGCCAAAAAAGAATTTGAGTATGATGGACAAACATACAAGCACAGCGATGACCCGTTCTTTTTTGAAGCTTTTTTGAAAGAGTTAGCGGATAAGAATGAAAAATGTTCTTATCATGGTGCTGGTACCTGTACATTTTATGGTACAGCCAACACAAATCAGATGTTGCTTGAAGGATTTGGTATGCAATTACCGGGAACTTCATTTATTCCTACTCAAGAAGTGCCAATGAGAAAGGCTCTTATTAAGCATGGAACGCAGAAACTTGTTAAAGGTGAAATTCCTGCGGCTGCTGATATTTTAACAGCTAAAAACTTTGTGAACGGCATCGTTACTTTGGTTGCGACTGGCGGTTCTACTAATGAAACGCTTCACCTTCCGGCTATGGCGGCCGCGGCTGGTCTTAAGGTTACGTGGGAGGATATTGATAAACTCTCTAGCGCAGTTCCATTGATCACGGAGATTTATCCAAATGGTAAGGCCGATGTAAATGTCTTTCATGAGGCAGGGGGCACCCCTCTGGTTTTAAGAAATCTTCTGGAAGGTGGTTTCCTTCATAAGGATGTCAATACAGTTGCCGGATATGGCATGGATAAAATGCTTCAGAAGCCTGAACTAAGAGGTGAAGATGAGATTGTTTTTGTGGAAGGACCTAAAAAGCCAGCCAAGGTGATCAAACTTGGTTTAGAGTTTGGAGAGAATGATGTCATTCGTACGACGCGTGACCCTGTCGCGCCTTCTGGTGGTTTAATCACGATGAATAGTGATAAGCTTGGTCAGGGGATTGCAAAACCGTCTGCGGTTCCGAATGAATTTTGGGATGTCGAATATCCCGTTAGAATATTTTACTCTCAAGACGAATTTAAGGCGGCTTGGGAAGATGGTAAAATTACGGAATCCTGCGCTGTTGTTATTGCAGGTCAGAGCCCAAGCGATAATGGTATGCCAGAGACGCATAAAACGAATGAGACGTTAAATGCAGCCGCTAGAATGGGCATAAATTGTTTGATTGTTACGAACGGACGTTTTTCCGGTGCTACGGGTGGAACGCCGGCCATGATCCATCTCAGTAAAGAAGATGAAGATGGTCCGAACGCAGGTATTGAACGTTTACGTGATGGGGATACCATTCGATTAAACCTTCATGATGGGTCAGCCGATGTTACCAATGTAACTACTGAAGAGTTTCTTGGACGTGAGCGTTATAAGCCAAACTTAATCAGAGGGCAATATGGTGTTGGGCGCGGTATGTTTAATGTGCTTCGTAAGAATTTTAGTGCGAGTAATGCTGGCGCAGGCGTTATTACTCAAGGATTGCTTCACCAGAGTGAAGATTTAGAAGAACTTGCTGCTTTCAAAAAAGCCATGGATGAAGATGAAGCAAAGTTGGATGCGTTAATAGCAGAAAAAGAGAAAGTTAGACCTTTTGAAGATGCTGCTTATAAGCAAGTTCAAAAGTTAGCCATTGATATTGCGCGTATTCCTGAACCCGCATAATAACTGAGTAGGAGTTTTTAAAATGAGTGATAAACCATCAAATTTGAGAAGAGCGATTGATAAGCCGCTTGCCCCGTCAACAGAGCCACAGCTTCGTCGGATGTTGTTGCAATCGCCGATTATTCCGCTCGCTAAAATTAATGAGCCGGAGACGTTCGCGCCGATGGCGCGAGGATCTATTGAGGCTGCACCGGCTGGTACAGTTCCCAGTATTGAAATTTTATATCGCGATCATGACGCCATTGGTGCGGGTAATGAAGAAGTTCTTCGTATCACTGAGGACCCTGAATTTAAAGGTAAGGTCAATGTGTTTGCGGGGAGTATTTTATGCCCAGACGATGTTGATCTTGCGGTTAATGCTGGTTTTGATGGTCTTATTTCTGGTGGTTTAAGTCGACGCGTTATTGAAAGGGCGAATACGCTTGGTATTCCTTATCTGCCGGCTGTTCAAACATTAGACGAGATGAAGTATGCACATGAAACACTAGGTTTGAGTGTTTTAAAACTTTTCCCTGCGCGTGGTACTGCGGATCAGAGTAAAGCGGATGCAGGGGTGATGGCGCCTTTGGCACGTTTGAAAAATATGGGTGTTAATCTTTATGCGTCTGATGATACGGGTGCTCCGGAAAATTCAGTGACGGCTAAAACTGCTACTGAAGCTTTGCAGTTTTTTGAAGAGGGTCAGAAGCATATTCGCATAGAGGCAGTTAATTCTGAACCTGAATGGGACGCGATGATGCGTTATGCGGCGGAGAATAATATACAGTTATGCTGCACAGGTGGCGTTAAGCTTGAGAATATTTATGAATTCTCGGCTCAGCCAGCCGTCATAGGTGTTGGCGCTAGTTCTATTTTAGCATCCGCTAGGATGCATGATGGTGATCTTGATGAAGGTGTTGCTTTAGCGGTTGAAGAGATGAATGCTGCATGGATTGAAAGTCAACAAGATTTATTAGCAGAGCCAGATGAAGACCGACCTGGCGGAACTGACATAGACGGTTAATCAAACTTTTTTAGATTTTGTTTTAAAGAACGCTGATATTGCCGCTTTCGATAAGTGCGTTGACGTCCATATTTGTAATGCCTTCTAGCGCAACCAAATCAACAGCTTTTGATTCATCTCCAGTGCCGTTCACATCCACAGATAGAATGGTTCCGCCATTGACTTCGCGTGTGAAGACAAAGTTATCAATGGCTTGTTGATTTGGATCATAGTTTTGAATCATGGATGAGAAGTCTAGGACGTCGCCTTCTTCTGATCCGAAATCACGGATAACGTCAATGCCTTGGCCGATTGCATCGAGCATGAATGTATCTTTTCCTGAACCGCCGGATAAAACGTCGTTTCCGGCGCCGCCATAAAGGGTGTCGTTTCCTTCTTGGCCGTAAAGCATGTCGTCGCCGTCGCCGCCTTTTAAGATGTCATCGCCACCGCCGCGTCCGCTGCCTGTTGCGTTTGAGGTTTCGGATGTTATCTCATCAAGGTTGTTACGAATGTAATCTTGTGTGTTGGCGCGCCCCCAATTTGCCTGTAGTGGGCTTTCACCATTTTCAAGAGCATCAATATTATTCCATCCTTCACCATCTGCTGTGTTAAGAATTGTCGCAGATGCAAGGGCGTCTGTGTTGATGCTATCACCGATGATGATGTCGTCGCCTTCACCGCCTTCTATTACGTCGTCACCAACGGTGGCTAATTTTAGGAGTGGGTTTGTTTGCGCGAGTGCTGCTGATAAATCACTAGGGTTTTCGATGTTGATGGCTTGGCCGTCGCTATCGATTGCATCGAGCCTTGTTATTGTGTCGCCAATATCGATGCCAACGCCAATGACTTCGCTACTTAATTGATTGAGGATTGCGATTTCATTTGAACCGTCACTGCCGGAAATTTCGTCGATTGTGCGGTCGGCGCTTCCGCTTTGTGCGTTTCCACTGGTGTTTACGTAATGATTAGGTTCCCCGTCAGAAATGAAATATGTAATGGTTTCAGCGTTTTGAAGGGCTGCATCGCTTTGTAATAATTCAATACCGCTTTGAAGGCCCGCCTCATAATTTGTCCAGCCGTTTGCCCTTAGATTACTGAGATAATCCATAGCATTGTTAAAGCCATCGGTTGATGACACATCAAAGGATGCTCCGGCTTCTGCATTTCTGCTGAAGGGTGCGAAGTGAACGACGATATCACCGTTATCGTAATCGTTGAAATCTTGTACAAGGTTATTGATTGCGTCGACAAGTAGATCAATTTTTTTGCCTTCGCCATCGTTTTGTCTCATTGATCCGCTGACATCGACAATAAAAAGGACGTTATAATCTTGAGATTGTTGTTCAAGAGTTGCTCCACCAACATCACCAATGAGAATATCATTAGCCTGTCCGCCTGTGATAACCTCTTCGCCGTTGCCGATATGGTGCGGTGTGTTTGAACCGTCTGTATCGTCGGTGTTTTCGCCCACAACCAATTTTGGTTGTAATCCTTCAAGTGTTAATATGGCTGTGCTTGTATCACCATCACCGTCAACCAATGTGTAAATAAATGCGTCACTGATATCATCGTTTTCTGTGATGGTTGTTTCTGTTGGTTGATTTGCGCTGTCATACCAGCTTTGTGATTGTAAGTCCCAACGCGTCAGGTAACCGTTTTCGTCATAGGATGTTTCCAAGCCAGCGGATGGGTGTAGCCAAATTCCGACTGAGCTGTCAAAGCCAACACCGCTCCACTCACCGTCGGGGCCATATGTTGGCTGGTGATCAATAATGTTGGTCGCATCCATTGTGAATTGCATGATTTTATTGCCGTCGGTGTCTGTTGTTACGCTGATGTTTGAAAAGGCGTTGTCATTCGTGAGTGACGTTAAAATTTTATCGGCTGGTTGAGTTCCGTCTTCTTTGCCACCATCTTTCCAGCTTGTTTGCGTGTTTAGCCCGTTATAGGCGTAGACAGACACGATGGGTTCTGCGCCGCTTGCGTCAAAATAAAAGAGAGCCATTTCACCGCCATGCCCCTTTGGATTGGGGCCATTATTGATGGCAAGTGTGAAGCCTTCTGCGTTGTCTTCGATGCTTACAGAAAATGAGAATTCGTTTGTAGTTTCGTTATAATTTGTGCTGACATTTTTGATGTCTCCGGCGTTGTCGCTTCCTGGTGGGTTATTTTTAGTGAAACTGTATGTTTTTTGTCCCGTCGCAATGCCGTCAAATAATTCATATGTGTATGAGCCATCTGATGCGATTTCTAATGTGCCGAACTCTCCGTCAATTTGAGTGGTTCGCGTTGTTGGAACATCAATAGTTTCAGATCCGAATGTGATTTTTGATATTGTGTTTGTTGCATCATTGCTGCGCTCATCTGCGGCGTCGTTGCCGCCATTTATACCGGTTATGACATTGCCTGTTGCAGTGTTACTGACGTCAAATGTATTAAGATCGTCATTTGCTAGTGGTGCGTCGTCTGCAATATTAATTGTGATGGTGCTTTCTGCGGTATCTCCATCTGTGTCACTTGCACTTACGCCAAAATTGAGGGTGATGATATCGTTAGGATCATTTGAATCGTTATGATCAAGCGGTGCCAGTTGATTGTATTCATATGTTCCGTTTGTTGCATTAAGTGTTAATGTGAAGACAGTTTCATCGCCTGCTTTTGCGATATATCCGTTATCTGTGCTTTCGACAGTAATAGTTTGGCCGTTGCTAGATAGAATATTATTAGCGAGTGATCCGGTTGCTTCGAAGGTGCCATTAGATGTTAGTGATCCTTTTCCATCATCGCCGTAATCAATATCGAGAATACCGTTTTGTATTAATGACAGGCCGCTTTCATCCAGATTTGTTGCATCAGGTGCAATCATGACTGGTGTGTCATCGGGTTCTTGGGATGGGCGTTGTGGCTCTTCTTGCCCTTCGCTCTCAAAAGGACGGACATCATCGTTTCGTAGATTAATGTTATATTCAAGCTGCGTTGGGTCGACGGGGCCGATATCTTCGAGTGCATCGATTGGGCCGGAGGAAAAATTGCTTTGGAAACCAAATCCAGAGCTGTCCGCTGATGTCGGTTCAGACTGTTCGCCTGCTGCGGGTTCTATATTTGCAAGATTTTCGGCGTTTAATGTATTTGTAGGTGATTGTAAGTCTGTATCAGTGTTGGTATCGCCATCGTCGTCTGATGCGTTTAATGTTTTATTTGCGTATATTGCCTCATCAATGATGCTTTCGTTTATTGCGCTATTAGATACAATATCGATGCCGTCTTGGTTTAAATTTTCTTGATCTAGTGATTTTACTATTACGTCTTCTGGGGTTTCGTCAGGGTCTGCAATAGTTCCGCTCATACTTGGTTCTATGGCATTGAGTTGTGCCATTAATTCTTGTTGTAATGCGCTAATTTGGAATTCAGCGTCTGCGATGTTGCATCCTTCGTGCAGCATTTGTTCTTCTAATGATGCAATGCGGGTTGTTAAATCTTGGATTTGGTGTTCAAGAGGGGAAAGGGTTTCATCAGTATCAAGGGCACCATTTACAGAGGCGACAACATCAGATGTTGTATTATCCGCTGGATTTGTTTGTGAATGATCCGGAGATGGGACATTACTGCCCTGATCAGCATTCGAAGCCATTTTGTTACCCTCTATTGTTTTTTTATTCTTGCTTACGCCCATGTAAGAGCAGCCCACCGTTAAATTTTAAGAGGAAGGCATTAATAAAAAGTTATTTTATGAAAATTTATTTTGTTAACCGACTGTTAGTAAATTTCTAGTAATTTGGAAGGGTTATTAATAGAACAAGGTTCCAAATGCCTAGAATATTTACATTTCAAAATGGTGGTTTAGCAAATGTTGCAACCGATGCGGGTGTGCATGACACATCTAAGGGTGTTGCTGCGGTTGAGGGCGACCAAGTTACCATGCATGATGCGCCTGCAAGCGACGCTGTGATCAGTGTGGCGCCTGAAATTGCGCCTGTTGTTGATATTTAAGCTTAACGCGATTTCGTCTTTTTCATTTCCTATATCTAATACATATTGACATAATTTAAACTCATATGCTTTGTAGTTCTATGTTGAACACATTAAAGAGCGTATCTTTGCCGCAAGAGCAAACCATAGCACGTCAAATTAATGCGCAATTGGAGCGTTTTAAAATACGAGGGCTATCTGCGAGAGTTGTCGTAAATTTAGATGCGCTTTCTTATGTTCACTATACAAATACTAGGTATAGAGAACAAAATGATCGTGTTTTGATTGGGCGAGGAGTCCCCCAGTACCCTATTCGATGGAGACATCTTTTTGATGATGTTCAAACCGATTTGAGAGGGCGAGACCATGATTCAAATACGATTTACACAACGACAGCAACTTTAGCGCACATTAATGGGACACTTTTGACGGTTGCCCATACTGGTGATTCCCGTGCAACAGTTTTGGTTGTTGATCCCAAATATTCCTACGCAAAAGAGGTGCAGTTAACGCAAGATTATTCACACGAAGATATTGCCTCCAGAACGATAGCACCGATTATACCTGATGTGAGTGTAAGCGATATTAGAGAGTGGCGTTTTTCAGGTTTTTCGAGTGGCGCGAAAAAATTTTTGATTGTTGAAACAGACGGTACGCATTTACATTCTACTGAAGGTATTCGTGCGTCATTTTTGGCACGTACCCTTCGTGAGAAACCTGATTTTGATGTAAATGCACGCACGCT
>JBGCEF010000078.1:0-22379 GCA_045106175.1 Bdellovibrionales bacterium
GATGGGCGTCATGAAAATTTAAAAGCTTTCCTCAAAGGGGCGTCCGAGTTATTAAAACAGGAAAAGCCAACTTTGCGTGAAGCGAAGATTGTTGCTACAATCTATAATAAGGATGGCGCGGAAAAGTCAGAAGTGATCCAAGATCTTTATGATGGTTCACCTTCAACTAAAAATCGCGTTGTAAACAAATTGATTGAGGATGGTATTTTAACCGATGGCTGATTTAGAGCTAGCACGTAAGAGACAATGGGAACAGCTTTATGCTGGAACTTTGCATGGCCGCGCCCTAGACCCAGGCGTTCAGATTTTGATGGGACCTGATGCTGCTGGCCTTCAAGGCTCTCGCGTTGAGGCATTCAAAGCTGTAAATACTGGATCTACTGCTATTGTTGCTGGTGTTGACCTTGGTATTGGCACAGCAGAACCAGAAGAGCGCCACATCGCTTAATTCCGCTCTTGCTCATAAAATGATGATTGGCTATACATGCTGTGTATAGCCTTTTTTATTGCATTTATGGAGAGCAACGCATGTCACGCACGGATCAATTAAATAAAATTAAAACATCAAACGGTTTTATTGCCGCATTGGATCAAAGTGGTGGCTCCACGCCAAAGGCGCTGACGAATTATGGCGTTACGGAAGATGCGTATCATGGTGATGAAGAGATGTTTGCAGCCGTTCATGCCATGCGTGCGCGCATTATTACATCCCCTGAATTTACAGGTGAGAAGATTTTAGGTGCTATTTTGTTTGAAAAGACAATGGATGGTGAGATCGAAGGCACGCCAACAGCAGAATATCTTTGGAATGAGCTTAATGTTGTTCCATTTTTAAAAGTAGATAAAGGATTAGCGGATGAAGAAAACGGCGTTCAGGTAATGAAACCTATGCCAGAGCTCGATGCCCTACTCGCTCGTGCGAATGCAAAAGGGATTTTCGGAACAAAGATGCGCTCCACGATTAATAGCGCGAATGCAGACGGTATTGCAGCTGTTGCTGAACAACAATTTGAAGTTGGCAAGCAGATTATTGAGGCTGGGCTTGTGCCGATTATTGAGCCTGAAGTCAATATTAATGCTGGCGATAAAGCAGAGTGTGAAGCCATCTTGAAAACTGAAATTTTGAAACAGCTTGATGCGCTCAATGCCGATCAGAAGATTATGTTGAAACTAACATTACCTGAGGCTGCAAATTTTTATGCGGAATTGATTGCACATGACAATGTATTGAGTGTTGTGGCGCTATCAGGGGGTTATGATTTAAATGAGTCGTGCGCTCGTTTATCGCAAAATGATGGAATGATCGCCAGTTTCTCTCGTGCATTGACGAATGATCTTCGTTTTCAACAAAGCGCTGATGAGTTTAATGCAGCCCTTAAAACGGCGATTGATCGCATCTATAGCGCATCTGTTGGTGATGCAGCGGCGAGTGAAGCGGCTTAGACCTGTTTTATGCGTCAGCAATATCATTCAAGAATGGTTGGTCATCAGCTTTATATCTGGGATGTTCAAAAGCTTGTTGAAGCCGCTCACGGTTTGGCGGTCGCGCACATCGCTTTAAACGATATTAAAGAGCTGGACGAAGATTATTGGTATGATGCCAAAAGCCTGCCTGCAACTCCACGAAGTGTTGCTGTGCATGCCATGTTGATGTCTCAATGTGATTTAGATTATCCGATTATACTGTGTGAAGATGGGAAAATCATGGATGGTATGCACAGGTGCTGTCAGGCACTTATTGAACAGCGTGACTCGATTAAAGCTGTTCAATTTAAAAACACTCCTGAACCGGATTATATTGATGTTAATGTCAAAGATCTTCCTCATGACGCGCCGGTGACATTATGAGCTCCAAAACAATGAGAAGACCTTTAAGCTTATTTATAGGGTTTGTGTTCATTCTTGTCGCTTTCATATATGACCATATGCAGGCACCGGATCGCGAAATTTTGATTGATAATTCGCAGGTTCAAATTGTTGACACCTCTTCTTATTCTAAAACACCGTTAATGCCGTCAATGCCAGTTATCATCAGTGATTCTCGTGCTCAGCATATTCTTTATGGCGACGGTAAAGGCGGCGGGCATAAATTTGGTGTTGGTAAACCATGCAAATCAGAATTCCCTGAAAGCTGGGATGATAAAAAGATATTATCGATCACGCGTAAAATTGCGGCTAATGATAATCTTGCATGGAAACAGCAAGGAAACGGATATTATGTAGCAGAGAGTTTTGAGGATAATATTCGCGTGCGTGTTGTGAAAGGCCCGCAAAAACGGCGCGTAATTACAGCCTACCCAACAAATGTAACACGAAACCCCTGCCCTTTATGACGGAAAGCCTCGTGCTTGCTCGAGCTAATTTTAAAATTATGGCTGTTCGGTCCATTGCACATCACTGATGTTATCTGCATCACATGCAATCATAACGAGCCGCTCAAGCCCCAGAGCACAGCCAGAGGCACTTGGCATACCGTGTTCGAGGGCCGTGATAAAATCCTCATCAAGCGTGGCGTCAATGTCGTAAATATCTTTTTTAGCTTTTAGGTCAGCTTCTAGGCGTTTGCGTTGCTCAACTGGGTCGGTTAGCTCAGAAAAGGCATTCGCAATCTCTATTCCATTTATATACAGCTCAAAACGTTCTGCGATATCCCCTCGTCTTTTGGCGAGGGCTGCGAGTGGGATGGGGTAATCAATTAGGAATGTTGGAGTGCCATGACCTAAATTTGGTTCAATCTTTTCGGCCATGATCGCGTGAAAAATATCTTCGAATGTGTCTGTTTCAGTTGTGCGCACGCCGATAGTCTCAGCCTGTGGCTTAAGGTCGCTATCTATATCAACGCCGATTGCTTTAAACGCATCAGTTACAGTGAGGCGTTCAAAAGTTCTATCTTCAAAAAGACCCAAGGATTTTATCAATGCCTCGCAATCATCCATCATGGCTATGTAATTAGTATCGGAACGATACCATTCCAACATTATAAATTCCGGGCTATGCAGCGTGCCCTCTTCAGCATTCCTGAAAACGGGGCATATTTGGTAGATACGCTCCATACCGGCAACGAGAAGTTTTTTCATGGCTATTTCGGGACTAGTATGCAGCCCGAGGGTAGCTTTAGGCCTTAGATTTCGTCCTAATTGGATTGTTTGAAAAGCATGAATATGCGTATCGGGAGATGGCATAATTTGCAAAGCCGGCGTTTGTGTTTCTGTGAAATTATGGTTTTCAAAAAATATGCGCACTTGTTTTATTATTTGCGCGCGTTTTTCGAGATTATCACGTTTTTGTGCAAAGTTGTGTGGTTGCCACCAGTTCATAGTAAAAATCTCTTGTCATTTTTATTCAGACTGGTTATAAAGCCACAGAATTTAGGAGATTTAAAGCTATGAAAGCTGATACACACCCAGACTATCACGAAATTACTGTTCAACAGACAGATGGTAGCACATACAAAACACGCAGCACATGGGGCAAAGAAGGTGATGTTCTTAAGCTTGATGTAGATCCGTTGTCACACCCTGCATGGCAAGGCGGAACAGGTAAGGTTGTTGAAAAAGGACAGCTTTCAAAGTTCGAAAAACGTTTTGGTTCTTTCGGTTTGGCCGAAAACGAAGATAAGGACTAGGTTTAGTAAAACCTTTAATTCATTGAAAGGCCCGCTTATTTAGCGGGTTTTTTGTTATAAATCTCTATGACACATAACTTGTAATTGGGCATCCTGATGAGCACTTGCGCCATGAAAGGGTAAATGTTCAGAGTGCTTTAGTCGATATGGAGAACGGTTATAAAACCACCCCCCTTTGAAATCTTTTGCTGTTACTTCCATATCAGACGTCCCATGTGTAACAAGCACTTTTGATCCTCTATGTATTGCCGCTTTTAACCAAGAATGTCGATTTTTAGATTCATATGCGCTGTTCTTTAAATAAGTGTTCAATGCATTTTGTGTTCTGTTTTTCTCACGTTTAATGCGTGCAATAAAACAAAAAATTGATACATCAAAACCGTCTTGGCTTTCAGGATCCATATAATCTATCCCACCAAATTCTTCATTTATATTTACAATCGTCACGTCAAAATCAGATGCGACAGTGTAACCAAGCCTTTTAAGGGTTTTGAGAGCTTCTTCTAACAAATCCTCGTCAGCGTTAATTAAACCACTACTTTCGCTTTCAATCGCGCCAGTCTCTTCATCCGGCGCTTTGGATAAAGACCAACTATTGAGGCAACCTAACGAGGGGACACCACCGACAAGTGCAATAGATTTAAGTGCTTTTTTATTATCAGGGTCAGTATAAGCCGCGAATTTTTTACGCAAATAATTTTGATTAGCTTCGGTTAACATATGATGTGTTTTTAAAGCTAAAAATTAAATATGTCAAATATTAAGCCGCTTCTAATTGCTCTAACGCTGCGCTGATTTTTGCGTGAGTGGTTTGTGCGGCTTCGCGTTGTTCTTGTTTTTCAACGATAACGTCTTCTGGTGCACGCTCAACAAAGTTTTTATTATCAAGCTGTTGCGAGACTTTTTTAATGTCATTTTCTAACTTTGATAATTGTTTCTTCAAGCGTTCTTTTTCCGCATCCAGGTCTATAATATCAGCGATCGGCAGCATTAATGTTACAGGCTCGACGATTGTCTGAATTGCACCTATTGGTGTTTCATTCGTAAAGTTGATGCTTTCAAGGCGAGCCATGCGTTTAATAATTTCGCCATAATTTTCAAAACTCTGCTTTGAATTATCGCAGGCATCTTTGACGAGCAGAGGGATTTTTGCGCCGCCAGGTACATTCATATCCGCGCGTACAGAACGAATCTCAGAGATAATATTGATGATCCATTGCATGTGTTGCGCTGAAGAGGCATCAACAAGCTCAGGTCCATATTCTGGCCATTGCATATTGATTAGCAAGTTTTCATCACTCACACGCTGCGCATAGAGGTTTTCGGTTACAAATGGCATAATGGGATTGAGCAGTATATATACCTGCTGAAGTGCCCATGCCGTTGTTTTGCGAATTTCGTCAGCTTTTTCATCTTCGTTGGTCAGAGATGCTTTTGTAAATTCGAGATACCAATCACAGAATGTGCCCCATACAAAGTGATACAGGCCGTTTGCCGCATCATTAAAGCGATATTGGGACAGAGCCTCCTCAAAGGCGTCAGCGGCCTTGGAAACCTCACCAACAATCCATTGATTGACTGTATGTTTAGCGTTTTGTGGGTTAAAGTCGGGATCGAATTCGCAATTATTCATTTCCGCATATTTGGATGCATTCCAAAGTTTAGTCACGAAATTACGGTAACCCTCCAGACGATCTTCAGCGAGACGTATATCGCGCCCCTGTGCGCACAATGCGCATAATGTGAAACGTAAAGCATCGGCGCCGTATTTTTCGATAAGGTCAAGTGGATCCATGACATTGCCCTTGGACTTAGACATTTTTTGACCGTTTTTATCGCGTACGAGGGCGTGGATATAAACATCTTTAAACGGCACATCATCCATCAGGAATAGTGAGAACATCATCATGCGTGATACCCAAAATGTGATGATATCAAAACCAGTTACGAGTGCATCTCCGGGAAAATGCGCGGCTAGCTCTGGCGTTTTATCAGGCCAGCCTAAGGTTGAAAAAGGCCAAAGAGCTGAAGAAAACCAGGTATCAAGGACGTCTTCATCACGTGTTAGAGTTGCACCCTCGCCCGCTTGTCTTTGCGCGTCTTGTTCATTTTCGGCAACATATACTTTTCCGTCCTCGTCATACCAAGCGGGAATTTGATGCCCCCACCAAAGTTGTCGCGAGATACACCAAGGTAATTGGTTATCAACCCATGCGAAATACATGTTTTCGTATTGTTGGGGCACGAATTTTGTGCGCCCGTCACGAACAGCTTGGGCCGCGGGCTTTGCAAGAGTTGGTGTGTCAACAAACCATTGCTTCGTCATGAAAGGTTCAATAACAACGCCGGATCGTTCACCTACGGGAATTGTGTTTTTGATGCTTTCAACTTCAACCAAAAGATCCAGCTCTTCTAGCTCTTTCAAAATTGCCTTTCGGGCATCGTAGCGATCAAGACCGTGATACACACTTGGAATATCCTCAAGCGCAACGATCTTTGCATGTTCATCCATAACACTGATCATTGGCAGGTTATTACGCTGCCCTACTTCGAAATCATTAAAATCATGCGCAGGTGTAATTTTAACTGCGCCGGAGCCTTTTTCAGGGTCCGAATATTCATCGGCAATGATTGGAATGATTCTTCCCGTGATCGGTAAGACAACATTTTTACCAACACTATCTTTATAACGCGCGTCATCAGGGTGGACCGCAACCGCAGTATCTCCCAACATGGTTTCTGGGCGTGTTGTTGCAACCGTAATAAATTGTTCCGTTGATCCTTCAATCGGGTAGCGGATATGCCACATATTGCCTTTTTGCTCTTTTTGGATCACCTCAAGATCAGAGATCACTGTTTGGCGTTCAGGATCCCAATTCACGAGGCGTTCGGCACGGTAAACCAACCCTTTTTTGTGCAACTCAACAAACGCTTTTAGAACAGCTTTAGAGAGGCCATCATCCATTGTGAAGCGTTCACGGGTCCAATCAGGTGTTGTGCCAAGGCGTCGTAATTGTGATGTGATTGTATTTCCTGAATATTCTTTCCACTTCCACGCGCGCTCCATAAAAGCGTCACGCCCTAATTCATCGCGACTTGTACCCTCTTGGTTGAGTTGGTTTTCCAAAACCATGTGAACAGCAATCGAGGCATGATCCGTTCCAGGTTGCCACAATGTTTGGCGGCCTTTCATGCGGTGATAACGTGTTAAAACATCCTGAAGTGTGTGATTGAGTGCATGTCCAATATGAAGAGAGCCTGTCACATTGGGGGGCGGCATCATGATTGTATATGGTTTTTTGTCGGCATCTGCGTCCGTTTTAAACGCGCCGCTTTCTTCCCATCTCTTGTAGAGAGGTTCTTCAATAGCTTTGAAGTCGAAATTTTTGTCCAATGGCATGATATGCAAACCCTTTATCAATATACATCAGTGTTTTAACCGATGTGTCGATAGTGTCAATATTTTGGTGATGTTTTGAGGATTCTTAATGATCGCCGAGAACACGTTTGGAAACACGTTCGAGCTCATCTTGCACAAGTCGTTCTATCATGGATGGCAAATTATCATCTAACCATTCGGTTAATAATGGTTTTAATTCTGATCTGACAATCTCTTCGATTGTAATGCCATTATATTCGACGGCCGTTTTTTTGACTAATTTTTCAAAGCCATCCATTGCGGCGTTTTCTGCGATACCTGTAAGAATATTATCTTCCTGCGTATCTGTCATAGTAACATTCATCACGTCCTCTGGTTCATCATTCAATGCGTCCAGTATATCTTCTTCGGGTTCTTCATGAATAGGTTCGGGTTCGATTTCAGGCTCAACAACCTGTTCTTCAACAGGCTCATCTACCGGCTCAGTTAATTCAATAACATCTTCTTGAGGTTCTTCTGGTTCGGGTTCTGGTTCAGGCTCAACTTCGGGAGGAACCTCAGCAGCGGGTTCTTCGGCAGGTGCATCAAGCTCATCATCATCATCTGAAATAATTTGACGAATCGAATCCAAAATTTCTTCGATGGATGGTTCTTCTTCTGTGTTCTCTTCGTCAGCCATGTAAACCGTTTAAATCCTTAAAACTTTTTGACCTTATTGAGTGTCACGTACAATTTTATAGATGTCAAAGGGGCATAAGGGTTGCTTATAATCCTATCCACATTAACGTCTAAAAATCGCAGTATTTTTCTAAAGAATTGTATATTCCCTAGAAGGTAAAGGCGGGTTTTGGTGTAAATCCTTCAATGTAATCAACACCACATTCAAATAAACTATACGATGAAAATTGATTCTCGCCAAGCGTTTGAACCAAAGTTGCTTGACCAATTTTTTCGCCAGGCTTTTTCACTATGCATAAAAGACGTCCGTTTTGATTGAGCTGCGCTACTATATCTTCTGGGATTTCAGGAACCGCGCCATGCATAACAATCAGATCAAACGGACCATGCTTGTCTGCGCCCTTCGTTAACTTTCCATTCACTGGAACAATATTACATGCATCAATGTCGAGCCATGATTTTTCAGCTAACTTTAGTAGTTCCTCATCACTTTCTAGTGCAATAACTGTTGATACGTTTGGCGATAAAATTGCGGCTCCGTATCCTGTTCCACCACCTATATCTAAAACAATATCTGTTTCTTTTAAGTCTGCGGCTTGTAACAGTTTTGATAAAATTAGAGGCTCTAACAAAGCTCTTGATTTAGATACTTTAATATCTTCATCGTAGTATGCGATAGCTTTTAGGTGCTCTGGGACAAAATTCTCACGTGGCACTGTTTCAAATGCAATTAAAAGTCCGGGGTGGACGACACCGGATGTATGGATTTGACAATCCACCATATTTTTTCTTGCTTGATCGTAATTGGGTGCTGTACTTGCCATAGGAATAAGATAACAAAATTTTGGTTCATGAGCGATAGAAACTTAGCTATGGAGGCACGGACCAGAATCGAACTGGTCTACACGGAGTTGCAATCCGCTGCATAGCCACTCTGCCACCGCGCCTTTGCCAAGTTCATTGCATCAATGTTTAGAGGATTAGCTATGGTCAAGTCAACCGATTATCATGTTTGTGAAGACGCCTCTTTGCGAAGAAAATGTTTTTATTATTTTCTCTATAGCTATTTGCAATAAACCTTATGATGACGCTTGACAATGTTTTCGAAGTTAAGCATAACATCCGCACATACCACGTAGTGTTCCTCGGTAGCTCAGTGGTAGAGCAGGTGACTGTTAATCACTTGGTCGCTGGTTCGAATCCGGCCCGAGGAGCCATTTTTTAAAACATCATTTTCCGCTCAATATTTAAAAATTATGATGCAGGTAAGGCAAACCATTCAAAGTTGCGTACCTTTCGTTTGTAACAGGATTTCTAATATCCCACAGTGGGGCATGGCTTTCTGGTTCTGGAAGCGGTTCCATATCATAATAAGTTCCATCTATGCTTTTGTATGCGTTAAAAGCAGCAAAACCATTGCGCGTAACGGCCATGTAAGGCACCATTCCTGCATTATAGGCTCCTATTTTGGCAAGGAGGTCCATATTACTCTGGACGTTCTCATAGGCAAGAGCTCCACCTAAAGCGTAACCTTCTGGTCGTCCAGTTCCATCCACAATGTACCAAGCATCTTTAAATTCATTATAAACTGCTAAATTAGCATGGCCTACATTTTTTTCTCTATGAGCATAAAATACAATGGCTAAATGATCGGGTTTCATACCCAACTCAACGGCCAAAATATATCTTGCTAAAGCAAAGTCTTCACAATCCCCTTCACCATCGGCCAATAAATGCGGTAACGTTTTCACAGTATCTGCGCCGCCCAAATTGGTTGTTAAGTAGTTTACATCCCTTAAACTAATAAATAGCGTTGAAAATATTCTATCGAATCTGTCTTCAGGACTTAAATCCTTCATCTCTTCGCGGGCGCCCTCCAAAACAACTTTTAATTCTTCTACTGTTTCACTTTCCGCTGCATTTAGATCTTCATCATCAATACTGAATACGCCGCAAGCTTCAGTTATGGAATGCTTTCTGACACGCCAATTGCTCTCTGAAATAGAGTCATACATTGCTGCAGCAGGTTTTGTTAATCCACCGCTGGTTATCAAGTCATCATTGATAGGCTTAACACGATGCCCCCAAAACACTGTGTTATTTAATGCCTTAGGAATGTGTTCATTTTCCTTTAGGTGATCTGACATTGTTACCAAAGGCTCTGCGTCCTTATCTCTTGGAACGCACACATCCGACATATAGTGACCATGGGCCATAGCTGATGATGCAAATAACCCCATCCCTAATCCTGCTGCTGACATTAAAAATCGACGGCTTAACATAGTCCATAACCTCAAGTTTTTTGGACATGGTGCTCTTAGCTTGTTTTTTAATTATGTCAATTTTTAAACAAAAAAGTAATTACTATTTCAACATACTTAGAGACGTCGTAATTGCTTTTTCTTTAAAGCTTTAATTAAGAGGTTTTTTCAAAACTTGGGCGGCTTCTGGTGAGACGCCCAATGTTTGGGCTGGGAATGGAATTGCATTGCAAAGCGTGGGATGCTTAATCCAAAAACCATAACTTCATTAAAGTGATTAGTTCGAACCATATCAATTACGCTGAGCCATTAATCCCGACACATTGAAAAACTTATGTTTTTTAATTTCAGTACAGATAGCAATAAAATAGCGATGTAACGTGCGAGGGTTAAAGTTTATTCAAAACCTAAGACGCTTTAGACTTGCGGACGGGGGCTTGGGCTTTCACCATGTGTTTGTCGCAATACGTAGAAATACCATCCGTCTTATAGCCACAAAAATGGAAATCTTGATCTTTCGGGTCTCCAAAAGGCCATCGACACATGCCAGGTTTTAACTCTTCCATAGTCTTAACGCTCATATTTTAAGTCCTTTTAGATTTAGTGTGAAGTTGAAATGGATAGGCTCGTTCATTTTCTTAGCTTAAGAGGCTAATATGAAAAAATTAAGAAAATTATCCAATAGCGATAACATAGAGATAGGTTTTAGACCTAACCGTTTCTGTCATAGTAACTAATGTTTCTTGCGTTTGATCTCTTAAAAAAACACGGACCGCGTGAGCAACCCGTGTTTTGAAAAAATCTGTAATATAACGCTTAAACTAAGCAGCTTCTTTTAAGTTGGCAGCTGATTGCTTGCCTTTTTCTTCTTGAATATCGAATTCGATTTTATCGCCTTCGTTCAAACCATTAAGGCTTGATGCTTCAACTGCTGTGATGTGAACAAACACATCGCCGCCGCCGTTTGTAGGTTCGATAAAACCAAAACCTTTTGTTGGATTAAACCATTTTACTGTACCTGTTGCCATTGTATTTTCCTTATGCAATTTCGGTGTAGTTCCAATCACAACATAGTGACGGAACTGTTCTGTCTGATAACAAGTTGCCTCGCTTATCTCTAGTTGAACCGAACAATATTGAAAGGAAAACAAGATAGATTAATCAAACTTATTACTACTTAGCTCTGTTTCTGGCCCTACGTCAATAAAATTCAAGCATATAGTGTCACCGTTCATGACGAAAACTATTCGGCATATTTGAAAACAAAACTAGCTTTTCTTCATCATGATGCGTTCGAACTGTATCAATAACGTGGAGCCATTTTTTCTTTTTTATAAATAATCCCTAGCGCAATAATACAGATGCGCTCCTTTGAAAAATCTGTAATCTAGCAGTATGAAGGAATCATCTCTTACGGGCGTATTCTGGGATGCAGGGCTTTTTTTATTTTTGGCCGCATTAATCATTCCAGCTTTACGCTTTTTAAAAATACCGACAGCACTCGGTTATCTTTTGGCAGGTATTGCTTTTGGCCCCCATGGACTTAGTGTTTTTGCAGATCACCTCCCTGTCTCTGTGTTTATCGGCCTTCAAGATGCTGAGCATATTAAAATTCTGGCTGAACTTGGTATTGTTTTACTTCTTTTTGTCATCGGGCTGGAACTCACCCCAAAAAGACTTTGGAAGATGAGAACCTTGGTCTTTGGTTTGGGTGGTACACAAGTATTTTTATCGGCTGTTGTTATTGGCACAATCGCATATTTGTGGGGGAACAGTTTGAATGTTTCTGTGTTACTTGGGCTTGGCTTAGGGTTATCGTCTACAGCACTTATAATTCAATGGCTACAAGAGCAGAAATTATTTGCTTCAAACGCAGGGCGCACGAGTTTTAGCATTTTACTTTTTCAAGACCTTGCCGTTATTCCAATCTTATTATTGCTTACAGTTTTAAGCTCAGACATTGGTGATAATATTGCTCAGTTCGTATCGATTTCACTCGGTAAGATGATCATCACAATTTTGTCGCTCTATTTTCTTGGAAAAGTGATGCTCAAACCCGTTTTTATTTTTGCAAACCGTCATGGCGGCGCAGAGGTCTTTATGGCACTGAGCCTTCTTGTTATCGTTTTAAGCGCCTCTGTTGCAAATATTGCTGGCCTATCAATGGCACTTGGGGCTTTTATTGCCGGTCTTTTGCTTGCTGATACTGAATATAGACACGAGATTGAAGCATTAATCGTGCCGTTTAAAAGCATGCTGATTGGAATATTTTTTGTTTCTTTTGGTATGGGCATTAATTTGAATTTTATTGCTGAGAAACCATTCTGGCTTTTGGCGTCGGTAATCGGTTTGATGGGCGTTAAAGCTGTTATTATATTTTCTTTATGCAAGCTTTGGAAACAATCCACTTCTGTTTCAGCGGAGAGCGCCATTTTGCTATCTCAGGCCGGTGAATTTGGCCTTTTAGTTGTTGGCGGCGCTCTTGCTGCTGGCTTGTTGGTTGAGAATACTGGCCAATTCATGCTTATTGTCATTGGTATGACGATGTTTATCACTCCTATTTTGGCCCCTCTTGCGCGAAAAGTTGGAGCCTATATTGAAAATAATAGCCACGATTCAAAGGATTACCATTCAAGCCAATCAGAACCAACAGAAGGACATATTATTATTTTTGGTTTTGGACGCGTTGGGGGAACCATAGCGGATACGCTCAGCAAAGAAGGATTTAAGTTTATCGGGTTTGATAAGGACATCAATTTTGTTAGCGCCGCGCGCTCTAAATTAAGGCCCGTTTATCTTGGAGACGCACTAAAAAACAACACATTAAAAGCCGCACATATTGAAAATGCTTTGTGTGTTGTTGTTACAATCGACAATGCCAATGCAACACAGAAAATTGTTAGGGCTATTCGTTCGCTTTGCTCAAATACGCCTATTGTGGTTCGTGCGCACTCCGCTGAGGACTTACAACTCTATGAGGCATTTGAAAATGTAGAGGCCGTTGCCGAAAATATGATTATTAGTAAAAAGCTATCCGAAGAAGTCTTTAAGCATTGCGGATATTACGATAAAATCAACACATGAGCTTTGTAAGGTTATTTACATTCTCTTTTTCTTAAAAAACAAAATATTTGCGGCATATTGCAGACCTAGAAATGCAAGTACAATAAGGGTCATAACGCCCCATTTTATATGATCAGGTTGATTTTGCATCACATCACCCAGTTTATAAAAAAGAGAAAAAAGAATACCTGTCCAGAGCATAACAGCAAATATAACTATCGATATGTAGCGCCTAAAGGATATTTGCAGCCCGCCAATCAGCGTATAAGTCGCAAGACGCATTCCAGGAATGCATCGAGAGATCAAGATTGCAGCCATCAAATTTTTATCTAATAATTTTGATGCTATTTGCGCTTTATCTGTCTCTTTGTATTTTTTTAAAAAACGTAGGCGCCCACCGTAACTCCCCATAAAATAAAGGCCTATATCTCCGAGAATAATTCCCGTAAACAACGCTGATAAAGGCAGCATAAAATGCACCTCTGTTTGAGATGCAATAATAGCCGATGTTGTTGTTGCCAAATCTTCCGTTATAAAAGTTGCGACAATAATTATTAAGAAAAAGAGCCACGGCATGTCGGTAACTTGATGTAATAATTCAAAAATATCCCAATTTACCATTGAAGTGTGCCTCTATAGATGCCTTAAATATTTTATTACTGACGTAACCAACATTATTATGTTCGCGAATATGATTGTAATTGTTACACTTTTTAATATTAAGGGATTTTTATATGACGGTTCAAGAAACCACAAATATTCATGACGCCAGCACAGCATTATCGCAAGGTTTATTGCATGTTTGTGATCAGCTAGAGCAGGTTTTAGACTGTTTATCCGATAGCGACTATAAAACTGTACAAGATGATAAATCAAGTATTGGAGCTCATGTTCGCCACGTTATTGAATTTATGCAGGCTATTTTGCAAAATACGAATATTATTAATTATGATGCAAGAAAGCGTAATTTGGATATCGAGACATCTATTGAAGTGGCCCGTACAGAGCTTGTTAGCGTCATTGAAGCCTTGCAAAGCAAGCTTGATAGTGAGGGTGCAGATGCTTCAATTTATATGATTGAACAGCTTTCAAATGGGGGCCCTTCTGTTCCCGTACCATCCACGCTTGGGCGTGAAATTGCTTACGCGATACAGCATGGTATTCATCATATTTTTATCATCAAAACACAGGCTGAAATTTATGGCATATCATTTGATAAAAAAATCGGTGTCGCCCCAGCTACTGTTACATATCAAAATCAATAATGTGTACGCTTAGTATTTTTCGGGATAATGACACTCTTAAAATCACGATGAATCGTGATGAGCATTTGGAGAGATTAGGTGAGAAAATGCCCTTTGCGTGGAATGGGGCGTTTGTTGCACCGCAGGATTTAAAATCAAAGGGAACATGGATCGGCGTTCATCCAAAAACACAACAATGGGCGTGCCTTTTAAATGGATATGATGAGAGGGATGAGAGCATTCATGATCAGCCCCTTAGTCGCGGGCACATTATCCCCGAATTTTTAACTCAAGACTTTGACCAATTTCGTACTTATATTTCCGACAATTCAGATCGTTTTGCTTCGTTTCGTTTATTATGTGGCGATAAAGTATCTCTGTTTGAAATATTTTGGGACGGAGAAACGCTTAATATACAAACACCTGATATAAATCGAGGCTGGTTATTTCGAAGTTCTTCTTCATTAGAACAACAGCGTGTTATTGAATACAGGCAAGGTCTTTTTGAGGCGTGGCTAGAGCGGCCAGAGTATATTTGCAACGGCAAAGTTCCTTCGTTTCATGCGGTCTGCAATGAGGATGCCCCCTCCTCATCTATATTGATGCGACGGGAATCATTGAAACGCGCCACTACCAGTATTACTTCAATTCATATGCAGGATAACACAACAGAAGTGTCCTATTTTTCCGCAAATAATCAGAATGACAGTCGTTTGTTGCCTTTAACGATTGCGGATATTAATGAAAGCAACACTCAATTATATTATGCTTAAATATCTTACTATTATTTTTGCGATATGCCTTTTGATAGGAGGGTGCACAGTGAAGAAATTTGGTTTGCCGCCTTATTATCAAACAGATCATGCCGTTTCTGCGTTATCAGAAAGTGAAACATTTAAGCGGAATACTATTGTTATAGACGATGAGAATTTTAGCTTTGTTACCTCAGGCGATAAGCCTGGTTCTGACGCCCAAAAGCAGGTCATAGTTTTTGTTCATGGATCACCAGGACAATGGGATGCATGGGCAGATTATTTGAGTGATGACGATTTGCTTGAGCATTTTTTTATGATTGCCGTTGATAGGTTGGGGTTTGGTGGTTCAGATAACGGAATACACGAAGAGAGCCTTGAGCGGCATGCACGCTTTATTATGAGCGCAGTGAAGGCAAGCCTTCCTGAAAGACGAGATATTATTGTTATTGGGCATTCCTATGGTGGTCCTGTGGCGCTGCAAATGGCGATTGATTACCCTGACAGAGTTGGTGGCTTAGCGCTTCTTGCACCGTCTATAGCTCCGGATTTAGAAGTGCCACGATGGTATAACCATTTGGCAGCACTTTCGATTGTAAAGCATCTCTTACCGTCATCTGTGAGGCATTCGAATGAAGAAATTCTTCCACTTAAGAGGGAGTTAAATGCCATGCAAGATCGTTTAAGCACGATTGAAATCCCTGTTATTGTTTTGCAAGGCACGGCAGACAAACTGGTTCCATATAAAAATGCTGAATTTGCAAAAACCACACTCATTAATGCCGATGTCACAGTACAGCTCATCGAGGATCGTGGTCATTTTATCCCTTGGCAAGATTTTGAGCTGGTTAAGAAAACGCTATTTAAACTCTCGAATAGACATTAGTGCGTTTGCGGGTATTGATTTGATAAAGCCTCTGCGCGATCCATGCGCGCCAGTAACATCTTTAATGGCATTGGCTTAAATCCTCTTTTTTTATTAGCTGCGCCAATTTCAAACATGATACGATATTGCTTCATCAAAACCTTATAGGCTGTCCAGATTGATGTTTTTGGATCCCATATGTGCGTGGCTTCGGCCCCTGCCCCGTTCACTTCAACAATTTTAATATTTTCTAGCGTTTCAAGATCTTTGTAATCGTTGAGCCTTATATCAAAACGACCAAAATAGAATTCAGGGATTTGTTTAGCTACATTGTCCCAAGCAGCCTCCATTTTAGGAGTGATAAGATGGTTACCGTCACGAAATATTGTTCCGCGTGAATGGCTTCCGGCAAATGCAATACGGTAGCGCTCTCCTTCGTTTAAGACCATATCCAATTTATCGGCGTGACGCGGAAAGAAAACATGTTTGATGCGGCCATATCGCCTGTGATTTTCGATCAATGATTTTAAGGTGCTTTGGCCATCACCAACGACGTAAGAGAAATCTTTGGTTGTGATTGAAAATATATGCCCTTTATCTTCGTCAGGCCTTCGGTAATAAAATAAGCCAACCTCGAGTGGAAAGTCATACATATCTTGTAGTACGAAACGTTCATTTTTTGGAAAAGCCTGAATGTAGGACAGTAAATCTTCTTTTGTGAAGATACGTTGCACCCCCATACCACGCAAACCTATATCTGGTTTTGCTATAATAGGTAATTGCCAATTTTGTTCTTCGATGCCTTTTAAAGCGGTTTCTAGTATATGGTTATTAGGCTCACCGTTTTTTACATCCACAGAAAGTGTATAAGCGAATTGAGAATATAGCGACTCAGGGATTTGGGTGAAGATTTGCGCTTTAGATTCTCCATGAAAACCACCCACATCAAATAGAGGATCAGTAATTGTAGGTAAAGTCAGCCCCCTATGTTTAATAGCGAGATAAAGCCCGTACAGCTTCATTGGAAAATAAAACAGCCATGTTGGCCAGAATTCATAATATGAAATTGCTGGCCCTTTATTATCGCCCTCAGCGATATCAGATGCATGCGCATAGCCTTTATCCATCATGATGGCGTTTTGTTGATCCTCGATGTTTGCCGGATTTTTATCAGGTAGGGCTTGTGCCATTGTTGTTTTTTCCATTTTCAGCTGACAGAATTAGGTTTTAGACCAGTATTGCTTTTGTATGAAAGGTTTTCTTTAAGATAAAATAAGCATCATTATTTACCACAACAAAAATACAATTATTACTTATCTCAAATAAATAAAACACATAAAACAAACAAAGAATTGTAATTAATTACAAATAAATAAAAAAATTTACAAATATAAAGTTATTTATAGCGAATATTTTATTTTAATAAGAAAAAATTATAATTTTTATACTTAACTATACTTTAATTTTACTTATTTTTTGGATTTAGTTTCGGTTTTGACAAAATTTTATATAAATTGCATGTTTTTTTCTTGCATTTGTTGCAGAAGTAACATATAACAAACTTACACACACCCTCTATTACCACCGTTTGTCCGGAGCATCTTTAAAGGTCTCCGGACCTTTTTTTTGGTAAATGATTTTTAAAATCAAAAAAAACACGATTGAAGACAAATTGCTTATTTGGGCTTTGCAGAAAATCCGACATTGCCTCCCTGCCTTAATCTTTATGCTTGGTTTATGAATTTTTATTTAGTTGCTTGCTGCTTACGGTAATCAGCCCCAATCCTGCGACAAACCAAAGAACACGCGTATATAATAGTTCATGGAGAACGGACATTAACGCGAAGATAATTAGAAAGGTGAATATAGCCCTGTAAAATGAACTAGAGTTATATTTATTTTTATAGCTCAACAGATACAATCGGTACACACACATCACAAAGAATGCAGCGAACATAAACAACCCCAGCGCACCAGTTTCAGTCAAAAGCCAAAGAGCTGTAAAATCAATAACATCAATGAATTCACCGCGCTTTTCTATTTGAAACGGTTTATACGAGCCTAACCCCGATCCAATAATAGGGTTATGTTGCTTATAAAGCTCCAACCCATCTTCAACAGCCAAATGACGCTTTTGATCCCCAAAGTAATCCAACTGACCACCTTGTTTATTCATCGCACTCAGCAAATATTTCATCTGCATGCCATTTAGGATGTAAGAATTAACATTTGTCTTCACCATGTACGGAACAACCGCAATGGCTATTCCCACTATTAAAAAAAGTACTATTTTTTTGAGTTTTATCAAAGGATGGCGGCAAAACAAAATAACAAGCAATAGGAGTGAAGCGATCCAACCTGTCCTTGAATCATTGAATATTAAGAATGTAGGCATAAAAACCCAAAATAATGACTGCATCCAAAAAGGCATAAAATGCTCGTCTTTACTATAGCTGAAGATAACGAATGAAAACGCCAAGACATACAGAACCATAAAAGCATTACGGTTGGCCGCCAAGCCATCCCACGGGTACATAGAAAGCCACAGATGAGAGGATGCAAAGAATTGTATAAATAATGAAACAGTGCTCGCTATCATTAAAAGGATCATAAAGCCGGTAAAAACATTCATGAAGATTGTTAGTAACCGCCCTTTATCTATAACATTGCTAGTGATCCAGCCGCCCAGTAAAAAATAAGCTAGCAAAATAAAGAAGCCTAAATATTTATTGTAAAATGCCCAATTTGAAAGCTCATTATTAACCATATAGCCATTAAGCAGAGCAATACTCATTACAATTACAAGCGCGCCAAGCCAACCATAAAGCCATGGCGACGACCAACATGGCCAGACCGAGCGCTTTGTAAGTAAAGAAAACAAAATATAGAGCCCTGCAAATGGAATAAGAAAATCAGATAAACCGAGACGTAACCCCAAATAATCACCATCCGCAAAAATAGTGACCTGAATCTGCAAAAAAACTGCAAAAATTGCGACTCCCCACTCTTCGAGCGTTAGTCCTTGAACATGCTTTAGAGCCTTTTTAGCAATCTTAAAAGGCATTCTTACCCCCTAAACACTTTGCTTCGGCTTTGCTTTGAAAATTTCGCGTCCACGCGCACTTAGCAAGTAAGGCGCCCCCGCAAGGAATGGCGCGATTAATGTTACAAGCCCAACCTGAACAGATAGTAAAAACGCAACCTCCATAGGAAAGCCAATTAAAGCTAAGCCATAAACAAAGGCACCTTCACGGACCCCCCATCCACCAAAACTAATAGGCAAACTTGATATCAGTGCAATAACAGGAATAAGGGCCAAAAACTCAATCACTTGACCATTTTGTGTCGTTCCGTCAAAGCCCAGCGATAAAACATACACGCTCAAAATAAAACAAATCTGAGCAGCAATGCTAATTAAACCGGATTTCAGCATGATGGCTCTTTGTTTTGAATAAGTACGCAAAATTGCTACAAAATATGCGCGACGACGATTGGTGAAAATAACATTTTTGATCGCGCCGGAGCGTAATATCATCACAAAGAAAACCACACTTAAAATCACAAAGCTTACGGTTAACGCCAGCATAATTAGAAGCTTGTCATCAACTGCGCTAATCAGGAAAGGAAGTCCCAGAGTGCTTAAAACAATCAGAGCTGCTAATGTCATAAAACGATCTAGAAATGTTGCAAAAACAGACTGTGTCCATGACAAACCATAGCGTACAGCTAACGCCGATTTCGTTACAATGCCGCCAATAGATGTAATAAAGAAGATGTTTGCTAGCTGGCTCGCTACGTTTATTAAACTACTCACTTCAAATGAGATACCTCTTCCACCAACATTCATTAAAAGATGCCAGCGAACATTGAGAAAGACAATTTGCGCGACGATTAATATAATCGCAGCAGCCATTAAGAACACATTAAGCTCTAATGCCTGTCCAATAAGGAGACTTAGATCCATTTGTACAAATAAAAACATCAGAAGTGTGATGCTTAGCGCGTATTTAACAAATGTTTTTATTTTAGAAAGGTTCATATGATTTTTTATCTGAATAGGACATTTATAAATAAAACTTTCATGCGATAGTAGCAAATGAATAATCTTAATTTTTAATGCTGCAAAAAATTATTTTTCTTTGAATGGGGCGTATTAATTAATGACAATAAGATAATGGCGATCCCGCCAGGACTCGAACCTGGAACCCCCTGCTTAGAAGGCAGGTGCTCTATCCAGTTGAGCTACGGGACCTTATTTATTTTATACGAGCCTTAAAACGACCCTAACCCTCTAATATTTTGACATTCTGGATAATATCAAAAAGATACTTCACTTACTCTTCGGGGGGAATGTATTTGAAGTTATCGCCATAATTGCGAGGCTTTGTTTTGCGCACCTGCGCCTTAATGACCTTATAATCCAGCCCTTTAGATTTAGCAAATTGAATTGCATCTTTTTCAGATTTAAAGCGCATTTTAACTTGATTATTTGTGTCATCAGAAGACACCCAGCCCATAAGCGGCTCTGGCTTTCTGGGGGTGTCGTTTTCGTATTCAAGCACCCAGTCTTTTGATTTTCCTCGTGCAGATTGCATCGTACTGCGACTAGGCTTGTAGATTCTTGCTTTCATTATTTTTCCAAAAGGTAAGAGTAAACGCTTTTAAAAATGTGCGTGATTTGGATTATAATCTCAAGAGAAAAACGCATCGATAAAATTTTCTCTTACCACTTATAAAGCCTGCGTGCTGCGAAACCAAGGCCAGCTCCGATCACAAGGTATGGCGTTAAATGCGTAATGAGCGAGTGCCATACAGTATCCATACTGCATGTAAACCTTAAGCCAATATAGGCGATAGCTGCGCCTGCAAGTATATTCATTGTTCCCATCATAACTGGTCTGGTGGTTGCACCGCCCCTCACAAAGAAAATCAATGCCATCATGGGAATGAACGCCATAAAAAGCCCCTCTTGCATACAATGATCAAATGACATCGGATATGCATGCAATCCTTGCGCTACACTTTTAATGACATTCCAGATTGCAAAAAGGCCCACAGCCGTGAATGTTACAGGCATTAGCCATTTTTTGCCTCGCATGTCCGGTATCATTAAAAAGGAAGACGCCAATGTCGCAAAAAGTCCAATGATTGCAACTGTTGTAATTTCAAATAAAAATGCCGCATCATTTAATTTATCAGCAATATCATGACGAACACCAACGTAATTAACAACGACAGCAGAGAAAACAGACGCCATTGCAAGCCACGGCAACGTATAAACAAGCGGATGCTTTGCTTTTTTAACAGCATCTAACTCTTCAGATAGATTGCCTATCAAGTCCTCTATTTTATTTATTTCTACTTCGTTCATCTCATATTTATTTAGAATGGTTAACCTTCTAAAATACCTTTCAATTTCCCGGCTGTTCTGTGAGCAGATACCTTCACTGCGCTTACAGACATATTCATTTCATTCGCGACTTCTTGGGCGGTAAAACCTTTTATACGCATCATTTCAAACACTTTACGCTGTTGCTCCGGTAAAGTGGCCAAAGCAGCCTCTATATCTTTATATTCGCCTGCATAGGGGGATTCGGTTACATGCGATGACAAAAATTCTGCATCATCCATTGTTGTTTGCTTATCACTACGGCTGGAATAGTGTTTTCGTAAGAAATCTGTTTTGCGAAAATTTATAATCGCCATAAGCCATGGGGTGAAGGGCCTATCCCCGCTATATGTCTTTAATGATTTATGTACGGATATTAAAACATCCTGAGTGATGTCATCTGCCCAATCGGGGTTTGCTACACGCGTAATAAGAAAGTTTTTTATAAAAGGTGCTATTTCGCTAAGAAGGCGGTTGTACGCTACCTTATTGCCCTCTTGTGAGGCTACAGCCCAATCCTTCCAGATTTCTCCGCGCGCTCGATTAGCTTTTATATTTGAGTTTGAAGGCTTCAAAACAATGCCCCCCACGTTTTTAAGAGATACTTTTGTATCATATTATATAAAGGATGGTCGGAATGGAGGGATTCGAACCCCCGACCCACTGCTCCCAAAGCAGTTGCGCTACCAGGCTGCGCTACATTCCGTATCCTCTAGCGTAGTTTGATACACGATTGCATTTTATCGGGCAAGATTTATTTATTGATTTCGTTGGATGTTTTTTGTTTTAGAGACATAAGACCAAAAACAGAGTGATCGATTTTATCACCAGAATTTAAACCCAGCGTTTTTGAAAGGCCGCCATTAATTTCCAAAACAGCGTAGGCGTTTCCGTCTGATCTTATTGGCGTAAGATCAAGTGGCACTGCATTTTCGTGAATATGCAAAATTTCGCCATTACGTTTAACGAATATAATATCGAGTGGAATTAGTGTGTTTTTCATCCAAAAAGAACGCGGTGCTTCTTCATTAAACACAAAAAGCATACCGTAATCATTGGGTATTTCGGCTCTAAACATAAGCCCTTTTGCTTGCTGTTCAGGTGTGAGGGCTAACTCAATATT
>JBGCEF010000079.1:0-7455 GCA_045106175.1 Bdellovibrionales bacterium
CCCTAAAGACGCAATCGACAAATTAGAGCGCCTGAGATATTCATGGCGAGGCGATGAATTCGAGGCACAAAGTGGATAATGGCTGGGACGCACATACTTTGAAGCCAAAGAATACATTAAGGGCCTGAACCTAATGCGTGAGTCCGCAACGGTTGCAGCTGGTACAAGCTTAGGAACACGTATCACAAATGAAATGACTGACATCGTAACGGCCCTCTATATGGAAGACACGCTAGATGAAGTATCCCCGTTGGATGCTGTCACCCTGTACGAGCAATTCACAGAAATCCTTCCTGGTGGAGACGCCGGTGATCGTATCGTAGAACGTCTCGCAGACCGCCTTACAAAAGCAGATCTATTAACGCGTGCATCAAAATTATTAGATTATCAGCTAAACCATAGGCTCAAAGGAATCGACGCGTATAATGTCGCAATTAAGCTCTCCGCAATACAGCTTTTGGATGATGAGGCAAGCACTGCATTAAAAACCCTCGATATTGCGCAAGCGCGCTATGAAGAATTAACAGAAGATCTACAAACACCAGATAAAATCCAAAATCTAAGATTATTACGCGCACGTGCTTTATCACGAAATGGCCGTCCTGATCAGGCGATTGAGCTTTTAGAAGGTATGGATAAAAACGCTACAACCAACCGTTTGCGTGCAGACATTGCATGGACAGCAGGATACTGGGATGATGCCGCTTCTGCCTTAGGGGATGTGATTATCGATCAAAACATATCATTAACGCGTCCGCTCAATGATGAAAATACAACGCTTATTTTACATCGTGCTATATCACTCAATCTGGCTAGCGATCGTATCGCTCTTGCGAATATGCGTGAAAAATATACAGATGCGATGGCCCAAACGGATAAGTCACGCATTTTTGAGGTCATCACACGTCCACGCCAATCTGCTGCGCTTGCGGATCGTGAAACGCTTTTGGATATCGTATCCGAAGTCGATCTATTCAGTGATTTTCTTGAGAGCTACAGAACGGTATCATCACCGACAAACTAACCACCCGGGGGCATAGCGCCGACTTGGTCAAATCCTTGTATCAGTGATCCAGTAACCAAATACCACCCATCAACGAGCACGAAAAAGATAATCTTAAACGGTAGAGAGATTGTAATGGGCGGTAACATCATCATACCCATGGACATCAAAATCGATGCAGTCACAAGGTCAATGATCAAAAACGGCAAGAAAAGCATGAAGCCGATTTCAAAGGCCCGCCGCAATTCCGAAATCATGAAAGAAGGAATAAGCACCTGAAGCGGCACTTCACGAACATCTTCAACCGCAGGTGTATCCGATAATTGCATAAACAGATTAAGATCTTTTTCACGCACATGTTTCAGCATAAAGGCCTGAAACGGCTCAACCCCTCGTTCAAATGCCGTGATCTCATCAATCTCTTCCTCTAAGAGCGGCACAACAGCCCCGTTATATGCGGCCTCTAAAGTGGGGGCCATAATGAAAAAAGTAAGGAAAAGCGCGAGCGACAACATAACTGTGTTCGGCGGCGTCTGTTGAATACCGATTGCGGTTCTAAGAAATGACAACACCACAACAATCCGTGTAAAACTTGTCATCATAATTAAGATCGAAGGCGCCAAGGACAAAACAGTCAGTAAAATAACAAGCTGAACCACACGTCCGGTGACACTGCCGTTACCTTCTTCACCAAAATCGATAGAGATATTTTGCGCAAACGCTAAATCAGGAGCGAGTGCAAAAAACATCGCCAAAAAACTTGCTATAAATAAGAATCGTTTATGCATGATCTTTATTATCATCGGGCTTAAAGCCGGTTTCAATGATTGTCTGTTCATTACCCCCTAAAAGGATCAAATGCTGAACATCATCACGCTGAATAATGGCTAACTTTCGACGCCCATCAAGCGGTAAAATCTCTACGATTTTAAGGCGCTTTTTCCCTTTATGCGTCGGCAATGCACCTGATAAGCCTAGCTTTTTAAGAACAAGCGTCAACCCGCCCATTAATGCTAAAACAAAGGCCAACGCAGCCAAAGCACGCAATAATTGTGAAATATCACCAAATTCCATGAAATGTCCTTATCCTATTTCCTGATCATCATCACTAATGCGGGTATCAAACGGATTTTTCTTTCCATTTGCACGATAAACATAAGACAAAATTTCAGCAACCGCCAAAAACGCCTCACTAGGAATGGGGCTATCCAGCTCAATTTTTGCAAGCATTTCGCTCAATGCCTTATCTTCGCGAATATTGATGCCGTTCTCTTTCGCCAGTTGCATAATCTGCTCGGCAATATTTCCCCGTCCTGCTGCCGTGATTAAGGGTGCATGTCCTAAAGTTTCACTCTCTGTAAGAGCAACAGCAACTTTGCGATCTGGAATTTTCTTGCTATTTAAAGGCTTTAGCGGATCTTCATCGGCTTTTTTTCGCCCGTCATCATATTGATCAACCATTTGGCACGCTCTATGCAAATATCATTGTGAACCCACAAAAGTGGGAATAAACATGGTTTAAGGTATAAAACAATGACAACGGAAAACCTAGCTCTATTCAAGGCCATTGGCGCAAAAATGGATTTTTTGAATCAACGCCAACGTGTGATTGCACAAAATGTTTCCAACGCGGACACCCCAAATTATCGCCCGCAAGACATTCAGGAAACAGACTTTACAAAAGTATTGAAACACATCACTCAATCTAAAGATGGCGCTCCATCAGTATTTCTTGAGACAACAAACGCAGGGCACATGCCAACACCAAATGACACAAATGTAGAAGACCCTCGCAAACAAAAAGAAACTTATGAAGTCGCGCCCGTAGGAAACTCGGTCATTATGGAAGAACAACTTCTAAAAGCAGGGCGCACGGTCATGGACTATAATATGATGACCAATCTGTTGCAAAAACAAACGGGCATGATCCGTACCGCACTCGGAAGGCAAGGATAAAGGAGATTTAAAATGACAAGTGGAGCTATTTTCGATGCCATGTTTATTTCATCCAGCGGGATGCGCACCCAAGGAACACGCCTACGTGTAATCTCGGAAAACATTGCAAACGCTGGAACAACAGGAAACGCACCAGGTGCTGATCCGTACACACGTCAAACCATCACATTCAAAAATGAAATGGATCGTGAAATGGGCATTCGCCGAGTTCAGGTTGATGAAATTGGTGAAGACACAAAAAGCGATTTCGTATTAAAATTCGAACCTGATCATCCGGCTGCTGATGAAGGAGGGTACGTGAAATATCCAAATGTCAGCACATTAATAGAAGTCATGGATAGCCGCGAAGCACAAAGATCATATGAAGCCAATTTAGGAATGATCGAACAAGCAAGAACAATGGCACTACGTACAATCGATATGTTACGAGGCTAAACGAATCTGTGTTATAATTAAGTTTAAGGAGTTAATAAAAAATGGACCCAATCACCGCAAGTCAGGATTATCAGAGCCTTTCCAACATCGGAAAGCAGATTAGCGGCGATGATACAACAACCACCGGTGAAACTGGTGGCGCAGCCGCAGGCGGCGGTACTAAATTTGCTGATTTTCTTAAAGATAAAGCTCAAGAATCAGTTGATACCCTTCGTAAAAGTGAACAGGTCTCAGCCCAAGCTGTAGTCGGAGAAGCAGACATCGTTGATGTCGTCCAAGCCGTTACAAGCGCAGAATTAACGCTGCAAACGGTCGTATCGGTTCGTGATAGAATGATTTCCGCGTACCAAGAAATTATGCGTATGCCAATTTAACGGCCATTTTGCATGCCAAGAGTCCCGCCTTCAAAACTGTGATTAATACCATTCTCATGCATAAAGCTATGTGCGGCGCTTACGCCATAAATATCTGGTGTGGAATGTGCGTTCGGATCAAACGCCCTTAGACTTTCACCTTCTTCTGGCCTTGATAGTTCTTTTGCATTTTCAATAACTCTATTGATACCCAAAGGGTTAAAAATCACTGTTGTGTAGCCATCATGAATGCCTGCTCTGTCTTCACCTGGCTGACTGCCAAGAAATTCAGCGAAATTTTCATCTGTAATGGGAAAGAAATCAAAATAAGACTGAAAATCTGAAGGCAATAAATGTCTATCAATCCCTGGTGCCCATAATGACGACGCTTCGTGTGGTATATCTAAACCCATCGCTTGAATAATTGTTCCCGCGATTGAATTTGAATTCTGGGCATCGCGAAAAGCGTCGATAATAATGTAATCAACATCCATCTCATTTATAACAGCACCTGCTTCGCGAGCGCGATTTCTAAGCTCATAAAATTCTGATGTTCCACCCTGCCACAATTTAAAAACAGTGAGTGGTTGGTCACCCGTAATATCACCAAAACTAGTATTAGAACCGTAAACAGCTTGCAGCACATTTTCATCAGATGCCGCGCGAAAACCACCAGCATAATCGCCGGACCCTTTTTCAAAAGGGTGGCCGTTAATGACGTTGTTCAATTCTCCATTCGGATCGACAAATACAATTTCATAATGAACGATTGGATCAGTAAAAATAGTATCTAAAATCTCATAAGCATGCAGTTCAATACTCCATTGATCGCCGCCTGATTCATTCTCTATTCTCTGTCTTACACCTTGATTATCAAGATCACTCATAAAACACCTCAGCGATATTATAATTGTCATAATTTAATAATTCATTAATTCCCGCTCTTTCTTAAATCTGCTAAACTTCGAATCATGAATGAAACAGAAGTTATAGATACCGCTCGCCAAGCTATTCTAATTGCTATTGAAATCAGCTTACCCATCTTATTAGTGGGGCTAATTGTTGGTGTCGCCATTGCCTTAGTTCAGGCTTTAACCCAGATTCAGGAAATCACACTTGTGTTCGTCCCTAAAATCATCGCAATTTTTTTGGCGCTTTTCTTCTTTCTACCAAGCTTTATGAGAACATTAGTCATTTTCATGGAGACCTTGGCAGATCGTATGATCGGTCTGGGTTAGAAGGGCATAAAGAATGCTCGAACAAACACTCCAAGATTTTTTAGGCATACATGTTTTCGCATTCGCTTTAACCTTCGTAAGGCTTGGCACAGCTATCATGATTATGCCGGGAATAGGAGACTCATTTGTCAGTGCCCGCGTGCGCTTACATTTCGCTGTTGCCCTAACGCTCGCTTTATTTCCTCTAACTGTACAATATATCCCTGACCCTTTGCCTGCCACATTTGGCCTGTTTGCGCTAATTCTCATGGAATTTATAATCGGTATTTTCTTTGGCGGCATAGCGCGTATTTTCATGATGGCATTAGATACAGCGGGAATGGTCATTTCTATATCCTCCGGCCTTTCAAACGCTCAGCTCTTCAACCCAGCATTATCAACACAAGGCTCCCTAGTCGGCGCATTTTTATCAATCACGGGCGTGGTCGTATTATTTTCTTTAAATCTGCACCATTTATTATTTGCGGGGATCATTGAAAGCTATGAGTTCTTCCCAATGGGTGCGATCCCTGATTGGGGATCAATGGCGGAAATGGTCGCGCGCGCGGTTTCTGCTGCTTTTTCTATAGGGATTAAGATTGCAGCCCCGTTTCTTGTTATGAGCATTTTGATCTATACAGGCATGGGTGTTCTGTCTCGCCTTATGCCTCAAGTTCAAGTCTTCCTTATCGCACTTCCCTTACAAATCCTTATCGCGCTCGCGCTTATGACAATGTTTTTATCAAGCGCTTATCTCTATTGGGGAACACAATTCGAACAAGCAATGGTATTTTTCCTTAAATCATCCGGCGGCTAATAGTTGACATAATAAAAGGGAATGGTGTAAGTATTCGCGCATAGCTAAAGGAAAACAGGCGTGAATAAGCAAGTTGCAGGTAAAAGAAATTTTGATGAGGTCATTGATGAATTCATCAAAGTTGCAAAAGCAGATGAAGATGCAGCGGATGAAACACTCATTCAATTATCAAGCTTGTTTCAGCGCGCGGTAGAAAAGAAAAAACAAGTCCTAAAAATTGATAATATGAAGGCTAATTTCGAAGATATTGTCTTAGCGGTTGCCAATCAAATTAGCCTAAAAAGCGGAGAGAGATTTAAAGTTCATAATGAGTATGGACGCCCCGCTTGGCGTATGGATAGTGTCGCGGACTTTCATAAATGGCTTCAAGATTATCACGGTAAATCAACATGCGTAAAAGGCGCTGCGCGATGGTTGATGGATCACGGAAAATAAAATCCGTGCTTACCTGCTATCACATGTTAAAATAAAACATGGCCGAAGGTGAACAGGAAGACAATGCTCAAAAAACCGAAGAGCCGACCCCCAAGAAGATTGAAGAGTCGCGAAAGAAAGGGCAGGTCGCCCTTAGTCGTGAAATCAATAATTGGGTTATGCTTTTTGCTGGTACGATCTTAGTCGCTGGCCTGGCATCTGCAATGCTGGGTGATCTAACTGTCATCATGAAAGGTTACATTTCTCAATCGCACGCTATGCCTGCGGGATCTGGTGGTTTAGGTGAAATTTTAGCCATAGCGTTCAAAGATGTTATCAAGACGATGGCGCTGCCACTCATTATTCTAACGCTAGCCGCTTTTTTCGCACCTTTTTTACAAGTCGGCCCGCTTTTTGCGCCCGAAGCGATTAAACCAGACATATCAAAAATTTCGATTTTTAAAGGTTTTGGACGGCTGTTTTCCATGCGCTCACTAACAGAATTTGCCAAAGGTATCTTCAAAATTGCAGCTGTGGCAGCCGTAGGAACAGTTATTCTTGTCCCATATTTCGGACAAATGGAACATTTTGTAGGCTTGCCTATAATCGACGTTTTAAAGGAACTTCAATCGCTTGTGATCTGGCTAATGATTGGTGTGCTGATTGTTGTATTGGTGATTGCGGTAATTGATCTTGTCTATCAACGCTACGATAACAATCAAAAAATGCGCATGACCAAGCAAGAAGTCAAAGACGAATACAAACAAACCGAAGGTGACCCTCACGTGAAGGCACGCTTAAGACAGTTAAGAATGGAACGTGGTCGTCAACGCATGATGCAAGCCGTTCCGGGCGCCGATGTTGTCATTACTAACCCAACCCACTTTTCAATCGCATTAAAATACGATCCAGAAACAATGGAAGCCCCGATGTGCGTGGCAAAAGGAACCGATGAAATCGCATTACGCATCCGTGAAGTCGCAAAAGAAAATAACATCGAGCTTTATGAGAATAAACCGCTGGCAAGGTCTCTTTATGATGTCGTTGAGATTGATCAATCTATACCAATAGAGTTTTACCAAGCCGTCGCAGAAGTGATTTCCTTCGTGTTCAAGCGCAAGGGAAAATTACATTGATGCAAAAATGCTATTCATCGCGAAGTGTAACAAAATCATAACCGGCCCAATGAATCATCTCTTTGATTTTTTCTTCGTCAAGCGGCTCTGCATCATCTTTGTAATGAATCGTAACGGTTTGATC
>JBGCEF010000080.1:0-24908 GCA_045106175.1 Bdellovibrionales bacterium
ATGCCCAATACGCCCAAACTGATTGACCAAGTAAGAATATACAGCCCCGATATTGATATCGATGTGGTCGAAGGCGCGATTGAATTCGCCAAAAAAATGCATGAGGGCCAAACGCGATCCTCCGGCGAGCCATATTACACCCACCCCGTAGAAGTCGCTTCCATTCTTGCTGATATGAAAATGGATTTAGGCTCTATCTTAACAGCCATTTTGCACGATACCCTCGAAGACACAGACGCCACATTCCAACAACTGGAAAAGCAATTCGGTAAAGAGGTTGCTGAACTGGTTGACGGTGTCAGCAAGCTAACAAGAATTGAAAGTAAGACCACAGAGGGAAAGCAGGCTGAAAATTTTCGAAAACTTCTGCTAGCCATGTCCGAAGATATTCGTGTTTTAATGGTCAAACTTGCTGACCGCCTACATAATATGCGAACAATCGATGGCATCAAAAAAACCGAAAAACGCCGCCGCATTGCACTAGAAACCCTAGAAATTTATGCACCACTTGCTGAACGTGTAGGCGTTAACACCATAAAATCAGAGCTCGAAGATCTATCCTTTAACGTTCTAAACCCTGAAGCGCGTGACAGCATAACAAACCGCCTGTCTTTCTTACGCAAAGAGGGCACAATCGTCGTCGATAATATTATCCAAGAGTTGGAAAAACTCCTCAAAGAATCAGGGATTGATGCGGAAATCACAGGTCGCGAAAAAACACGCTATTCCATTTGGAAGAAAATGCAGCGCAAAAACGTCGCCTTTGAACAGCTCTCCGATATTATGGCGTTTCGCATTGTGGTCGATAATGCCGAACAATGTTACGGCGTTTTAGGTTTAATTCATGGGCGATACCATTCCGTTCCCGGACGGTTTAAAGATTATATATCCACCCCAAAACCAAACGGATATCAATCCATTCACACCACCGTCATGGGTCCCGCAAGACAACGCATCGAAGTGCAAATTAGAACGTCTGATATGCACCATCAGGCCGATATGGGGGTTGCTGCGCATTGGGCCTATAAAGGCGGACAGATGCCATCCCTTAAAGATGTTAAAAAATATCGCTGGCTGCGTGAGCTGTTGGAAATCTTGGAACAAGAACAGCGTCCGGAAGATTTCTGGGAAAACACAAAGCTAGAGCTTTTTCAGGATCAAGTTTTCGCCTTTACACCCAAAGGTGATTTAATTGAATTACCATCCGATGCCACCCCCATCGATTTTGCCTACGCGATCCATTCAGATATCGGCGATAAATGTGTTGGCGCAAAAATTAATGGACGTATAGCGCCTTTAAACACAAAACTCCAAAACGGAGACCAGGTCGATATTGTCACCTCAAAAACCCAACAACCCTCACCAACGTGGGAACGTTTTGTGGTCACTGGAAAAGCGCGCAGCCACATTCGCAAATTTATCCGCAATCAACAACGCGGTGAATATATCTCACTCGGTAAAGCTATGCTGCAAAAAATCTTCCGACAAGAAGGATATGATTACACAGAAAAAGCTGTCACAGGCGTTTTAAAAGAATTCAAAGCCGAAGAAAATGACGATATTTACGCAAATATCGGATCTGGTCTTTTGGTAGCACGCGATGTTTTCAAGGCTATTTTCCCTGCCCATAAAACTGAAATCGCTAAACGACCATCGGCGGATATGGACGCCGCAGTCATGGTGCGCCAGCCCGTCGACAATGATGCCCCCATGCCAATTAAAGGGCTCATCCCTGGCATGGCCGTCCATATGGCGCGGTGTTGTCATCCGCTGCCTGGTGATCGTATTGTTGGTATCGTAACAACAGGAAAAGGCGTCACAATTCACACAATCGATTGCGACACGCTGGAAACCTTTGCTGACACACCTGAGCGTTGGATCGATGTGTCATGGGGTGAGGGCGAAGATTCCCCCGAAAGCCATATTGGCCGGATCAATATGATCATTCAAAACGAAGCCGGAGCACTCGGCACGCTTTCCACCGTTATCGGTACAAATGGCGGCAATATTACAAATTTGAAAATTACATCAAGGTCTGAAGATTTTTGGGAACTTTTAATCGATATCTACGTCAATGACACTAAACATCTCAACAATATCATCGCCGCTCTAAGGGCAACACCGTCGGTCGCTAACGTTGAACGCGCAAAAGGCCGTTAAATAATAAATATAAAATTTTTCATAATATTAACCTTTTATTAAGCATTACCCTAGATTATTTACGTAATAAAAATAAAAAAAATAAATTTTACGAAATACAGAGGGTTTTACTATGACTTTGCTTTGCCAATTATTCGGCTGCGCCGAAACGACCGCATCTTCAATGGAGTATCTAATGTCTCCTGATGCACTAAGTTCAGAAGATATCAATGAACGCTATCTCGCATCAATTCTTAGCACTATGCAGGGTGAGACGGCTCAAGCACTTAAATTATATGCATCAGAACACGAAATTCGCATAACAACATCGCCTGATTTACCTTTCAGAATTGGCGAATATAATCCAACAACACGAACGGTAACATTGGAAATCCCGGTTGGACTCGAAGAAAATTTCGATGAGTTGGTTATCGCTGGACGTCGTGTCATGTATGAAGAATTAGATCATGCAATGCGCATGGATAGCCGCATAGAAGCGTTTTTAACCGATAACGGTATGTCAGGCGAAGATTTAATTGACGGTCAACTGACAAGCCTCGAAGCCATGGCGCGTGTTGCAGCCTATAGAGGCATGTCCGAAGATGCACAAATCGGAAGCGCACCATCATTGCAACAACAATTCGGCGTACCTGAAACCGGCGAAGCTATTTATTATTCGGTCTTTAACCCCGGGCTTGCCGATACATTTTTTTCAGGCATTGAATCCCTTCCTGAAGGGGAGCAGCCTCATGAAAACATGGGATTAATGGAAGATATATTTTCTGGTTTTTATGGAACAGCAACATCTGAATGGTACACATTAGAATACGCCTCACAGCTTTTAAGCGAAGATTTTCTTGCTGATTATGATCAAAGGAAACCGCTCGCAGATGTCCTCAATGACTTCATAAGTGGACGTAATTATGAACAGGGTGATTTGGACGCAATGACAACACTTATTGGCCAAGACAACCCACTAGGGACAATACTTGCAGATGAATTAGAGGATGGCAGTCTAACGGGCGAAGCCGAAAATTTAACGGTTCGAGATTTGCTAAGACATATGCAAAGACATGTCGGAACAGATGGCCCGCACAACCCGCTAGAGCGAACAAGATCGGCTGGTGATATCTTTAGGGAGGGCTCACCTGAACAATTAATCGAATTATTAGAAACACAAGCTATCAATATGGAACGCCTGGGAGGGTTCTTCAGGCGCTGCTCACAAGCCGATTATATCCCTGAAAGCGCAAGAGAGGTTCTTGGTGGATTAAGCAGCAATATTGCAAATGATATCCTTCCCTTTACACAACAAACTGTAAGCGGAACAGTTGCTATGATAAGAAGTACAGACGAATTAACATTATCTGATCGTTTAGCCGTCAAACAAATTCATAATGCCATTCATGAGATTTTATACCCGCTAAGCGAAACCCGTGTCGATGTCCATGAAGACTTCGTAAGAGGGCAAGAGCGCCAATGCACATATATAAATAGCTGGGGATCGCCATAAAACTATGCGGGCAGTTCCAATAGTGCCTCTAACGGCGCGGTTAATTTATCACGTCCATTAAGACCACTTAATTCAATTAAAACTGCGTTCGCAACAACGATCACTTGTGCCTCCGCCAACAAACTTTCTGCTGCTGCCATTGTTCCGCCGGTTGCTAATAAATCATCAACCAACAAAACTTTTGTTCCTGCCGCAATCAAATCAGGCTGAATTTCAATCGCATCGCTGCCATATTCCAAATCATAATTATAGGTTAAAACCTCACCAGGAAGCTTGCCTGCTTTGCGCACCATTCCAAACCCACAACCCAATGCCATCGCCAAAGGACCAGCAATTAAAAACCCACGGCTTTCTATGCCCATCACCATGTCTGGTTGAAAACTTTCGACGCGCGAACGAAGCTGTGCAATCGCCTCCCGCCAAGCCGCCGGATGCCCAAGTAAAGTCGCAATATCGTAAAAATTGATACCGTCCTTTGGAAAATCTGGAACAACGCGAATGTAATCTTCAATATTCATAAGCACCAAATGACTAAAATAAAAACAGGCGTGTGAAAAACGTCTTTGAATTAATTTTACAATGCATGATTTTCACCTCTTATCATAGGGCTTTTTCCTGCTATAAAAAACAATGTTTAAGCGTAAAAATCGGCGATCATTGATTGAACAAGTAAAACAAGTTTTTTGGCCATCCATGGGCTGGCGACGTTTTGGCCTCTATTTAAAGCACCGCACACTGCGCTTATCCGATAGCCCGCGTAATATTGCTTTGGGGCTTGCAATCGGCGCCGGCGTCTCATTTTCACCCATTATGTTTACCCATTTTGTACAGGCTGGTATTTTGGCATTCATCTTTCGTGCTAATCTTCCTGCCGCAATTATCGGAACAGCAATCGGCAATCCATGGACATTCCCATTAATTTGGTGGGCATCCCTTGGGCTTGGCTCTGGCATTTTCGCAATGATGGGTTTTCCAGTAGAAGCCATGCCACCCGATAACATGACATGGTCAATGATGTGGGACATGATATTGAATAACCCAAAACGATTATTTTTTCCATGGATGTTGGGCGGATACATTCTATGTGTGATTATAACGCTTGGCTTATACTATATCTATTATCCGCTAATCAAAGGTGCGCAAAGTGCGCGGCGACATAAATTTGCAAAGGAACATAAACAATGATCATCGGAAACGGCTCTGATCTTTTAGATATCCGCAGATTTGAAAAAGTTATGATGCGCTTTGAACAACGTTTTTTAGCACGCAGCTTCACAAAAATAGAACGCGCAAAAGCTGAGAAAAGACGTCCCGGCGGAACGCATATTGCAACATTGGCAAAACGCTTCGCCGCAAAAGAAGCCTGTTCAAAAGCATTAGGAACAGGATTTAACCAAGGCGTTTTTATGAAAGATATGGGCGTTGTAAATTTACCATCTGGTGCGCCGACCATGCATCTAACGGGCGGAGCAAAAGAAAGATTAGAAAAATTAACGCCCGCAGGACATAAACCGATGATCCATCTAACCCTTACGGATGAACCGCCCTTGGTTCATGCACAAATCATCATCGAAGCCATCCCCATCACTGAGATTGACCAAGCCACAAACAGCTAGCTTTACAGGGCACAATCTTATAAAACGATACAAATACAAAAATGAATGATAAACCTGTGAAACCAGAGACAAAGCAAATGAGTGCCAACCAGCAAGCGCCTGATAAAACATCTGATGCAAAAACACATAATGAAAAAGCAAAAGAGGCACCGCTGACAGCAAAAGAAGAAGCCAAAGAATTCTTTAAAACAGCTGTTATTGCTGTCATTCTTGCTGTCATTATTCGTTCGCTTTTATTTGAACCTTTCAATATTCCCTCCGGATCAATGAAACCAACCTTACAAGTTGGCGATTACCTATTCGTACAAAAACCAGCCTATGGTTATTCCCGCTACTCCTTTCCGTTTGGTATTGCACCAATCGAAGGGCGCATCATGGAAAAAGACCCAAAGCGTGGTGACGTGGTTGTATTCAAACTCCCCTCAAACCCAAGAATTGATTACATCAAACGTATCATTGGCCTTCCCGGCGATACGGTGCAGGTCAAAAGAGGTAAACTGTTTTTAAATGGTGAAGAAGTTCCACGCGAAGCCGTTGGCATTAAAAAATTACAAGACGAATATCTAGGCGAAGTAACCGTTTACGAATACATACAGACACTGCCTGATGGCACAATGTTCTCAATTTATGAAGACAGCGATAGCGAGCCCCTTGATAACACACAACTATTTACTGTTCCCGATGGGCATTATTTCATGATGGGCGATAATCGCGATAATTCTCAAGATAGCCGCGTAACAAATTCCGTCGGTTTTGTACCATATGAAAACTTTGTTGGTCGGGCCGATTTCATCTTTTTCTCAACGAATGGTCATGCACGTATTTTCGAAATTTGGAAATGGCCATGGACAATTCGCTATGATCGTATTTTCGGCGATATAGATCCCACGCGTCCTAAATCATAAAATCGATAACAGCATGTCAAAGCTCACTGCCTTACAAGAACAGATCAACTACACATTCCAGAATTTAAATCTGTTGGAAATTGCTTTCACACATTCAAGCACTGGCGCGAAGCATAATTACGAGCGATTAGAATTCCTTGGTGATCGTGTTCTTGGCCTGACGGTATCAGAAACACTATACAAAAAATTCCCCAATGAACCCGAAGGCCATCTCGCAAAACGCTTATCCGCACTGGTTCAAGGAAGCTTCTTAGCGCAAATTGCCCGCGAAATGGAACTCGGCCAATATATCGTGTTTTCAGATTCAGAAAGCGCATCAGGCGGCGCAGATAACGACAATATTTTGGCAGATGTGTTTGAATCGATGATCGGCGCATTATACCTCGATAGTAATTATGAAACATGCCGTGATTTGATTTGTAAATTATGGGGTGATCGTTTCGATACAATGAAAAAACCGCCACAACATCCAAAAACACGATTACAAGAATGGGCACAAAGCAAAAATCTGCATCTTCCACGCTACGAAATTGCTGCACAATCCGGGCCGGATCACGCGCCCGTTTTTGATATATCCCTTAAAATCGAAGGATATGAAAGCGTAACCGTTCAGGGACCATCCAGACAAGAAGCTGAAAAAAGAGCGGCCCAAACCTTCATCGAAAAACATGAGAAAGATGTGATGTAATGCCAGATAATGAAAATACATCTTGCGGGTTTGTATCTGTCATCGGAATGCCGAATGCTGGTAAATCGACGTTAATAAACCAGCTTGTCGGACAAAAAATATCAATCGTCTCACCCAAAAAACAAACAACACGCTGCCGCGTTCTTGGTATTATGATCCATGAACAAAAAGACCAAATGATTTTCATCGATACGCCCGGTGTTTTCGATGCAAAAAAGACAATGGAACATGCCATGGTAGACGCAGCATTTAGCGCGCTAGATGAAGGCGATTGTATCCTCCACCTCGTCAGCGCAAACGAACCAAACGTTATCGAAAAAGCCGCCATCATTGAAAGACGTCTGCCCGAAAATAAACCTGTTTTTTTAGCAATTAATAAAGTGGATGTGATTGAAAAAGAAAAACTCTTAAGTCTTACAAAAACACTCAATGATAATTTCCCCTACAAAGCAACTTTCATGATCTCTGCTTTAAAAAATAAAGGCATTGATCCAATGCTTAAACATTTAGCTGAAGAAATGCCAAAAGGCATCTGGCATTACGAAGAAGATGAAGTCACAACCATGCCAATGCGTATGCTGGCCGCGGAAATAACACGTGAGAAAATATTTAACCAACTCTATCGCGAGCTTCCTTATGCTGCGCTGGTTGAAACTGAAGATTGGGAGCAATTTGATAACGGCGATATCAAAATAACCCAAGCAGTCTTCATTCAGCGCGATAGTCAAAAAGCAATCGTTTTAGGCAAAGGCGGAAGTCGCATTAAAAAAATAGGGCAGGCTGCACGTATAGAATTAGAAGAGATGATGGGCTGTAAAGTCCATCTAAAATTGTTTGTAAAGGTCAAAGAAAACTGGCCTGATAATCCTGAAAATTTTTCTTTAATGGGGCTCTAACGAAAATGCCTAACGAGAAAAATTTTTTTAATGTGAATAACGAATCGTTTTTAAAAAACGATTCTTGGCTTTTGTTATCACTTCCTGCTATGGTCTCATTATTAATCAAATAGATGATTTTTTATTAAGTTTCAAAGACTTGTTGGATTTTATCCAATAAGAAAGCGTGGAGAGAAAAAACTATGAGTTGGACTGATGATCGTGTAGCCACATTAAAAAAACTTTGGGGTGAAGGAAAAACCGCCGCAGAAATTGCAAAAGAGCTTGGGGGCGTTACTAGGAATGCAGTGATCGGAAAAGCCCACCGTTTAAAACTTTCAAATCGCGTATCGCCGATACAGCAAAGTAAAAAAGTTGCCGCGCCAAAGCCGCAAAATCAAAATAAAAAACCCGCCGAGCCGGGCCAACCACGTAAAAAAATCAAAGAATATGTCGATGATGGACGCGAACGCATTCCTCTTTCTGATTTAAAACCGGGTCAATGTCGTTGGCCAATGGGTGATCCGCGCGATAAGGATTTTGGTTTCTGTGGCTGTAAAGCCTTGCCAAACTTGCCTTACTGCTTGGAACACGCACAAGTTGCCTACCAACCTGCAACGCGCAACCGCATTCTAAAAGAACAAGGAACAGTGATAGAAACAGTTTCAAAAGAAGAGTTAGAAGCTGCAAAAGCCGCTGTTGCAGTCAGTAAGTAAAACTGTAAAAAGACATTTTAAAAGGCCGAGTATTCATATTGCTCGGCTTTTTTAATGAAAATTTTTGATTAACGTATAATTTGAAGATCAACGGCTTCACGGCCTTTATCCACACTCTTAAGCGTCACGCGAACACGTTGACCCGCTTCAAGCTCTTCAAGCTCTAATTTATCGAGCAAGCTTTTGTGAATAAAAACATCTTTCATACCATCGTCAGGTATAATAAAACCAAAGCCTTTTTCTGGCTTATACCATTTGACCAAACCGCTCATTGTGAATGTGCCATCTTCTTCATTGATTTCTGGCATCATATTAACGCTGCCTTGCTCAATGACCTCAATTACTTCTTTGACTTGTTTGCCTTTTTCGCCATCAAATATGGTGCACGACAAAACCGCACCTTCTCCAAGGAAATGCATACCAGCTTCTTGTAGCGTCGTAATATGCAAAAATGCATCAAAGCTCTCATCTTCAGGAACCAAAAAGCCAAAGCCCTTAGTCCCATTAAACCACTTTAAATGTAACTTAATCGGCTTAATTTCACCGCTGGCCTGCACATCTGTTTCGCCAACATTATGGTCGAGAGCACTCAAAATAAATCCTTTATTCTATTATTGGGATGGTTGGCATGAAGCCGTACCGTGAACCCATAAGCTAAATTAAAGTTTGCAGTAAATTTTTGCAAAAATCCAGCTTTAATCCGCACAAAGCAGAAAATAAAAAATGTGATACAATAAAATTCTGCATCAATATTTTGATGGATAATCTACAAAAAAGTAAGAGAGTAAACGATCAATGGCAAAGACTAAAAGCGCTGAAAACTACCCATGGCTTAAGAATTACCCGCACAAACCCGACTGGCATATGAAGATCAATCCTCAAAGCATGACAGAGGTTTTGGAAGAAGTAGCCGCCCAAAAACCTGATCAACAGGCATTTGACTTTATGGGCAATGGAACCACACATACGTGGGCAGAATTATCAGATTTGGTCAATAAATTTGCAAAAGGCCTTCAAGATTTAGGCGTTAAAAAAGGCGATAAAATTGGCTTATTTCTGCCAAATTGTATCTATGTGCCCGTTGCGTATTACGGAATTTTAAAAGCTGGCGCAACGGTGGTGAATTATAACCCCCTTTATGCCGAAGCCGAGCTAAGACATCAAATCGAAGACAGCGATACAGATATCTTTGTAACTCTCGATCTAAAATTAATGACTGATAAAGCGGTTAAGATGCTGTCTGATACACGCCTTAAAAAGTTAATCATCTGCCCGTTCATTGATATATTACCATTCCCTAAAAACATTCTATTCCCGATATTTAAAGGCAAAGATCGCGGCAAAGTAACCTTTAACAAGCGCATCCTATCGTATGACAGCTTAATGGAAAATGATGGTAAATCATCGCCCGTCAATATTGATTTAATGGAAGATATCGCTGTCCTTCAATATACAGGTGGAACAACCGGCGTGCCAAAAGGCGCCATGCTTACCCATGCTAATATTCACGCTAACGCTACGCAGGCCTATGCAAACTTCCCCGATCCCGAAGGCCATGAAAAAATGCTCGCTGTGCTGCCGTTTTTCCATGTTTTTGCAATGACGGTCTGTATGAATATGGCCGTCTTAGCCGGGATGGAAATTGTTACCATTCCTCGCTTTGAACTCGATCAAGCGCTGAAGCTGATTGAAAAAACAAAACCGCAATATATGGCTGGTGTACCTGCGATTTACAATGCAATTAACAATCACAAGAAAATCAAAAAATATGATTTATCTTCGCTAAACTACTGCATTTCTGGCGGTGCGCCTCTCCCCGTCGAAGTGAAAAAGAAATTTGAAGCCAAAACAGGCTGTAAAGTGTTCGAAGGCTACGGCCTAACCGAATCCACACCCGTTGCCACCGTAAACCCGCCTTTTGGTGAAAATGTTGCAGGCTCGATTGGTCTCCCAATTCCACAAACAGTGATTGAAATCATCGACCGTGAAGATAAGAAAACCCCTATGGAACTGGGTGATCGCGGCGAACTATGTATTCGCGGCCCCCAAGTTATGAAGGGTTATTATAAACGTGAAGACGCCACCAAAGATGTCTTGCGTAAAACACCAGATGGAGGCGTGCGCCTTCACACTGGTGATGTCGCAATAATGGATGAACAGGGCTATATTTATATTGTCGACCGTATCAAAGATCTTATTATTACCAACGGCTATAATGTCTACCCTCGCCATGTTGAAGAAGCCATCTACCAACACCCTAGCGTTGAAGAATGTATCGTAGCGGGGATCCCTGATACTCAACGCGGTGAAATCGTCAAAGCATGGATCAAATGCAAAGAGGGCAGGGAGCTATCGGTTGAAGATTTAAAAACATTTTTAGAGGATAAAATCTCGAAAATAGAAATGCCCAAACGCATTGAATTCCGTGAAGATCCACTCCCTAAAACCATGATCGGTAAACTCAGCCGGAAAGATATTCTCGCCGAAGAATTGGGCGATAAGGCGTAAATTTAATCGGTGCAGCTAGGCCATAAAATGCGGCAAACAAAAATGGATGCAATAACGCCCAATAATTGCATCATAATATACAATCCAACTGATGACGGGTCGATCCCTGCAAAACTGTCACTAAACATTCGCCCGATCGTAACAGCTGGGTTTGCGAAGCTTGTTGATGCTGTGAACCAAAAAGCGCTTAAAATATATAAGCCCACCGCCGCCGCAATAAAATCAGGCTTAAAACGAACAGTACCAATAATCGTAATCATCAAACCAAATGTTGCTATAAATTCTGACAACCATCGCCCTTCACTTGAGCGCATCGTTTGTGAAATGGAAATACCATCTAAATCAAACATCAGATTGGTAAGAATAACCCCAATGATAGCGGCAGTAATTTGCGTCACTACATAAGCAAAACCATGCAAAATAGGAAGTTGCTTTTTGATCATAAAATAGAGACTAACCGCGGGATTAAAATGTGCCCCAGAAATAGGTGCAAAAATAGTAATCAAGACAACAAGCGCCGCTCCAACAGAAATTGAATTACACAATAGGGAAACAGCCATATTATCAGCGTTTAAATTCACCGCCATAATGCCCGATCCAATAATCGACATCAGCAAAAATGCGGTCCCCAAAAACTCTGCTAATAACCGCCTTAACATCGCTTTCAACCTCTATATCTCGCTAAACATTACCCGCGCAAAACGCCGCCCGTTTTTTGACCAACCAGATCAATCACGGCTTGCATAATAGCATCAATTTGATCGTCTTTCAGGCTCTCATCAAGTGGCTGGATGGTAACAGATAGCGCCATGGACTTCTTCCCATCCTCAACACCTTGGCCTTTATAAACGTCAAAGATTTGTGCATCTGTAATCAGTTTTTTATCTGCAGCCATCGCTGATTTTACAATATCTTTAGCATCAACATTATCATCAACAAGGAAGGCAAAATCTTTTGTTAAAGCTTGTAATGGCGGAAGATTCAAAAATGGTTTTTCAGTCCCTTTACGCTTTGGCGTAGGGATATTCTCTAAGAAAATTTCAAACCCAACGATAGGACCTTTAACATTCATCTCTTCTAGAACAGACGGGTGAATTTCACCAAATTGGGCTAAAATATTCTTGCCCAAACGGATCGCCCCTGAACGCCCGGGATGAAAATACTCCGCTGCATCACGTGTAACTTGAGCAGTTGCCGCTGGTGCCCCTGTGGCTTCTAGCGCGGCTAAACAATCGGCCTTTGCATCATAAAGATCAACATCGCGCGTTGCATCCGCATCGGCCCAATGTCTTGCAGCATGACCCCCCGATCGAAGCCCTGCCGCGACAATCATCTGTCCGTCTGGCTGAGTAGAATGGAAAACAGGCCCAACCTCACACAACGCAGTATCAGGAAAGCCACGTGCTGCATTACGCCCGACAGCCGCAATCAAATTCGGTAAAATGCTAGGGCGCATAATATCCATCTCATTTGAAATTGCATTCTGCAACGTCAGTGCAGCAATAGCATTATCATTGGCGCCAAAGGCAATCGCCTCATCGCGCGATAAAAAAGACCACGTCACACAATCTTGTAATCCACGCGCGGCCATCGCCGCCCGCGCTGCGCGCGATTTGCTCAATAATGACGTTTCCGCAGGCGCGGGATTCGCGCTATCCGCGGTGACTGATACATTCGGAATATCATCAAATCCGACAATGCGGATGACCTCTTCAACAATATCAGCCTTGCCAAAAACATCTCCGCGCCAGCTTGGTGGGCGAATAGTGAAATCATCGCCAACATGAAAACCAAGATCCTCCAAAATCTGTTTCTGACGATCCGCACCTACGTTAAGGCCAATCAACTGCTCAACATATGCGGGATCATAATCAATTTCATGCTGCCACTGCGGGCCCTCGCCTGCGCTTACAACGTCACTGGCTTCACCACCACAAATTTCTAAAACAAGGTTGGTGAACAATGTCATCGCATCATCCATCGCTGCGGGATCAACACCGCGCTCAAAACGATAACGCGCATCCGAAGAAACACCCAAATCACGCCCAGTGCGTGCAATGCGTTCCGGCTTAAAATACGCACATTCAAGAAATACATGCGTAGTGCCCTCATCAACACCCGTCGACGTCCCGCCAACAATCCCGCCAAGGCCAATGACACCAGAATCGTCATGAATAGTCACAGCATCGGCTGTTAACGTATAAGTTTTATCATTCAGCGCTTCTAGCTCTTCACCGCCTATCGCTGCGCCAACAACAATATCGCCATTGAGCTTATCTGCATCATAAGCATGAAGCGGGCGCGCATGGGCGATTGTGATATAATTCGTAATATCAACCAACGCCGAAATCGGACGTAAACCAATCGCTTTAAGTTGCTTTTGCATCCAATCGGGAGATACCCCATTTTTTAAACCCTTGATTTCACGTCCTAAAAACTGTGGACAGCCGTCTGTGTCATCAATTCTAATGCCAATCGAAGATTTAAAATCACCTTTAATCGTTTCGATATTAATCGGCTTTAACGTCCCCAATCCTGCCGCGGCCAAATCACGCGCAATCCCATAAACGCCCGCACAATCGGCGCGGTTCGGCGTTAGCGCAATATCAATCACCGGATCATCAAGCCCAAAAACTTCTGCCATTGGCGTGCCAATCTCAAATGCGTCATCAACCTCGATGATCCCTTTATGCTCATCCGAAAGCTCCATTTCTTTTTCGGATACTAACATCCCACAACTTTCAACGCCGCGAATATTGGCTTTCTTCAATGTTACATCAAGCCCAGGAATATAAGTGCCTTCGGGCGCAAAAATCCCTTTCATGCCAGCACGCGCATTCGGCGCACCACAAACAATCTGTTGCGTCCCATTGGCAGTCTTAACAGTGCAAACTTGCAATTTGTCAGCATCGGGGTGTTTTTCCGCTGCTTCAACATAAGCCACACTAAATGGTGCGTATGTCGCCGCGTTATCTACAATCTCTTCAACTTCTAACCCAATCGCCGTCAAACTATCCGAGATGTGTTCCAATGATGCGTCTGTTTCCAGATAATATTTCAACCAACTTAATGTGAATTTCATAAATCGTCTCTAACTGTTAATCGGTAATATATGTAGCGTAAAATCAAGTTTATGACCAAGGCTTTTATATAACGCTTGCGCCGCTTCATTTTTCGCCTCGGCCAGCCAATAAATTCGCGCCCACTTTTCCTGTTTACCCAAGCGCTCAAGATGTTCAATCATCTGACGCGCAATGCCCTTTCCACGATGATCTGGATCAACAAAAACATCTTGCATATAACAAACATCTTCAACACTTCCTGTTGTCGGATGAAGCACATATTGCACTAAACCAATAAGCGAACCTTTATCTTCCGCAACTAAAGCGCAAACAGGCGAATTATCGTTATTCAAACGCACCCATGTCTGCGTCGTCACGGCCTCATTTTTGTGGCCTAAATTATTAGCATTCCACAGGGTAAGCCATTGCGGAAAATCATGATCGGTGAGCGGTCGAATTTTCATTTACTGATGAGCACTATTAGGTCGTTTAAGCGGATCAAACCCATAATGGGCAAGCCACCGCACGTCACTTTCAAAAAATGTGCGCAAATCTGGAATACCGTATTTTAGCATAGCCATCCGTTCAATCCCCATGCCAAAGGCAAAACCCTGATACTCATCTGTATCAATACCACAATTTTTTAGCACATTCGGATGAACCATGCCCGAACCACCAATTTCCATCCATTTTTGATCCTGGCCTTCCGGCGCTTTTCCTAATTTGATGGAACCATCAGGCTTTTTGTAATAGCCTAAATCAACTTCTGCACCTGGCTCTACAAACGGGAAAAAGCTTGGACGGAAACGCACAGGCATATCTTCATTATCGAATAAAGCCCGCACAAAATCAGTCAGGCAGCCTTTAAGATGCGCCATCTTTACGCCCTTATCGACGTAAAGACACTCCATTTGATGGAACATCGGCGTGTGTGTCATATCAAAATCTGAGCGGTAGGTACGACCGAAACAGATTGTTTTAATCGGCGGCTTATTATCAACCATATGGCGAATTTGCACCGATGAAGTATGTGTACGTAAAAGTTTCTTCGCACGCTCTGGATCTTGCTCACTCTCATCGGTTGGCAAGAAAAACGTATCTTGCATTTCACGCGCCGGATGACCAGGCGGAAAATTAAGTGCAGTGAAGTTATGCCAGTCATCTTCAATATCGGGTCCTTCGGCAACCTTGAAACCCATCGCGCCAAATATTGATACCAATTCCTCAATCGTCTGAGAAATCGGGTGAATAGAACCGCGTGACGAAGAACGCGTATCAAGCGTAATATCGGCAACTTCCGTTGCCAAACGCTGATCCATCTCTTGTTTCTTTAGCGCACGCTCTTGTGTTTTGATCAGATCCGCAATCTCGTCTTTCAACACATTTAACGCCTGTCCGGTGGTTTTGCGCTCCTCTGGACTCATGCCGCCAAGTGTCTTCATGAGCGCTGTAATCCGTCCTTTTTTCCCGAGAACAGTCACGCGAACATCATCAAGCGATTTCAAATCATTAGCCGCCGTAATTTCCGCCGACAACTCAGTCTTTAATTGTGCAATATCAGTCATATGGAAGTTTTAACGGCTACGGGGCGAACCCGCAAGACTCAATCTATACAACGGTGATCTTTGTGTTGTTAAGGCTTGCAACGTCTTCTAAGCATTTCAAGCACAGTATGCGCGGACCATCACTGTTAAGCGCGTCCCATTCCTTATCGCTAGCCTCCTAACATTGGGTGCAAAACCCTTGAATATCGCCCTCATCGTCATGTATACAATGCAAGCCAACAGGAACCTTATCGCTCGCAGATTTAAGAGTATGCTGACAAACATAAGTTGCTTTAGATTTACCGTGTTGACAACATTCAATTTCTTTTACCATAATCAAATGATAACACTAATAAAAAAAGCCCGCAATAAAGCGAGCTTTCTCAAATCTTTATACAATCAAAAAGCCTAAGCAGCCTTAGCTTGCTTATCCAATGCTGTCTGGGCTGATTTCGCAATGGCTTCAAAGCCAGCTGCGTCGTGGATTGCGATCTCTGACAATGCTTTACGATCCAACTCGATACCGGCCAATTTCAAGCCATGAATTAATGTTGAATATTTCAAATCATGCAAGCGCGCGGCTGCGTTGATACGCTGGATCCACAATTTGCGGAACTCGCGTTTCTTGACGCGGCGGTCACGATACGCATATTGACCTGCTTTCTCAACTGCTTGGACAGCGGTACGGAAACAGCTCTTACGACGGCCGTAGTAACCTTTCGCAGCTTTAATAACTTTTCTATGTCTCGCATGGGCGCGAGGGCCTCCTTTTACACGTGCCATTATTTAGCGCCTCCGTTTTTTTCAGCTGCTTTTTCAACTGAGTTTTTCTTTTTCTTACGGGAATAAGGCAAGTAAAAGCCCAATACCTTGCGCGCATCTGGTTCGGCCAATGTGGTCGTTCCTTTTGCTTTGCGCTTCATTGATTTTGGCTTGTTCATTTGCATGTGGCGCATTTTGGCCTGTTTGACCTTAACCTTGCCACTGCTGGTAACCTTGAATCGCTTCTTAGCACCAGATTTGGTTTTCATTTTCGGCATTTCATATCTCCTAAAAAGGGTTACTATTTGATGACTGAGGCAGCCGTACTCGCCAAGCCATCATTACTAAGTGCGTTATATACAAACATAACCCCAGTAAAATCAAGTAAAAACAAGCAAAATCACTCATAAAATAAGCTAAGCATATTTTTCAATGAATTGCGTAATGTGAAAAAACATCGATTGACGATGATTAAGGGCCGGTAATCCATGTCCCCCGTCATGAAACGATGTGATTTCAATGCGCTTGGATGACATGTTACGCTTTGCAATATCTAGATGTTTAATAGGAAATAAATCATCTTGCGCGCCATGCATAATCAAAACAGGCATGGTTTGATGTTTAAGATAAGGCACAATCTTAAGTTTTGATAATGAATCAATAAACGACAAGCTGATATTATACTTACCATCACAAATATAACCACGCTCCAATGATTTTTGGGAGGGGGCATCTTTTTGAAACAACGATTTGGCCAAATATTGCGGATCAAAACCTGGCCACAACATAATTTGACAATTAAGGCGATCATCCGTATTCAAAATAGAAAACACACTGCCTAAACCGTCCGATACAAACACAAATTCTTTGTAACCATTATGCTCTGCCCATTCTTTTAAAACATCAAAACTAGCTTTCACAGTTTGTAGGGAAAAATCCTTAGATGTGCCGCTACTTTGCCCGCACCCAAAAAAATCAAACCGCAATGTATGAAAACCCGCGTCGTTAAGCAAAGATTCAAGATCACCGTAAAGATTGTCATGAGCATTATGATCCCCTGGAAAACCATGGGCCATGATAACCAACTTTGTTCTGCGCTCATTTGATGTTGCTTGAAATGGTTGACCATAAAGAGCGGCAATATGTTTATTGCCATCAAGAGTGATGATAATAGACTCAGACATAAAATTTGACCGCCTTCATAAAAAACATAATGATAATATCACGTGAATTTTCTACCAACCACCCTCTTTGAAGATAAGGTGCTTTCAAAAAGTCTTAAAATAAATTAAGTAATCACAAATATTAAAATAGTAACAGAAAGTTTGATAATGGTCAGGCCAGTTAATTTAAAAGATCATGAATTTACAGGGTTAAGAGGGAAGGTCGCTACCTTTATCGAGAATCCAAAATTTTCTAACTTTATCATCGTTATTATTTTAATAAACGCCGTAACGTTGGGCTTGGAAACCGATAAAGACATCATGCTTAATTACGGATCAAAACTTTTGATGCTAGATAAAATTGCATTATTTATTTTTGTTATTGAATTGATTTTGAAATTCTTTGTCTACCGTTTGTCATTTTTCCGTGCAGGATGGAACGTCTTTGATTTTATTATCGTAGGCATTGCCCTTGTTCCCGCCAGCGGCCCGCTCGCGGTTTTAAGAACATTAAGAATACTGCGCGTCCTGAGGCTGGTCTCTGTTATCCCGTCGATGCGCCGCGTGATCGCCGCATTAATCCATTCTATTCCCGGAATGGCATCAATCATGTCAGTATTACTCGTCATTTATTACGTATGCTCCGTGCTGGCAACAAAGCTGTTCTCCGTTCATCCCGATCCAGAGGTAGCTGTTAAATTTGAGAGCATACCAGCATCTATGTATACATTATTTCAAGTGATGACCTTAGAAGGGTGGAGCCAGGAAATTGTGCGCCCCGTCATGGATGAATATCCCTACGCATGGATCTTTTTTATTCCATTTATCATTGTCACAAGCTTTGCTGTTTTAAATCTGTTTATTGGTATCATTGTTGATGCAATGAACATCATCAATGAACAAGATAAAAAGGCGTATGAGGGACCAGAGCGCAGAAAGCGTCCAAGCGAGCTAACCCAAGAGGTCAATAATCTAAGGCAAGATATTCAAGACCTAAAAGAGCTTTTAAAATCGAAATAAAATATCCATCGACAGATTCTCGTTTTTCACTCATACTTTTTATAAATTTAGTGAAGGGGATCTACCAATATGATTATTACAACGCTTGAAACCGTACCTGGTCAAAACATTCAAGAACATTACGGCGTCGTAACCGGCAGCACGGTCCGTGCAAAACACGCTGGTCGCGATTTTATGGCAGGATTAAAAAATATCTTTGGCGGCGAGCTTAAAGGATATTCCGAATTATTAAATGAATCACGAGATGAGGCTATAGATCGTATGAAAGAGCAAGCGGTCAAAAGCGGCGCTAATGCGGTTGTAAATGTACGACTTGCGACATCATCTGTGGCACCGGGAGCCGCGGAAGTATTTGCATATGGCACTGCCGTTAAGGTGGGGTAGAATTATGTATGATCTTATATTCATTGTCGTCGTTCTTTTTGTGACATACATCACAGGCAGTGCAATCGAAAGACGGCATTTCAAGAAATTGATGGAACGTGAACGCATACTCATGCAGCAACCTTATATTTCTGACCAAGCCAGAAATGAAGATTTTTCTGACGCTGAACGTGTGGAATTGGTTATCGGAAGCTGTGTTATCGCTGCTGACCGTTTCAAGGTATTTTTCGGCGGCCTAATATCTATCTTTGGCGGAAAAATTTCTGCCTATGAAAGCTTAACTGACCGTGCAAGACGCGAAGCTATTTTGCGGATGCGCGAAAGTGCAAAAAATGCGGATGCAGTAGTTTGTACGCGCCTGCAATTTTCAGAGTTAGGCGCATCACGTGGCGGCCAAGTTGAAGCAATCGCATATGGAACAGCCATATATCGTGGTAATTCCGGCGCAACAAGACCAGGTAATTCAGGCAGCAACGATGAAGAACTTCAAACCTACGCATTTTGATGATCAGGTAAATTACTCCAGAGAACACCCCATCAAAGAATTTGGCGGTTATCTTTTAAAGGGGATATTCGCCCTATTGCTTGCCTATATTCTTATCGGCGCAACGCTGGAATTTATGATCATGCGCATGTCTGTTGAACGGGAAAACTGGCTGTGGGATAAAATCGGCCTTACAGAAAAAATAATTGAAGAAGAACAACTCTCAGAAGAAGAGGAAAAAAAAGCACTTCAATATGTACAAAGCATTATGGCAAAAATGCCGGATGATTTGATGATCGATGGATATGACTACGAAATTTTTGTCTTCGATGATCCTGAAGCAAATGCTTTCGCAATGCCTGGTGGGAAAATTGCTGTTACAAGAGGCTTGTTGGATTTGCTTGATACCGAAAACGCACTCGCCTTCGTTATTGGTCATGAGCTAGGCCATGTTAAAAACCGTGATCATCTGCGTGGTATGGGATTTAACTTCGCAAGTATGTTCATATCAATCTTGTTAATGGGCCAAGATGGCGGTGTTCTTAAAGCAAGTCAGGGCTTGTTTGAACTCGGATGGCTCAGCAATTCAAGGCTTCTTGAAATGCAAGCGGATGAACTAGGTCTTGACGCTGTTATTGATATATATGGTCACGCAAATGGCGCGGATGAGTTTTTTCAAAAGCTGCTAAAATATGAAAACGAAGGCCTAGACCAATATTTCCCAACGATCCTATCAACGCACCCCGGAAGCGATCAACGCATCGAAGCGATACAAAAAAAGATCAGTACAGAAAATATCCCAAATGGCCAAACTAAACCGATTAAGAAATTCGAATGGCCAGAGGATGATGCGCTTATTGATGCTGATATGATTGATGAAATTATCAATCTACCAATTTAATGTGCTTCGCCCCAATTCGATCCATGCCCTGCTTCGGCCTCAAGTGGAACAGAGATCTCCACACCCATAATCTGAAACGCACTCTCCATAATATCTTTAACAAGTGATGAGGTTGCCTCTAATTCCGCATCTGGCACTTCAAATATCAATTCATCATGTACCTGCAAAAGCATCTTGGCATTAAGCCCCGCTGCATCTAACGCCGCTGGCATCTTCGCCATGGCAATCTTCATGATATCCGCGGCCGTCCCTTGAAGTGGCGCATTAATCGCCGCACGTTCCGATCCCCCGCGCTGCGCTGGTATCTTCGCATTAATATTCGGCGTAAAACATTTACGACCATATAATGTCTTTACATACCCATTAGCTCTCGCTTCATCTTTACGTGATTCCATATAATCTTTAATCTCTGGAAAGCGCGCCAAATAACGCTTAATAAAATCGGATGCATCGCCTGGATCACATCCTAATTGTTTCGCGAGCCCCCAGCCAGAAATCCCATAAATAATCCCAAAATTCACGGCCTTCGCACGACGACGAGTTTCACCATCAACATCATCAAGAGGAACATCAAACACTTGGGATGCAGTTAATGTATGAATATCAACATTATCCTTAAAAGCCTCTTGTAGCGCTTGCACACCCGCCATTTCCGCAGCCAGACGAAGCTCAACTTGTGAATAATCAACAGCAAGCAATGTGTGACCAGATTCGGCAATAAACGCATTACGAATCGCACGCCCATCTTCGGTACGGATTGGAATATTTTGTAAATTCGGATCAGATGACGCCAATCGCCCTGTGCTGGTGCCCGTCATGTGATAAGACGTATGCACACGACCCGTTTCCGCAACAATTTGTTCCTGCAAAGCGTCTGTATAGGTTGATTTAAGCTTCGATAATCCACGCCAATCTAGTATTTTCTGAACAATATCATGCCCCTGTAGCGCAAGCTCTTCCAAAGTTTTGACATCAGTAGAATATTGCCCAGTCTTCGTCTTTTTCCCGCCTTGTAGCCCCATTTGATCAAAAAGAATTTCACCAATTTGTTTAGGTGAACCGATATTAAAGCTAGTGCCAGCAATCGTATGTATTTCATTTTCAAGATCAGCTATGCGTTTGGCAAAATCTGAACTCATGGATTTAAGAATCGTTGGATTAACTTTCACCCCTTCCATTTCCATTCGTGCAATGACTTCAATCAACGGACGTTCTAAATTCTCATACACACTGACCATACGCTCATGAACTAAACGCGGTTTTAAAATGGTATAAAGCCGCAAAGTCACTTCCGCATCCTCTGCGGCGTAATCAAGCGCCTTTTCAATATCAACCTGATCAAAGGTCACTTGCGCCTTTCCTGACCCCGCAACATCTTTATAAGGAATAGGGGTATGACCCAGATAATGCTCAGATAATGCATCCATTCCATGTTTGTGGGATGAGCCGTCAAGAACATAAGACATCAACATGGTATCATCACAAGGAGTTACATAAACGCCATGCTTGGCAAAGATCTGCCAGTCGTATTTCATGTTATGTGCAACCTTCATAACCGACGGATCTTCCAAAATCGGCTTAAGTAAATCAATAACGCCTCTCATAGAAAGCTGCTCAATATCCTGTCCTTGGCTTTCGCCCAATAGGTCACTTTGCGCAGCAACATGACCAACTGGAATATAGGCGGATTTTCCAATTTCACTCGTCAATGAAACGCCAACTAAATCAGCTTTAGCAGGGGTTAAGGACGTTGTTTCAGTATCAATACATAACGTACCGTTTTTATACGCGGCATCAATCCATTTCTTTAATGTTGATTCATCATTAATCAACACATAGTTGTTTTTTTCAATGGATGGCAACTCTACCTCTTGAAGCTCAGGAGTAACATCTTCACTCTCTTGTTTCTGGGGAACTGCAACGCTCTCTCCACCTAATCTTTTTATAATCGAATTAAAAGCATGCTTTTGTAAAAAGGCCATCAATTCCGGTTTATCCGGGTCATACGTCTTTAATTCTTCAATAGGCATCGGAATAGGAGCGTCGCAATCAAGAGTCACAAGCTTTTCTGAAATGCGCGCATCATCAGCGTGAGTCATGAGCTTTTCTCGGCGCTTAGGTTGCTTAATCTCTTCGGCGCGTGCCAGAAGCGTATGAAGGTCACCATATTCCTCAATCAACTGCGCCGCGGTCTTAATACCAATGCCGGGAACACCTGGGATATTATCCGTGCTATCTCCGGCTAAAGCTTGAACATCCGTTACTTTTTCTGGTGGAACACCAAATTTCTCTATCACTTCATCAACGCCGATCCATTTATTTTTCATCGGGTCCAGCATGCGCACATTCTCGTCAACCAACTGCATCAAGTCTTTATCCGATGATACAATCACAACTTTCTTACCTAGTTCACGCGCACGTTTCGCATAGGCGGCAATCAAATCATCCGCTTCATAACCCGTTGCTTCTAATACAGGAATATCAAAAGCCCGCGTCGCATCACGAACAAGCGGAAATTGCGGTATGAGATCATCAGGCGGTGCATCGCGATTAGCCTTGTATTCTGGATAGATATTATTCCGAAATGACCCGCCCGGCGGATCAAACACCACGGCCAGATAAGGCGCGTCATAATCATTTAATAGCTTTAAAAGCATCTGGGTAAACCCAAACACGGCGGAAACGGGTACGCCATCTGGGTTGGTCATTTCCCCACGCCCGGAATAGGCCATGGCAAAATACGCACGAAAAATAAACCCAGAGCCATCGACAAGGAATAATTCATCCTCGCATGACTCAACCTGTGTTGAAGCTACTGTCTGATTCATACTGCAAACATGAAACATTGCAAAACTGAAGTCCACCCCAATAAGCACCAGACAAAAAAAGCGCCCTCCATAAAATGGAGGGCGAGTCACAGGGTGAAACCTGTACTAACTTATGCTCTTATAGGGGATAGGGATACGAGCGATAAACAGCAGCGGGTTTCTGTGGGGATAGGGTTTCGACAGGCACAGATACATACACAACACCGTACCTGCCAGGGAAGCTTCCTAGGTGGAAGATACCATGGAGAAAAAAATGAAAACTGTCTTTGAAACTGATTTTACAGTTCGCAATTATTTTGCGAATTCTATTCATTGTTTGCACCCTCTAAAATGCTTTTCTCTTTTTACACCGTTTGTCCGTTTTATACGGAACTTTTCTTTTGGTTGAGATCTATCTTTTGAAACGCAGTATTATCAACCTATGCTTCAATCATATGACTTAACTGACACAGTGTCAATAAAATAATTCAAATTTTATTAAATTTTGATATTTCTTAATGATTTCAATGCATAAAATGACACAGCAGCAGCGTTTGAGACATTCAAACTTGAAATCGGACCACTTGTCGGAAGACGCAACAACGAGTCACAATTCTCTTTGACGAGTCGCCTTAAACCTGGCCCCTCCGCCCCCATAATAAGAGCAATTTTCTCTGGAATATCGCGCATTTCAGCCAAATCCTCACCGCGCTCATCAAGCCCGTAAACAAAAAAGCCTGCTTCTTGAAGCGATTCAATGCACCGACTCAGATTCGTTTCATAAGCAACAGGAACATGTTCAACCGCCCCACAGGCTGTTTTCGCCAAAACACCATCCAAAAACGGTGCATGTTTGCGTTGCATAATCAAACCATCAAGGCCAAAAACGCAGGCACTTCTTAAAATCGCACCCACATTATGCGGATCTGTCACCTGATCAAGAATGACTAAAATTGTAGGCTTCGAATCAGAACTGATAATAAAATCCTGAACATCTGCTTCTTCAATTAACGGCGTCACTAAAGCGACACCCTGATGAACAGCCCCTTGCGGTAACGCTTTTTCTATAGCGTGTTTATCGATTAGTGTTGGTTCAGGTCGTGATAAGCCAGCGTGTCGTGCCGCGTCTAAAACGCTTTCTAAACTTTTTAAACCCTGTTCAGTCGCATAAAGAGCCTCGATAGATCGCGCCTCATTCATCCATGCCTCTGCAACCGCATGAAACCCATAAAGACTAGCCCTTGTTACCTTTTCAGTGCGAATTTTAGGCTTAATATCATTCTTTCGCGGTGAAGAATGTTCATGACGCTTATGAGGGCCTTTATTATGTCCTGAACGATTTTTTGAGTATTTACCATTTTTTTTCATGTGCAAAGCTATCGCATACTTGACATTAAAGTTCAAAAAGCTTTTTATCCGTACAGCCTTTTACGGCATCCTAATGATTAATTTATATGTGGTGGGGTGGTCGAGTGGTTAAAGGCATCGGATTGTAACTCCGACGACGTAAGTCTACGTAGGTTCGAATCCTACCCCCACCACCATTTTAAGTTTTCTCAATTTGCTTAGCAAATCATAGAAAACATTAAGCAAATCAAGCGAAGCGAAGATCTTGCGCCCAGCAGAAGCAAACTCTCCTATTTCAAGTAGCAAATCATAGAAAACATTAGGCAAATCAAACGAAGCGAAGATCTTGCTGCTACATGTAAAAAATTAGCCAAGCCCCAGACTCTAGATTTTCTAAACCCCATAAAAACCCAACTACAAACAGCTTAATAGCTGCTTCTTACCACACATTAACGGTTTCTTAACCAACCCCCT
>JBGCEF010000081.1:0-12731 GCA_045106175.1 Bdellovibrionales bacterium
TTTAAAATGACGTTGTTAAATGCACCTATCTTTGGCGATAAGATTCAAGAGATTGGTAATATCTCTGCGTCAGGTGACTTTGAAATTGGACAAGGCAGCCGAAGCGATATTGATGTTAAAGAAGAGTATGTGACCCGTTTATTGCAAGATTTTCGCGGGACGCGTGATCTGAACATTGCATGGGATAATGGCAATGGCGCCGCGGGTGAAATTTTACGCATGTTGACGGCAAAATTGCCCGGTAAGCATGTGTTGTTATTTGATGATGTGGATGGCAACTTCCCAAATCATCACCCAGATCCAACCGTTGATTCTAATCTTGTCGATTTGCAAAAAGCGGTTGCAGAACATGGATGTGATCTTGGGATTGCTTTTGATGGTGACGGAGATCGCATCGGTGTTGTTGATGAAAACGGGACCGTTCTTCGTTGTGATATTTTGATGACTTTATATGCGGCAGAAATCTTGAAAGAGAAACCAGGCGCGGCAATTATTGGCGATGTTAAATGTTCGCAGGTGATGTTTAACAAGATCAATGATATGGGCGGCAATGCCATTATGTGGAAAACAGGGCATTCGCTTGTGAAGGCAAAAATGGCAGAAACAGACGCGCCTTTGGCGGGTGAGCTTTCGGGGCATATCTTCTTTGCCGACAAATATTACGGTTTTGATGATGCGCCTTATTGCGCCGTTCGCCTGATTAATTTGGTTGATGAGGCCAGCGGAGGGTTATCCACTCTTACCGCTGATTTGCCGCAGTTAGTCAACACACCGGAAGTTCGCTTTGAAGTGAATGAAGACGAGAAATTCGGCATTGTCCCTAAAATTCTTGCGAATATGCAAGCCAACACACCGGATGGTGTTTTCGACATGGATGACATTGACGGGATTCGTGTATCAACACCAGATGGGTGGTGGTTGATGCGCCCATCGAACACACAAAGTGTTATTGTTGCGCGCGCAGAAGCCGAAGATGCCGCAGGATTAAAACGACTTACGGATATGGCGATTGCGCAATTAGCAAAGCTTGGTTATGATTTTGTATTTGAACAAACAGATCACTAAATCAACCATTAGCTTACCGAGTGTTTTATGCCCAAAATTGATATTCGAATTCTTGAAATTTTAACCTCTAAAGTCTGTCATGACCTTATCTCACCCATTGGGGCGGTAAATAACGGGGTCGAGTTTATGCAGGAAATGGGGGTTGAGGATGCAGCCGACGGGCTTGATTTAATTGCTTTTAGTGCACAGCAAGCGTCCGCTAAATTAACTGCTTATCGCATGGCTTATGGATCCGGCGGGGCTGATAACTCAATTAAGCCTGAAGATGTGTATAACATTATTCAAGATATTGTTGGTGCAGAAAGCAAGATCACGCAAGATTGGGACAAAGATGCGCCTATTTGTTTGAATGAAGAAACTTTTGAGCGTCCGACAGGGTTTGGGAAAATTCTTATTTGCGGTCTTTTGCTCGCTATGGATTGTTTGCCAAAGGGCGGCGTTTTGAGCGTGACCCATGATGGTGATAAAGATTTTACGATTTTTGCTAAAGGTGAAAATTCAGATTTTCGCGATGGAACACAGCCAGCCCTTACGCACAAGATTTCTAGCGATGATCTTGAGCCTAAAAATGTTCATCCTTATGTTATGGGGCTTTTGGCGGAGCAATATGGTTTTAGTGTGGCATTAAAACCGATTGATGCAGAGTGTGTGTCGATTGCTGTAACTGTCTAAACGATAGGGATTTGAACACGTCTGTAGTCTTTGCAGACAAATTCCCTCTTCTCCTATCATCATGCTTTTTCAAAGCATGAAAATATTATATATTAAAATGTGAGTTTGGTTAAACATCATTGCCCATAATGTATTAAGCGATGCTTAACTGGGATCAGCTAAACTATGATTCTGCGTGTAAAATATCGACATCAATGCATTTGTGACCGCATCATATTGCGGCAAAAAGGATATTATTATGGATGAATTAGTTGCCGAATTTTTGACTGAGACCAATGAGAGCCTTGATGAGCTTGACGTTGATCTTGTCAATTTGGAACAGAATCCTAATGATGCCGATCTTCTTGGAAAAATTTTTCGACTTGTTCACACTATCAAAGGGACATGTGGTTTTCTTGCCTTGCCGCGTTTGGAAAAGGTAGCGCACCATGGAGAAAATGTTTTGGGTCGTTTCCGTGATGGCGACCTCGAAGTTTTACCGGAATATGTCACGCTTATTTTTGAATGTATTGATCAGATCAAATATATCGTTGGAGAAATCGAATCTTCAGGCAAAGAACCAGAAGGTGACGATGCGACGCTTATTGAGAAACTGGACGCTGTCTATGAAGGGCGTGCTGAAGGCAATGCAAGCGATCAGAATGCTATGGATGATAGCCAAAGCGCCAATGATCAAGAGTCCGCAAATGGTGGATATCCCGGCGGGCCGACTGGTAACATTTCTCAAGAAGAATTAGATGCTTTAGAGGCGGCATTTCAGAACGCACCAGGACCTGAGGCTTTTGATAGCGCAAGTGAAGAGAAAAGTGATGATTCACCATCAAATGAGAAGACAGAGCCTAGTGTTGTTGAGACACAGAAACAGAGCGTTGAAACCAGTACCGCTAAGACAGGTCCTTCATTAGCATCTCAATCGTTACGTGTGAATGTTGATGTTCTCGAGAATCTTATGACAATGGTTAGTGAGCTTGTGCTTACCCGCAACCAATTACTACAAATTCAACGTGCTAGCAGTAATAGTGACACAGATTTTTCTGCGCCTTTGCAAAGCCTTAATCTCGTTGTTTCAGACCTTCAGGAAGGTGTGATGAAAACACGCATGCAACCAATCGGAAACGCATGGGCGAAATTACCGCGCATTATTCGTGATTTGAGCATGGAATTGGATAAAAAGATCGAATTAGAAATGATCGGTCAAGATACAGAGCTTGATCGTCAAGTTTTGGAATTAATTAAAGATCCTTTGACCCATATGGTTCGTAATTCAGGCGATCATGGCATTGAAGATCCAGATACACGCGTTGCAAATGGCAAACCTGAAACAGGAAAAATTATCCTAGAAGCTTTCCACGAAGGCGGGCATATCATTATTCAAATCAAAGATGACGGCAAAGGATTGCCGATGGATTTGATTAAAGATAAAATTATCAAGAATGGCCTTGCGACATCCGAAGAGTTAGAGGGCATGAGCGATCAGCAAATCCAGCAGTTCATTTTTAAAGCTGGTTTCTCGACGGCCGAAAAAGTTACGTCCGTTTCTGGTCGTGGTGTTGGCATGGATGTTGTGCGTACCAATATAGAGAAGATTGGTGGTGCGATTGAGTTGAGCTCACGCGAAGGATATGGATCAACTTTCACCATTAAAATTCCGCTGACGCTCGCTATTGTTTCCGCATTAATCGTTGAATCAGCTGGTGAGAAATTTGCTATTCCACAATTAGCCGTCAAAGAGCTTGTTATGGCTTCTACTCATGGTCAGAGTAAAATTGAAATGATTAAAGGCGCTCCTGTTTATCGTTTGCGCGATCATCTTTTACCGCTTGTTTTTCTTGATGAAATTCTGGGCACTAGCCAAGATACAAATCTATCAAATGATAATCAGCAATCGCTTGATGCTAATCTTGAAAGTGATGATGACGAATCTCATGTGAGTTTAAACGCAAAGGACGATTCATGTGATGCATTGCCAACGCGTAATCGTTACATCATCGTTACAAATGTTGGCCAATTCGATTTTGGTATTATTGTCGATCGTGTTTTTGATACTGAAGAAATTGTTGTTAAGCCTGTATCAAAAATGCTTCGAGATATTGATATGTTTTCTGGTAACACTATTCTTGGTGATGGAAATGTCATCATGATTTTAGATCCTAATGGTATTGCGCGCGAAGCAGGCGAGCTTGATCATGCGCCGCAAGAGAACCATGCCGAAGCAGAGCATCTTTCAGATTCACAGGACAAGACACCATTGCTTTTATTTGCAGCAGGGGATGCTGCTCCTAAAGCTGTTCCGTTGTCACTTGTTGCACGTTTGGAAAATATTGATTTTAAGGATGTAGAGCATTCATCTGGTCAAATGATGGTTCAATATCGTGGACAGCTAATGCCGCTTATCCCATTTAACAATAACGTCAACGTGGTGCTAGATGCGGATAAACCTGTTCTTGTTTTTGCGGATCGAGGCCAATCAATGGGCCTTATTGTTGATGAAATTATTGATATTCAAGAAGAACATATCGATGTTCAGCTTGATGGGAACCAGCCAGGCTTATTTGGTAGTGCTATTATCAATGGTAAAGCAACAGATGTGGTAGATATTGCGCATTTCTTAAACAGCATTAATAAAAACTGGTTTAAGAACCACGGTGATAATGATTATGAAAGCGAAGGTGAATTGGGATCAGGGCTTGCGGCGCACCAAAACGGGTCCTTAAAACGACGTGTCTTGTTGGTTGATGACAGTTCATTTTTTCGCAATATGCTTACGCCGGTTCTTAGCATAGCAGGTTATGATGTGACATCTTTAGATAGCCCACATGAAGCTCTTAAACTTTGTGAGAACGGGGCTTCATTTGATATTATTATTAGCGATATAGAAATGCCCGATATGGATGGATTTGAATTTGCGCAAAAGGTACGCGAAAACACACATTGGGTTGATACGCCGATGGTTGCGTTATCATCGCACGCGACACCAAAAGATATTGATCGTGGGATGCAAGTTGGATTCAACGACTATGTTGCGAAATTTGATCGTGACACATTGCTCAATGCGATGTCACAAACATTATCCGATCATAAAAGTCCGATCGGGGCAACGCAGCACTGATTTGAGGAGAAACCATGGAACCACATAGCGATATTATTGATACCTCAACAAGTGCAGTTATCAATCCAGAAGATATTAATAAGTCACGTGATCTTTTAACGATTGTGATTGCCGAACAGCGCTTTGGCATTCCTATTCTACAAGTGCAAGATGTGTTGGGTGAACAAAAAGTGACTAATATTCCACTTGCCCCACCCGAAGTGGCAGGCGCGCTTAATTTACGCGGGCGAATCGTGACTGCTATCAATGTGCGAAAACGTCTTGGCTTTGACGAAGATCCTCTTTTCAAAAGTAATATGAGTGTTGTTGTCGAACACGATGGTGAATTATACAGCCTGATTATAGATGAGATCGGCGATGTTATGCGTCTAAGGAATAAAGACTTTAAACCTACGCCTGGTACCCTTGATCCAATCTGGAGAGAAATTTCTTCTGGCGTTTACAAGCTTGAGGGTGAAATTTTAGTTGTTTTAGATGTTCCAAAATTTCTTGGAACCATCCATAGTTAAAAGAAATTCACACAGTGACCTTTGGGAGAGGTAATTATGAAATGTTTAGTCGTTGACGATAGCCGCGTTGTTAGGAAAGTGGCGCGACGTATTGTTGAAGATATTGGTTTTGAATGCGATGAAGCCGAAGATGGTCAAAAGGCATGTGTTTTTTGTGAGAATGAAATGCCAGATGCCATATTGCTTGATTGGAATATGCCAATTATGAGCGGTATTGAATTTTTGGAAAAACTACGCGAAATGGATAATGGCTCCAAACCCAAAGTTGTTTTTTGCACAACAGAAAATGATATAGCGCATATACAGCGCGCTTTGCAGGCTGGAGCGGATGAGTACATCATGAAGCCCTTTGACAGCGAAATTATAGAAACGAAATTTACACAAATTGGGCTTATCTCATAGATATTTGCACTCTGTGCTCAAACCGATGAGACTTACTATTTTATGAATAATAAAAACGAACAAATTCATGTCATGCTTGTTGATGACTCTGCGGTTATTCGCGGGGCGTTGAAGCGATTGTTAGAGAGCATTTCTCACATAAAAGTTGTTGAGTCTGTGAATGATGGGAACGTTGCAGTTAATGTTATTGAAAAAACTAAACCGCATATCGTGATACTGGATGTAGAAATGCCGATAATGGATGGCATTACCGCCCTGCCCCAAATTTTGCAAAAAAGCCCGCATACAAAAGTCATCATGTTTTCAAGCCTGACTGAAAAAGGTGCGACTGTTACACTAGATGCTTTAAGGCTTGGTGCTGTTGAATGCATTGTTAAACCGTCTAGTGCGCAAGATGTTGGGCCCGGTTCAGCTTTTCAAAAGCAGCTTATTTCTCTTATTGAAAGCCTTGTTCCCAATCATGCTCGTCGCGCATCTGATAATGATTCCTTATTAACGCCAGCATCTACGGTCGTAACTAAGCCACCTTTTTCACTCCATAAAGATCCATTTACCTACAAAGGTGATCCGAAGGTTGTTGCTATCGGAAGCTCAACAGGCGGTCCTCAGGCTTTGTTTGACGTTTTAAAGCATTGCCAAGATTTTCCTGTGCCTATAGCGATCACGCAACATATGCCTGCAACTTTTACAACCATATTGGCACAACATATTAAACAGCAAACCTCAATCGAAGCGATGGAAGGTGAAAATGGAATGGTTGTGAAGCCAGGTCACATTTATGTCGCGCCCGGTGATTATCATATGCTCTTTGAACAAAAGAATGGTGAGCTAGTTATTGTTTTAGATGAAGGTCCTCCTGTTAATTTTTGTAAGCCTGCCGTCGATCCTATGCTTAATAGTCTTTTGGATATTTACGGACAAAAGGTTCTAAGCATTATTCTTACAGGTATGGGCCATGATGGCCTTGATGCCTGTAAGCGTCTTGTTGATGAAAAGGGACGCGTTATTGCACAAGATGAGGAAACGAGCGTTGTTTGGGGCATGCCCGGAGCAGTGGCACAAGCAAATATCTGTTCTGAGGTTCTCCCGCTAGATAAAATTGGGCCTTGGATTCGCTCTCAGGTTATGGGATAGACTAGACATGAAATTAACTGATTTTGATATTTACAGTAATCTTCTTCGGGAAAAGTCAGGCTTGGTCTTGACCGAAGATAAGGTTTATCTTTTGGAATCCCGCCTTAATCCAGTGGCTAAGCAGTGGGGGTATAATTCATTAGAAACCATGACCATCGCTCTACAAGGCGTTCCGGATACTAATTTAGTAAAAGATATCGTTGAAGCGATGACAACGAACGAAACTTCGTTTTTCCGAGATACCCGTCCGTTTGATACATTTCGTGACTCGCTTATGCGTTATATGAAAGATGCGCGTAAGAAAGAGAAAAAAGTGCGCATTTGGTGCGCCGCATCTTCTAGTGGCCAAGAGCCGTACAGCCTTTCCATGATTTTAAAAGAAGCGCAAGCCGAGTATCCAGGCTGGACGTTTGAGATCACAGCAACTGATATTTCATATGATATTCTTGATCAGGCGCGCGCAGGTGTTTTTTCGCAGTTTGAAGTGCAGCGCGGTCTTCCCATTCAGCTTTTGATGAAATATTTTACTGAAAGTGGTGATCAAAAGTGGCAGCTTAATGATGACATAAGAAATAGTGTTAAGTTTCAATACTTTAACTTATTAGACTCCATGCTGTCTTTGGGTAGTTTTGATATCATTTTCTGTCGTAATGTTTTGATTTATTTTGATGAGAAAACAAAAAGCACTGTTTTGGACAATATGTCGCAACGCCTTGCTTCGGACGGCTTTTTAATGCTGGGTGGAGCAGAAACCGTTCTTGGATTGACCAATGCCTTTACTGCTTTACCGGATCATCGCGGCGTATATGTTGCGCCCGATAGTGTTCATATGAAGCCTGCGCAAACTGAAGTTTCCGCCGCTAGTGGCGCGCCTTTATTTTAACCTTGTTGTTTTCTTATCATTTCATTGATACGGCCCTTGCGCTTGTGGTGCAATTACCCTAACTATTTTCATGATATTAATTACATTATAAGGCTCATTCATGTCCGATACGATTATTCGTGATCCGCGTGGCGTTAAAATTAAACGCGCACTTATTTCCCTTTCTAATAAACTTGGCGCGGAAGAGCTTGCAAATGAATTGGTTAAACATGGTGTTGAAATCTTATCAACGGGTGGTACAGCCAAACTTTTGAAAGATGCGGGTATTCCTGTAACGGATGTTTCTGATCATACTGGCTTTCCTGAGATCATGGATGGGCGCGTTAAAACATTGCACCCGACTATTCATGGTGGATTGCTTGCGCGACGCGATAATGATGCGCATGTCAAAGCGATGGGCGATAACGGTATTTCTGATATTGATCTGCTTGTTGTCAATCTCTATCCGTTTGTTGACACCGTTCAGGGTGATGACCCCTCGTACGAGAATTGCATTGAAAATATTGATATTGGTGGGCCGGCGATGATACGTGCGGCGGCGAAGAACCATCAATTTGTAACTGTTCTTACTGATCCTCAAGATTACGAGTCTGTTATTAGCTGTCTTAATAACCATAATGGTGAGATTACTTATAAGCTAAGAAAGCGCCTTGCTGCGACGGCTTATGCTTTGACAGCGACATATGATTCCAACATTGCGAGCTGGTTTGTTGATCAAATGGACGATAATTATGGCTTTCCACGTCGCATTAGTTTTTCAGGAAATTTGAAACAAACGCTACGTTATGGCGAAAACCCGCATCAGGAAGCTGGGCTTTATACGGTTGATGATTCATTACGCCCTGGCGCTGCGCGCGCTTATCAAGTTCAAGGAAAAGAGCTATCTTATAATAACTTGAATGATACGGACGCCGCATTTGAATTGGTTGCGGAGTTTGAAGCGCCGACAGTTGCCATCATTAAACATGCAAACCCTTGTGGCGTTGCGAGTGCAAATAACATCACTAACGCCTATGAAGCTGCGCTTGCTTGTGATCCTGTTAGTGCCTTTGGCGGCATCATTGCCCTGAATAAGACTTTAGATGCTGATACAGCGACGGCCATTACACGCATTTTTGTTGAAGTGATCATTGCGCCAGATATCTCAGGCGACGCAATGGATATACTTGCAAAGAAGAAGAATATTCGTGTTTTAACGACTGGCGAGATGCCAAAGCACGCAGGCACGCGCCGTATGGTGAAACGTATTGCAGGCGGTCTTTTGGTTCAAGATAGTGATAATGGTTTGATTACAAAAGATAATTTAAAGGTTGTATCGGATCGTAACCCGACAGATCAAGAAGTTGAAGATATGCTTTTTGCATTCCGCGTTGCAAAACATGTGAAATCAAACGCGATCGTTTATGCGAAGGATTTAGCCACTGTTGGTGTTGGTGCGGGGCAGATGAGCCGCGTTGATTCTGCGCGTATTGCCGCGTGGAAAGCGCAAGAAGCCGCGAAAAAGCTTGAGCTTGATGCGCCACTGACTAAAGGCTCTGTTGTGGCTAGTGATGCATTCTTCCCCTTCGCAGATGGCCTTATTAGCGCCGCAGAGGCGGGTGTGACCGCCGTTATACAACCGGGTGGGTCCATTCGTGATGAAGAGGTGATAGAGGCAGCAAATGAGCGCGGCCTTGCCATGGTCTTTACAGGTATGCGTCACTTTAGACATTAATTACGCGCTTCGCGCTCGTTGCGAACAAACCTTGGGTTTGCTTTGCAGGCACAAACCTCAAGTATTTTCTATAAAACTATTACTTCTTAAGATTTCTTTAACTTCTTTTCTATATCATTTGTCCTAGTGATAGTGGAGTAATAGGTATATTACGCCCGAATTACGAAAAACACCTAAAATGGTGTATAATAAATAAATATAATAAAAACAAAGTGATATGAGCGTGTTTGTGTTTCAGAATTATCTGTTCTCACATTATTTAAAAGAAATAATCACCCTCATTCAAAACGTTTAAGAGTTAATACGAGGGTTAATAGTTTGTTTAATTGGTTATTCAGATCAGCATTAAGTGGTGGCGCTCTTACTCTAGCTAATTTTGGTGCGGATAGTAGTTTTACTGACTGGTCATATGATTTAGCTTCGGAAAACCTGCCTTTTTTACAGGATATGGAAGACACGGCTTTTGGTCAGTTTGCCAGAGATAACTGGCCGCTTGTTGCTGGTGGCTTAGCGGCTTATATGGCTGCTCCTGACAATATGAAAGCTGTTACTGGCCTCGCAATTTTAGGTTCTCTTGCGTATCAAATCGCAACACAATATTTCATGGGTGAGCATGATAATTCGGTTCGTGCAGATGACCCCAATTCCGCATTAGCGATGGGGCGTTCACGCCGTGATGAAATGCTTGCCAATCTTGATGTTAATGCATTGGTTGAGACAGAAGAAGTTGCAGCACAAGTTGCCGGACAGAATATTGATTTAAATAACGGTGTTATCACCGATTTAGGTGCTCGTGAAGACGATCCTGAGTTAGAACAACGCATAGACCTAATTAGTGAATAGCGTTTTAACTAAATCTTAAACTTTTTAGTTTACTAAGAAGATAGAGCCGCAAAAAGCCCGATAGAGGCGAGATACAAAATAAAGCGGACATATATAGCAAATGTAAATAGAGGTGAGCCCAAGTGGCTGATGAAACACAAAATAATCGAATTAATTGGATAGATGGCATCATCGGCATGTTAGCGATGTATAGCCCGTCAGCATCCTCTTTTTTCAGTTTCTTTTTCGGCAATGATGATACTGCCGCTCCAGACACAAGTGTTGAGATTACCGATCCCGCAGCAGCAGAGCGTGAAATAACACCTGAAGCGCCAGCGACAGACGCAGCGGCTGAAATTCCCGTAGAAAATGCAGTAATGGTAGAAACACCAACAGGTGCAACCCTGGAAGCTGCAGATATTGATCTTGCTGTAAGCGCGCCAACAACTGGCGAAGCTGTTGATGCAGGCGTTGCCGCCGCAGGCGAAGAACCAGATTTAGTTAGCTGGGACCCATCTCCTTCTGCCGCTCTTGGTCGTGATTGGAGTGGTTTGTCTGAGCTAGGTCTTGATCCCAATATTTTTGAAACTTTGCAAGAAGAACGACGTGAAGAATTTCTTGGTACTTTTGCAGGTGCTGATGAGCTAGGCCTTGATGTCGCTATCTTTGATGAAATTCCATCATCTGGTATTGCTGATGAAGACATGATGCAAAGTGATGCTTGGTTAAATGGTGCAGAAGTGTTGTATCAAGAACTAAACCCTGGTTCGCCGTTACCCAATGCAACAGAATTAGCCGCGTGGGCAGAAGAACAGGTTAGTCTGTTTGATAATTCTGTTCGTGATATTGAAACTTCTGATGAATTTCCAACTGATGGTTCTAGAACAGCTATTCAGTATTTAAGCGCACTTAATGAGAGAACTGTTACAGAATGGTCAGACCGTGGTCGTGCTGTTGTTAACACTGGCATTGGCAGATTATGGGATAGAGTACGTGATCCTTCCGAAGGGATTGCTGATGAGGATGCATATGATCGTAGCACCGCTTTTGGCGCTCAATATTTGGAAGCAGCAGAAATTCTTTACAACGAAGAACATGGCGAAGGTGCGTGGGAAGCGCACATAGAAGATCGCAGAGCCGAAGCTATGGCTAATGCAGAAGGTTGGAATTTCAACGATTTTAATCCTTTTGCTCAAACTGACAGAGACTATGCCGCTAATTTTAACCCAGATAGAGAGCTTGCCGAGTGGGCGCAAAGCGAAGCTGTTTGGTTCCAGAATAACATTGTTAGTCAGTGGAGCAGAAATGGTACTGCTTTTAATGAAGGTTTAAGCGATAGAGCAAGAATGGCTCTTAACCTTATCGTTGACATGAATGACCTTACTGAAAGTGATTGGACCGACTTTAGTCAAGTTATGGGTGCTTCGCTTTCTGATCCAACACAGATCGCAGCAGGCGTTGCGATTGGTGTAGGTACTGCTGCTGCTGTAGCAACATTACCAGTGAGTGGAACAGCCGCGCTTCTTGTTGGTGGTGCCACAATCATTGGAACAGGCGCTGTGGAAGGTGCCTTAAGTGAGCACATGTTAAACACAGGCGTACAAGAATTACGCATTCAAGCTGGTACACAGGAAACATTTGATTACGATGAGAGAAGCCAAAGCAGGTTGCAAGGTGCCGTTGGTGGTGCGCTCATGGCTCCTGCTTTTGCAGGCGCAGGTTATGTTGGTGGACGGATTGTAAGATCAACAGGTCTTCTTGCCCCAGGTGCAACAGCAACACCCACCCCTAGAAACACACAAGATCCTGTTAATGCAGGCTTGGTTACACGTGTTGGTCAACGCTTACGTGATTGGGAAGCCAGACTTCCAATTGGTGTCAGAATGGCTCAACATGATCCGAGCGTTTTGAATACAAGAATACCGATTGATATTACATGGAGAGGTTTTGGCGATGATGCTTTTGCAAATCTCTCTCGTTCAGCAGCGGACACATTAGATCGCATGAGCACTTATCTTCGCGGCCCTGCTGATGGAACGCCAAGACCCCCTAGAACAACACCTACAACCGAACCAACAACGGGTACACGCCCTACACCAGCTGATCCTGTGACTGTGGCAACCGATGGAACGACAACGCCTGGTGGCGATGCTCCGGATGTAACGACACCTGCTGGTGATGGCGATGCAACACTTGAAGGTGGTGCAGGAACAGATGTACCAAGAGCGCCTGAAGCGGAAGCCGGTACTGGCGCAACTGACCCTGCTGCTACGGCAGCAGATGGTGATGGTCCAGCGACAGAGGGCACAGCAACCCCCGATGGAGAAGGCGTCGCTGACCCAGCAACTACGACAACAGATGGTGCGCCTACTGCAGATGGTAATGCTGCAGCGGCTGGACCAACTCAACCGCTTTCAAACG
>JBGCEF010000082.1:0-14327 GCA_045106175.1 Bdellovibrionales bacterium
CCCTGTGCGGTATGAGAACAGTAAGGGAGACGATGCGTCCAAATATGCGTAAGCCAACAGTTTTATTGATGAATCGTGTTTATCCGCCTGTGCGTGGAGCGACGGGGCGTGTTTTACGCGATCTTGCCCGACAAATGGCACGTGAGGGATGGCAAGTGACGGTCATTACATCTGGTCGGAGAGCAATGTCTGAGCGTGATGGCGCGGTGCGTGTTATTCGTGTTAAGGGACCAGAGAAGCCAAAAAATTTATTTGCTTATAGTGTTGTGTGGTTCAAAATGTTTTTTGCAGCACTTCGGTTGCCTGCGACTGAGTTGATCGTGACGATGACGGATCCGCCGCTCTTTGTGTTGGCAGGTCAGCTGTTAAGCAAGATAAAACGCAGTAAGCATATGCATTGGGTACAAGATGTTTATCCTGATTTATTTCCTGTCATTGGTGTTAAGTTTCCACGTGGTTTAATCAAGATAATTGATTCTTTGGTGATTGGCGCCATGAAGCGTGCGGATAAGATTATTGTCATTGGGCGTTGTATGGCGCGTCATTTAAGTTATTCGGGTATTTCTCCCCGGATGATGGCGGTTGTTCCGAATTGGCCGGACCATGAATTGGTTCAGGATGAAGATGAGGAACAAGATTCGTTTAAGCGCCCCGTTGAGGATGAAGATTTCGAAGCTTTGATTGAGCAAAGCGGTCATGTTGTTAATTATAGGCGTTCCGAAGAGCAGGTGAAAACAGGACCTAGATTTCGTGTTTTGCATGCGGGTAATATTGGTATGGTTCATCCCATTCATGTCATTTTAGATGCGGCGCGTATATTACAGAACCAACATCCTGAAATTGAATTTTTATTTGTTGGGGATGGTCCTAAATTTGATGCTATTACGCGTGCCAAGGCACAAGAGCATTTGAATAATGTAAAATTGCTTCCATATCAACCGCCTGCGCGGTTGCGTGCTTTGATGGAGAGTGGAGATGTGCATCTTATTTCTTTAGACGAGCGTGCAGCGGGATTATGCGTGCCTAGTAAAGTATATTCTGCGATTGCGTCGCATCGCCCAGCAATTTTTGTGGGGCCTGATAAAAGCGAAGTGTCCAGATTGATGGAAGATTATAAATTCGGTGTCCGTGTTGAACCAGGAAAAGCAGAAGCGCTTGCGGAGATGATACGTGCTTATCGTCTTGATGGTGAAGCGTGGTTTGCGGCGCATGAGAATGCGAAAAAAGCGGCGAATATTTTCGTTCCTGACGCGTCTTTATCGGCATTTATTGAGCGTGCTTGGAATTTGGTTGGTCACAAGCCTGTTGAAGTGCGGACAGAGCGTATTGATGATTTGGCGGCTTAGGGTATGAGTGTGCAACATTCCAATGATTTGAACCTTGCATTGTTTTTTCGTGATATTTGGTCGGCGAAATTATTTTTAATTGTTGGTTTTTGTGTGGGTGTTTTGGCCGCTTTTTGTTTTACGGTCCTTGCTGTTCCAAAAGTTGAAGCGCGGATGATGATTGCGCCGGCGGAGTTGATGGATGTTGCTATGAAAACGCGCGTTCAAAATGGCCGAAGTGATTTTGTGTTGGATAGCGGACCCATGCGCCAGCACGAGGTTGTGCCGCATTTCACACGTTTTGAGGCGATGATACGCGGTATTGCGGTTTCAAAGATTTTATTGCGCAATGATTATTTTGTGGATGGTGTATTGCGTGATCGTTCCTTTGTTTTCGATGAAAGGAATGATGCACTTAACGCGTTTGAGCTTGCGGAGTATATTCGTAATCATGTGCGGTTTGACCCGTTTGGTGAGAGTGCGATGGGCGAGATTGTTTATCGACATTCTGATGGTCAATTTGCGAGCTATTTTGTGCAGCAAATTCACCGTGTGACTGACCAACTTATTCGTACAGAATTGCGTGATCAGGTTAATGAAAGAATTGCGTATCTAGAACGTGTGATTGCAAAAACAATTAATCCCGAACAACGACGCATCATGACAAGCCTTTTGCTTGAGCAGGAGCGAACGCGGATGCTTGTTTCTATGGATGCGCCTGTTGCTGCGCGTATTATTGACCCTGTTGCTGTTAGTAGCCGTGCGGTCTGGCCAAATTTAGCATTTATTTATAGTGGTTTTTGTTTGATTGGATTGATTCTTGCTTATTTTATATTTGGTATTGTGCACCATAACAGTGCGGTGGACAGCGATCATAAACCAGTCAGGCGTGGACAGGATTTAAACCATCAGCCTAAGCGTCCTGTGAAATATGGTGGATGGTTTGATGGAAAAGCAGGTAATGATCAGCCAGCTCAGTCATCATCTTTTCATGTAAAGAGGGATGCGAGAGATGCTGCGGAATAAAATTCCGGTTTCTGTCATTATAGTTACTAAAAATGAAGAAAAGTGTATTGCGCGCTGTGTTGAAGCATTGCGTGATTTTGATGAAATCATTGTTGTTGATTCATGTAGTGAGGATAGAACACGAGAGATCGCGGATGAGCTTGGCGTGCGGGTTGAGACATTTGAGTGGAATGGAGTTTATCCCAAAAAGCGGCAATGGTGTTTGGATTATTTAGATATTCAAAATGATTGGGTGTTTTTTGTTGATGCCGACGAAGTCGTTTTGGAAAATGTTGTTATTGAAATTTCTGCGCTATTTGAGGTGAAAGATAAACAGTATGTAGGCTATTTTGTGCGCTCTCGTTATGTGTGGAATGAAAAAATGCTGCGGTTTGGTTTGTTAAATTCAAAGCTTGTTTTGTTTGATAAAAGATATGTTGGATTTCCAATTATTAATGATCTGAATTGTACAGGTATGGGTGAAATAGAAGGACATTATCAACCAGTTTTAAAGGCTTCTATGGGGGGTATGAAGATTGGTGTTTTGCAAAATAAAATGCAGCATTTTGCGTTTTATGATCAAGAAAAATGGGTGGATCGTCATGAACGATATGCGCAGTGGGAAGTCTGTATGCATTGTTGTGATGCATGGCCGAAAGAGCCTGTTTATCTAAGGCAAGTGATGAAAATTATTTTTAGACGTTTGCCATTTCGTGATGTGGTTGCATTTATGCATTGTTATATTTTGAAATTAGGATTTTTGGACGGGCGCACGGGGTTTCATTTCGCATTAGCACGTGCGCAATATTATCGCATGGTTGCTAATGCTTTAAAGACCAATATAGATTTGGCAAAAGACGTCTGAATATTAAGTTTATAAATTGTAAGACGGTGATGGCTTTGTTTTTAAATGGTGAACATAGCTTTAATTCTTTTCGAATTTGATATTGTTCATTGCGACTTATTTTTGTGTTGTTTTGTGATGTTCCACCACTTTCGAAAATACAAAGAGGTTGTGGGATATAGTCACTATAATTTGATTGTAACAAGAATTGCGCCGTAAATTTATAATCTGCGGCAATTTGATATGATAAATCATAGCGTAAATCAGATATTGCAGCTTTTTTGTAGATCATTGCTTGGTGATGGGTAAACATGCCTAGTGTGATGTGATTGTGGTTACGTGCTTTTTTTAAGTGACCATTTTGATTCAGTGTTTGCTCTATTGCGTCTCCATAAATGAAATCTGTTTGGTCTTTCATTGTTTTTGCGATTGTTTCCAAAATTGTATCGTCTGCGATTTGATCACCAGCATTTAAAAATAAGATATATTGTCCGTTTGCACGTTCTATTAGGCGGTTCATGGCATCGTAAATACCGTTGTCGGCTCTACTTTCAGTTTGCGCCGTCGTATTTTTTAAAAATTTTAATGTTTCGTCATTTGATGCCGCGTCTTGAACGAGCCATTCATAGTCGTTTAAGGTCTGATTTTTTAGTGAATTCCAAGTTTTTTCAATGCCTTGAGCGTTATTTCGGGTAATTGTTGCAACTGTGAAAATTGGCATAAATATATAAAATTTTATCTTTTATTAACTTTTATGCTCTATTTTATATGTGTGTTTACAGAAAAGCGCAAAGCTTTCTGTGTGGTTTAGAGTATTAGATAAGGTGTGAAATGGATTTAAGCGGTATCCAAGATCAAGTGCAAGATGCGCTTCGTAGCCCAGGTAGTTTAGTGGGTACGATTTTGGGTGGGCAAAACCAAGATATCTACAGTTCTGAAAACCGTATGGGCCTTACTTTTTTGGCCATGACGCAGCTCACGGATAATGAGTTGGGATCAGGTGCGGATAATGCACGCCGTGAGGGTGCTGCAGCACTTTATGATGAGATTGAGAGTACTGCTATACAACAAATTTTGCAGGAAGACCCTGCATATAGACAGGCATATGCCAATGCGACACCTCAAGAACGTAGAGATATGATGGGAACACGCGCTGATGCTATTCCTGCTGCTGATCTTCAAGCGCGCATGGCGGATGTACTCTTAGGGCAGCTCGATAATTTAGATCCAAGTGCACCACCCACCGCAAGCGCCGTTGCAAGAGTTCAGGGGCTTATGTCTGGTGGTGAAGAGGCGTTTGTTGGTGCCATTTTAGCCAATGCAGATATTGTTGAATCAGCTTCCGCCTCTCATCAGCTAGCATTGGAAGAGCATCTTGCGCTAAAGCGAAGCGAGCCATGGCGAGAAGATAATAGGCGTCCTGAATTTCAATATCCTTTGACTAGTATTATGGGGGCTTTACTTGATGTTAGAGACCCTGCAGACCCGGATAATGCGGAAGCTAATAGTGCGCCTTCGCGTTTGAACGAAGTGCGTATTGATGGTGTTGATATTACACCTCAGGGTCAGTTGGAAGCCAGAGTTTCAGGTGCATTTGACGGTTTGGCAGATTTTATTACGCACGGTAGAAACGCTGAGCGGCACTTAGCGCAGATGCAGAACATTGATATTGGTCCTCGTGTAGAGGGTGAATACAGAAATGCGAATGTTAATCCTTTGACTGGACCAGGTGGATTAACTGAAGGAGCTTATGTTGAGTGGATTGCTGATTTTACCAGTCCGCAGGGTGTGCAGTCTGATTATTCTCTTGTAACGGGAGGAACGCCCGGTCCGGCTAACATTGATACTGTTATTACGCAAGCCATGGTTGGTAGTGAAATCGTTGCTTTTGATAGTGTTGAAGCACGTCAAGATTGGAACAATCATTTGGGTGGTCTTTTGGCAGGGCGACTTGTTGATGCGCGTTCTGGAATATTGCAAAGACCTGATGGTGAACAGCTTGAACAGGCAATGCTGACTTTTGCATCGGCGCGGAGTGATATTACGATGGCGACAGAGCCAGATGCTAATATGGATCGTGGACTTGATGCAGAAGAGATTAGATTAGCGCAGCGCCCGATTGTCGTTGCAGCAGGGGTGGAAGTTGCTGAGGGTGTTGGCTCAGAGCTTAGTGCTGTTGATGAGGCTGTTGCAGCTAGGCGTGAGCATCGCTTGGCGGAGACATATGGCGTTGACCCAGTTGGAGCGGATGGGGTGGAAGCCTATCTTGCTGGTGAAAGTGGTGTTGCAGTGATTACAGACCCCAATGGTTCTGATCCTAATTTACAAACAGTTCCTGTTGTTGTTGCTCTCAATCAGCAAGGACAGACTCCTATGCCAGAGATGGGTTTTGGCGTGCAGCAGACACAGCCAGCTGCGAATTCACCTTTTGAAGCGCCTCAGCCATCTGAGTATAGTTAATTCCCGCCTTCGACTACATCATCAATGAAGATTGCTGTTACAGCCAGATTTGATAAAATTTGGCTAATGTCTTTTGCGCTTTGAATGAAATCAAATGGCTTTGGATCACGCGGGATGACAATCGTACTGCCTGGTGGGATAAAGATTGGGTTGTAATTCCAGCTTGAGACTTGGAGTGGTTGTGCGCTTCCGTCGGGGAAAAGGACGAAGGCACGGTCTTTATCGGCGTGGAATGTAAAGCCGCCGGCTTCGTGAATATAATCAAGCGGCGCTTTGCCATCACGAAATTGGAGGGATGCGGGGGATAGGATTTCGCCGTGGACTCGCACTGTTAAATCCCGTTTTGGGATATAGAGGCGGTCATCGGGTTGAAGAAGCAAATCAAGTTCTGGTTTTGTTTTTAGAATGTTTGGGTCGGATTCTATGGTAATGCGTCCGACGCCTCTTGCTTGTTCAAGTTCAGACGCTAAGGCTCGTGATTCAGCGATCTTACCCGCGTTGACCTTTTCATTGTTTTGCTCAAGCGCAACGGCAATGGCTTGTTTTATAGTTCTGCTTTGTGCGCGAAAACGTGCCTCCTCGGCTCGTCTTTCAGAATAGCGAGAAAAGATACTGCCATAAGGGTAGGCGTTACTATTGAGGCCGCCTGCACGTTCAATAAGGTCGGAAACACGATCGCCGGGAATTAGATCATATCGTCCTGGGCTTTCGACTTCACCCATTATAAGCACGCTGTTATCTTTGATTTTTTCGAATTTTTGATTGAAGCGGATGGTTGCGCCTGGCCCGATGATGATGTCTTCGGCAGGTGTTTCATTAAGATTGATGTGCTTGCGGTGTTTGTGATCTGTGTTTTGATCTTTATGTTCGAAATTTGATGATGTTACTTCTACATTTTTTGTGTTGGCTTCTAATGATAGGCCCCCGGCAACGGCGATTACAGAGTCGAGCGTGACTCCTTGGGCAACCGGGAAGGCTCCTGCGTTTCTGATGGCACCGCGGATAAAGGCCGAGCGTTCCATGAGAAAGGCACGCAGCATTGGGTCGTCTATGATGTCGTTATTATTATCCTGAGATGCTGATCCATAAGCTTGGGGTTCTTCATTGTTTTCAGTATTTGTAAGATTTTCAATGTGTGCGTTTGAGAAGAGATGAATTGTGTCACCGTCTTTTAGTGATTGATCAAATTTGTTTTTGATTACTAATCGGATAGGGAAATCTATAAATGTGTTTGTCAGTTGGTCTTCATCATAACGTTCAATAACACCAATAAGTGGATAGATATCTTCGCCGAGGATGCTGTTTGAGGTTAGGAGGCTTTGGAGATTTTTATAATCGCTGACGGCATATAAACCGGGGCGACGTGTATGACCGATTAGCTCAACCATACCCTCGCGTTTTGCAGAGCCTTTGGAAACAATCAATATAGAGCCATCATTAAAAGTTGGTTTGAATGGGTCGTTGATGTCTTCGACTATTTCTTCACCTGTGTTGGTCAGGCCAAGTTTGAGTGTGCGGTTTTTACCAGGCGCCATTAGCCCGCCGGAGAGCTCTAGCATTTCATTGAGGGTTAAGGCTTCGCTGTTTTTTGCGGATTGGTGATACATGCCGCGGCGGCGTGGCAGGATTTCGAATATCGCTGGGCGTTTGACCTCGCCACTGACGGCGACGGTTGGGCCGATGCTTGGGACGATGATACGATCACCATCGCGTAACCTTAGATCAACGGCGCTTTGCCCGTGTAAAAGAAGCGCATACAGGTCAATAAAGGTTGAGCGTCCGTCACGGATAAGTTTGATTTGCCTAAGAGAGCCTGTTTTATCGATGCCTCCGCTTTCCATTAATGCATCGAGTACTGTGTGAAATACGGTCAGCGTTTTGCGGCCTGGGCGTTTAACATTGCCGATCACAAGTGCGTTAATTTGACGTACGCTGGACAGGGAGACATAGGCATCGGTGTTATGCAGTTGCCGTGCTGCGGATTCAATAGAAATCCTGACTTGACCGATTGTACGACCAGCGGCGGGTATTGGTGGGATATCAGGAATGATTAGATTGCCGTTATTGTTTATTTTGTAACGTGCGTTTGATTGGCGTTGTCCCGTAAAGACAATATTCAATTCATCCCCACCGTTTAAGATAAAGCTTTCTTGGACAGCAGCGGAAGGAGATGTGCTTTGCGCGACGCTGTTGAGCGTGTTTTGTGTGTCTTGATTTGGTATCCCAAATAAATCATAGCCGAACTGTTCTAATGGTTGCGCTATGCGTGAAGCGTACATAGCTTCGATTGCGGATTGTTCATCTTCGGTGGATGTGCGCGTTTGATAGGGTTGAAAATTTTGAACAGGCGGTTGGATGGATGGGTTTTGCTGATTAGTGCGCGGGGTATTTTGGTCGTAATTTTTGATTTGATCCATACGCGTTGTCGGATTGGCAAGGGCGGGGTCAATTTGAAGGGATCGAAAATTTTTGTAATTACGAACCTCTCCTGTGACATCTGACCATGGCGCTACAGCTGGGCTTTGTGCAAATGCTGGGGCGCTTGCAATTAATAAGGCGGCTAATATTATTTTTCTTAAAGGTCTCATTATGAAAGGCCGAGTGGCATTGAGATTACTGATTTAGAAAGTATACATGAAATACGGTTTGAAACCAGCGCTTGTGAATATCTTGTGATATTGGACTTGGTATTTTTGTTTGTGTTGTTACATTTATGACTATGACCTTACATATGATCAAATTAATAGTCGGGACAGATAGTCTTGAGCAGTATGCGCAGTGGCAGGAAAGCCAGCAGATGGATTATCATGGCGAGATTGCTGTCCCGTGTTTTACGCGTTTTATGCCTAAGCGTGCGGATGAGATTTTGCGCACGGGTGGATCGTTATATCGTGTGATGAAGCGTCGCATTATGTGTAGGTCAAAAATCTTAGGGTTTGAGATGGTTGAAACTTCGCAGGGTAAGAAATGTATGATCTTGCAAAGCCCGGACATTATTACAACGTTGAATTCTCCACATAGACCGTTTCAGGGTTGGCGGTATTTCGAAGCAGGAAAAGCGCCGGAAGATCGTGGTGTCTTTATTTTAGGTCAGGATGATGATGAGCCTCCGGAAGAATTAAGCGATGACCTTCGTGAGGCGGGCTTGTTATAGTTTGGGCGTTACTATTAGCTACTTAAGGGCGTCATAATTCATATTTGATGCTATATGCATTAGATGTTTTTCTTCAAGGGCTTGCGCGCCGTCGGCTGTTTCAAAAGTGATCATAACATTATCGACAATAACAATGATTTGCGTTGGTAGATCTTCTTCATTTTTAATTAATGCATCATGTCCTTTAATTTTGACGGATTTCATGTTTTGTTTTTGGTCTGATGATAAGGATGACATTGCCGTAGCCATACGCATTAAGCCAGTTATAGCTTCTAACATCGGTGAGTCAGCGACTAAATCGACTTTTGCTAGGAATTTTGTTTGGTCTTTAAATTGATATGTTCTTTTTAAGTTTGATCCGCCGCCAAACATTGCTGCTCCTGCAACCATGTCTTCGTTTTGATCATCTTTAATGTTCCAGCCGTCGATATGTTTCGGAAAGAATGCCGTTAAACCTTTACCTCTTATTTTTCTGACAGCTGTTGTTGCATTATCTAAGTGCTTTAAGGCTGCTTTATAGTCTTTATTGTCATAGGCGGTTTTTGCATCATTGAGTGCGTTTTCAAAATTTTCTTCTTTTTGATTACTGCCTGGAATTTGTTCTAAATCAGTTGCAGACGATTTTGGGACAATGAGGATTGAAAACAATAAAATGGTTATTGTTAATGTTAAAAAGTTGATTGTTTTAACGTATGGCATGGCCGATATCCTTTATTAAGTAGATAGCTATATTTTATGTGTTTTAAAAAATTTGTCAGTAAAAACTTGCTTAAACCTATTTTATTAATTACATAACCCTCAGAAAGGTTATTTATTATGAAATATGTTGTTGGTTTAACTGCTGGTTTTCTTATGTCTGCTGGGGCTGCGATGGCGGATGATTATCAAGGGCCGCACATATGTGATCATTCTTTTGAATTGGGGCCTAGTGGTTATCTTGAGGAAGGCTCTGGTGTATTTATTCAGCCTGGTGACTTATCATCTAATGGTCGTGTTCCTGCGTGTACAGCTGGGGCTTTGTTAGAGCGTCATAAAGATTTTCTGGAAGAGCAGGGCCGTGATGATGCAATAAAAATGTGTGAAGTTGGTGAGGGAGGCCTTGAAGTTGGGCCTGGGCCGCATGGTAGTTATTACTATGATCAAGACACTAATCCTGACCCTGATCCACGTCTTTTCATTTGCCGCGATAATAAAGGTGGCTGTGTCATTTGTGAATTAGTGATCAATTAATGCTTTTTGCGTTCATTCGCGTGACGCGCGCCGGTTTCTAGGATTGAGTAAGCTACGGTTGTGATGTAGCTATTGATACGACGATAGTCGCGGATGATGTCGAGATGGAGTGAGCTTGTTGCGATTGTCTCAGGCAGGCCTTCGCGGAGACGCTGGAAGTGTTGGCTGGATGTTTCTTGTTCCGCTTTTCTGATATCGTTTTTGCTGTCGATGAGTTGTCTAGCAAGACTTGGATCTTCAGAGATGAATAAATTTTGCGCAAGTTTCATATTATCCAAAACCTGTTTGTGGAAATCTTTGATTTCCTCCCATCCTTCATTTGAGAAACGCTCGCCTTTTTTGATTTTCTTCTTTGCAAGATCCATTAGGGATTTATCAATGATGTCGCCGACATGCTCTAGGTTTGTTGCAAATGTTAGGATTTGTAAATAGCGATCAGCCTCCTTTGGGTCGAGCGATTCTTGCGTCATGCGTGCAAGGTAATGTTTGATGGCAGCATAGAGGCGGTCCACTGTTTCGTCTTCTCGGCTGATGTCTTTTGCCATGCGGTCGGTGTTTTGTTTGAAGCATGTTATTGTTCGCTCCAGCATGTCTTCAACCATTTCCGACATGCGTAAGGTTTCGCGCGCCGCAGAGGCGAGTGCAATAACGGGTGTGAAGAGTGCCTCTTCATCAAGATATAAGGGATCGGATTCTTCGGGCTTTTTGTTTTGTTCTTCTTTGAATAAAAGTTCTCCTAATTTTGCGACCCATTGAACGACGGGTAGGAACATGATGCCTAAAACGATGTTAAACATAACGTGTAATGTGACGATTAGGCGTTCCGTGCTGAGATCGTATTGTGCCAAATATGTAAGAATTTCAGTGCTAAAGATATAGAACAGGACGGCGCAAGTGGTTCGCATGAGAATATTTGCAGATGTAATTTGGCGGGCTTTTGTGCCTTGTTTGTAAGTTGCAACAAATGAGATAAGCGCGCCGCCAATATTTGTGCCGACCACCAAAAGCAAGCCGAGTTCAACATCTATGATTCCGTTTGATGCAAATGTGGCGAATAATAATATCGACGCTAATGATGAATGTATTATCCATGTCAGTATTGCCGCGAAGGCAACAGCCATAATGGGGTCATTGTTGAGAGGCGCCATTATAAGCGGTAGTGTTTCTGATACCTTTAATGGGAGTGTTGCATCACGAATCAATGCGAGAGAGAGCAACATCAGGCCCAAGCCGATAAAGATTGTGAAGAGGTGTTTTTTGCGGCCGCCATGTTCATATTTCATATGACCAATTATTCCGATTGCCAAAAACGCAGGGGATAGCCAGCTGAAATCAAATGTTAGGATTTGGGCGACGATGGTTGTCGCAATATCGGCGCCAATAACGAAAGCGATTGCGGCGGCTAACGGGATTTTGTGTTTATTTACAAAAGACAGCATTAAAAGTGTTGCTGCTGTCGAGCTTTGCAAAAGGGCGGTGACAGCGAATCCAGAGCATAGTGATGTGAAACGGTTTTGTGTTCCGCGTGAGATAAATAACCTTAGGGAAGATCCGTAAGCTCGTGTAAAGCCGCGCTTGACCATGCGTGTGCCCCAGAGCAAGAGGCAAACGGCACCAACAATGTGTAATAATATTAACGATGAGGCTATGGTAAAGCTCCTGAATATAAGAACATATCTATAATGCCTTTATGTCTTTGGAGGAGCAAGAGTATGTTTTATTGACATAATTATTTTTTTAGTTATATTCCCCTTATGACACCCCAACAACAGCTTGCTGAAAGAATTATTAATGCGCTTAAGCCTCTTATTGATAATGGTGGGCGCACCATTATGCGTGCAAATGGAATTGATGTTGATTCCCCCCCCGTCATAGTGACGCAGAAATATGGCATAGCATTATGAATAATTTATTGCGAGGGAATATAAGCATAATAGTTGGATTGGAAGATGATCTTGTTGAAACACATCTTGCGGAAGCGGGGTTGGGTTTGCGTGATTTACATGCGCTGGGTGTGTTTGACGGCTATGAGCCATTAAATATTCGTGACATAGCGCTTATTGCTTACCCACCGCCGGGTGTAAGCTCTGAGTATGTAATGTAATAACTTTTTAGCGCTTCATTAGTAATGTTTGCAGTTGATCTTTATATTTCCACCATAACATTGATGATGAGAATATCAGTACGCCGCCAACCAACAAACCTATTGGATTTGCGCCTACGGTTTCGAAATATTGGGTGTAAAAGTGAATGCCTAAAAAGACTATTGATAGATTAACGACATATCCTAGGCCGCGATTCGCGCCCCACCATACCGCACATAGCAATAATAGCGCCCACCCAACAGTGAAATAAGCCTCCCCTATATAGAGGCTGGTTTGTGGATCGAATCCTGATGACGATATTTTATTTCCGACATGATCACCCCAAAGAGAGCCAATCCAGAAAGCCATATTAACAATGAATAAGGCTACGCGCGATATGATCGTGCATAAATCATCGTAGATGCCCCTGAGGCGTGTGGCCGCAAAATAGCTTAATCCTGCGATTGCACCAAAAACTAAAATAGCAATGCTGGGTTCACGGATGGATAAGTAATAAGATGCGTGCGTGTAAAAAGCACTTGCGCCGACAAGCTGCGCTATCGCGAGAGGTAGTAGGGCGGCTAAGACTTTATTATGGAGTGTAAAGGCTACTAATCCCAATATGCACGATACTAAAACCCACATTAAAACAATGTCTGATTTTTCGATTGAGCTAAACTCAATAAAGTTTAGTGAATAGACTAGCCATGCTGTAACGCCTAAGGTGCCTAAAAAACCGAAGCTTTGGGCGATGAATTTCCAGCTATCGTCTGCATTATAGTAAAGTGCGTATGCACCCAATAAGATAAGTGATGCTATTGCGCCGCCAACATGCGGGTTCGGTGCGAGGCCTAAAAATCCTGCTACTATTGATAATGTTCCGAATATGACCATTAAATTCCTGAAAATGCTTCCGCCGGATTTGTGTTCAGATAATCCGATGAGTCGTTCTGCTTCTTCTTTTGTGATTTTGCTTTCATCGAGCAGATGTTTTAGGTGAAGCGTAATCTTTTTTTGCATGGTAATATCCCTAGTTAATTCGGGCTTTGCGCCGATAAAATAGTGTAACCCAAAAAAAAGTTTAAAAAAACGTAAAAAAAAGTTTGACGGTTCGATCTAACATGCGTATACATCCCTCCACGCACTGAGAACGCGGTGAGCGAATTTAGAGCGGCAAGGGATTAAGAGTTGAATTCATTTAGATTTATCTCTTTTTATTGACCGCAAAGAATATAAAGATTATATTTTTTGCAATCAGTAAAAAAAGTCCTTGCGAATTAAGTAATAAGGAGTCATAAGGCTTCTTCTTTCTTGGTTTGATTCTGTCTGTTTGACGGAAAATGATTGAGTTCGGTTCTTGAACATCGTGAATAGGAAAGAAGAAATACGCAGGCAGCAGTGTCTGATCTCTTTGAGATAATGCATTGAATGCATACAAACAAAGAAAACTGTTGCTAACGTCTTTTTGAGTAATCGAAAAGATTAAGCGTATTTTGACGCAACTTTAATGACACATAGGGTTTCGGCTCTATGGGGAAATAAAGTGTACAAACAAGCAGTTTTCTGATTAAACTTGTGTCGTTTCGGCGATACATTTTACTTCAGAAAAAGTAATAAAATGTCAGTTCTGTCATGGCTTCGGCTGTGACTAAAACTATAATGCACTGTAGCAATACAGTGCCCATAGATTCTTTTGATGATGGATTCAAACTTAAGAGTTTGATCCTGGCTCAGAACGAACGCTGGCGGCAGGCTTAACACATGCAAGTCGAACGATCTCTTCGGAGATAGTGGCAGACGGGTGAGTAACGCGTGGGAACCTACCTTATTCTAAGGAATAACAGTTAGAAATGACTGCTAATACCTTATACGCCCTTCGGGGGAAAGATTTATCGGAGTAGGATGGGCCCGCGTTGGATTAGCTAGTTGGTGGGGTAATGGCCTACCAAGGCGACGATCTATAGCTGGTCTGAGAGGATGATCAGCCACACTGGAACTGCGACACGGTCCAGACTCCTACGGGAGGCAGCAGCGGGGCATATTGGACAATGGGCGCACGCCTGATCTAGCCATCCCGAGCCAGTGACGAAGGCCTACAGGTCGTAACGCTCCTTCCCCTGGGAAGATAATGACTGCAGCAGGTACAGACACCCCGGCTAACTCCGTGCCAGCAGCCGCGGTAATACGGAGGGAGCTAGCGTTGTTCGGAATTACTGGGCGTAAAG
>JBGCEF010000083.1:0-3742 GCA_045106175.1 Bdellovibrionales bacterium
GGCTTAAAAGAAAGCATGCAAGAATTTTTATCGTTTCATTATGAATGGCTCAGGGCGCTGCATATTATTGCGGTTATGTCATGGATGGCAGGTATGCTTTATTTGCCGCGATTGTTTGTTTATCACGTTGACGCGGAAAAAGGCTCAGTTCAGTCGGAGACTTTTAAGGTTATGGAACGTAGGCTTTTGAAATATATTATGAGCCCAGCGATGATGATTGCATGGGTGTTTGGTTTATTGATGATTTATGCCAATCCTGGAATGATGAGTGGGCAAGGCTGGTTGCATGTGAAATTATTCTTGGTTGTTCTTATGTCTGGAGCGCATGGTTTTCTTGCGGGCCAGCTTAGAAAGTTTTCCAAGGATGAGAATGAAAAAAGCGCGAAGTTTTTTAAAATTGTTAACGAGGTTCCGACAGTTTTAATGATTCTTATTGTAATTCTTGCGGTAGTCCAACCATTTTGATGATTATCTTTAAAGCCTACTTCATGAGTATTTGGTATTAATGCTTGACTTCAAAGGGTAATTCTGTGCAAATGAGAATGTCTTTAAGTTAATCCTCACATTTTGGAACTTAGTGAAGCCCTGATTTGGCGATTTAAAAGCAGATTAATTTTGCCTTTATTAGGATTAATTTAATAGAAATCTTCAACACTATATAAATAACGTTAGACACTTTAGACATCTACATTGGCCATATTTCGCGCCACTAAAATCAAAAACATCCGAGAATAATTATGAATCTACAGGAATTAAAATCCCGTTCACCAGCAGAATTGCTTGCGTTTGCAGAAGAGCTGGAAGTTGAAAATTGCAGCACAATGCGCAAACAAGACATGATGTTTGCAATTCTTAAGCAGCTTGCATATAAGAATGTCCCAATTTCGGGCGTTGGTGTTTTAGAGGTTTTGCAGGACGGTTTTGGATTTTTAAGGTCTGCAGAAGAAAATTATTTACCTGGGCCGGATGATATTTATGTGTCGCCGTCACAAGTGCGCCGTTTTGGGCTTCGTACAGGCGATATTGTTGAGGGTCAAATTCGTGCCCCTAAGGATTCTGAACGATATTTCGCATTGCTTCACGTTGGGTCTATCAATAATGAGACACCGGATAAAATTAGACACCGTATTAATTTTGATAATTTAACGCCTCTTTATCCAGAGCGTAAGATTAAATTAGAGATAGATGACCCGACAGTTAAAAATAATGTGCAGCGTGTTATTGAGTTAACGTCGCCGATTGGATTTGGTCAACGTGCATTGATTGTTGCGCCTCCAAGGACTGGTAAGACGGTTATGCTTCAGGAAGTTGCGAAATCAATTACTGCAAATCATCCAGATGCGTATTTGATTGTTCTCTTGATTGATGAGCGTCCGGAAGAAGTTACGGATATGGCGAGAAGTGTGCGTGGAGAAGTTGTTTCTTCAACATTTGATGAGCCAGCGTCACGCCATGTTCAAGTTGCTGAAATGGTGATGGAAAAGGCTAAGCGTCTTGTTGAACAACGTCGTGATGTCGTTATTTTGTTGGATTCGATTACGCGCCTGGCCCGTGCATATAACACTGTTGTTCCTTCGTCAGGTAAAGTTTTGACGGGTGGAGTTGATGCGAATGCGCTTCAACGTCCTAAACGTTTTTTTGGTGCGGCGCGGAATGTTGAGCAAGGCGGTTCATTAACGATTATTACGACAGCATTGATTGATACGGGATCGCGCATGGATTAGGTTATCTTTGAGGAGTTCAAAGGGACTGGTAACTCTGAGATTGTGCTTGATCGTAAGATCTCTGATAAGCGTGTTTTCCCAGCCATTGATATTCAAAAATCGGGCACGCGTAAGGAAGAATTACTCGTTGATAAAGACACATTACAGAAAATGTGGGTCCTTCGTCGTATTCTTAACCCAATGGGCACTGTTGATGCTGTTGAATTCCTTCTTGGTAAGATGAAAGAGACCAAGAATAATGATGAATTCTTCAATGGCATGAATCAATAATTTTATTTACATATTATTTTCACTTGTGTTAGAAGCCCATTATGGCTTTTAATGATCAAGATTTTAGAGAGCGCTGGATTGAGGCTGCCTTGACCTATACTAATAGTATTGGTTTTAATGGGGAGCGGTTTTATGCGCAGATTTCCAATAGATCAGTCGGTAAAATTTTTAGTACTATATTTCGTGATAGTTCAGAAGATGTAGCATTTATGCCTGACGCGGCTGTTATGGCTTACTCTTACTTTAAATGCTTGGAAGCCAGTGAAACAGGCAGTCCAGTCAAAAAGCGATGTGCAGAAGCGCTTTTACAAACACATCATGTTGCGTTTGAAAGCTCTTAAATTTAAACCGCTAATCGTACTATAACAATTAGTATTAATGTGTAGACCAATATAGAGGCTGCTATTGCGAATGGTGTTGAGCGTCCTGCGGAGATTTCTGCTTTTGATGTTTTGGTGAAGCGCGATAGGACATCGCTCATTGTGAATGCAACGAAATCACCTTGGCTTAACATGCCTAGTACTTTCTTTTTCTCATCGACGATAGGCAAGTGACGAAAGCGGCCTTGGCTCATGCGATGTAGGCAATTTGCAACGCGGTCATCAACTTCAGCAGTTTTTACATTGGTTGTCATGTAATCTTTTACTTTAATCTTTTTGACATCTAGTCCTTTTGTAGCGATTTTTCTTAAGACGTCTCTTTCCGTGAAAATACCGCTTAATTTATTCTTCTTTGTTATAAGTGCAGCGCCGTAGTTTTTTCTGCCATACCAGCAACGACTTCCGCTACCGTTGCATCTTCTTCGAAAGTTAGAACCTCTGACTTATCTTTGAATTCTGGCATGTCGCTGATTTTCATGGGAATTTCCTTTTTCACGTTGTATTGAATAATTTATATAGGTTGTATGTTTGGACTGTCAAAATAAGCATGACTATAATGGTATGTATTATTTTATGTAAATTAATATTAAATATTCCAGTTTATCTATCAAAATTCCATGTAAATTTGAAACGATAAATCTTGCCAGATGAAAGGTTAGTATGTTGATATGAAGATATAAGCTTTGTTATGTAAATTAATTTATTTCAACTCCCACATAATAAAGTAAACAATAAATGGTTAGGTGGTAGGGAAATGAAATATATACGGATGACGACAGATAATCGTTCTGTCAAAAAAATTAAAACCTGTGCTTTTGCGATTTGCTTAGTCACGGCGGTTTCAACTGGTTCTTCTTTTGCGTTTTCAATTCATAATGATTTATTGGATTCGCAGCCTCCTCGAATTGAGGGTGTTGTCTATCAACATTCTCATTCACAACATAAAACTAAACACTCTTCCTCGACTGTGACGGATTCTTGCCTTCCTCTGCTCAAATCCTTCCAAAAGACCCCCTCAAAGTCTGTCATTGATCGAAACCAGCGCACGGCTGGCAAAGTAGCAGCTTTAGGCCTTATCTTGGGAGCGCGTTATGCCCTTACGCCCCCCGTTGGTACTCCTGCCAATAAGGTTGATACAAGCGAAACTATAGAAAAGGCTCTTGGTGTTACACATCAAAGAAAAATGCCTTTGGCAAATGATCGCTCTGCTCTTGCGATTAGCGCGTATCGCGCATGTCAAAAAAGGCAAGCTTTAGCTGAAATCAGCGAAATTCGCTAGCTGCTAAGAACTGATGTCCCTCGCGTCACTGGTCGTCTCAAGAAGCCTCACGGTCTTTCTGAGACGGCCATTTCTTATTTGAGGTATCG
>JBGCEF010000084.1:0-22205 GCA_045106175.1 Bdellovibrionales bacterium
AAACTAATGAAATTCTAGAAGCGTTTGCTGAGATTAAAGAAGTATCTCGCATCGTCATCACCCATCGCTTGGACATCACGGGTCAACGGTATGGCAACGAAAGCACCAGCTTCAAAATTATTGATAATATTGGCGCGCGCACCCAAACCGATCGAAGCCAATGACTCATCGTCATCAGAAATCGTGGCGTCATCATTCCAAACTTTACCGAAATCCCAAAACCCATAAACGGTATAATCTTCAATACCGCTGATCGGTGTCTCAATCGGGTCTCTCCATTGCAACTCAAGCTTAGTAGAAAAACCATCTTCGCCAATAATCTCTGATGCATCAAAACCACGACCAAAAGAAATACCGCCAACACCAAATTCTTCTGACGATAAAAGCGCATCATTAGAAGCCTGCGCACTAACTGCCATCAATAAATTGATGTCATTAGTAACGCGTTGAAGACGTTGTGCCTGAACGTTAATTTTTGTAAATTGCGGATCACCTTCGGGACGCGTAAGTGCGGCGTCGCCTTCGTCACTAGAACCAAAAGCATCTAGTCCTTGTGAAATTTCAGCATCGATTGAGTTAATACCAACACCAAATAGTGTATCAAGAAATTCGTAACGACCACCAAGTCTCAACGCACGAATACGGTCTTTACGGGTGATATCAATATCACTCTTGCTATCGACATTACGGGCATCTAATTGACCGCGGACAAAAAGATTTCTTGTGCGTGATCGTATGATCGGGTGCTCAAGGCCAATACCGTATGTTGTAGAACGACCCTTCACATCAAAAATATCAATATCAAGACCGGGTTCAGTATCTGAATGCGAGAGAAAGACGCTCGCCTTTGTACCAAGGGCATTAATCGGCTGCTCATAAGAAAGCGCGCCAAACGCTAATTCAGGGTCGTTATTTCCAAACGGCGCCATAACAAATTGGCCAGAGATTGATTCATTATTCCCAAAAAATGAGTTAAGTGATCCTGCAGCCGTTGTTTGTATGGGCCCAAGAAAACGGCTTCCAAAACTATCGATACCCAAAAGAGCATCATAAGATTTACGCTCAACAATAATACGAAGATCTGAAGCACCTGCTTGGGAGTTAGAAGGGCTCAGCACGCTTCTGGCATCAACACCAGGAAGGTCATTGATAAGAAGTAAATATTTTTCAAGACTCTCTATGTTTAAAGCGTCACCAGTTGGAATGTTATTAGCAAATCTTTGAATAAGTGCAAGAGCGCTAGGATCATCATTGCCTTCAACAACAACGCGGTTGATAAATCCCTCAACAACACGAAGCGTCACGTTACCACCTTCAATAGTCTGCGGCGGAACAATCACTTGAGTAAGAATAAAGCCTTCGTTGCGATACTTGTTCGTAAGGCGATTAGCAATAATGTATATGTCAGCAAGACTAACGGTAGAGCCTAATTCATCTGCGTAAACACTTTGAAGGTCTTGTTCATTATAAACACTAACACCTTCAATAGATAAATTACGAAGATTAAATGTAATATTTTCTGCGTTCTCTGGCGCGCCTTGCGCAAAGGCACGATCAACTTTAACACTTTTTCCTAAATCAGGAATACGCTCTTCACGCTTTAAATTATCTTCAAGTCGTCCAGCATCAACTATACCTTGAGACGGGGCTAGCTGAGCGGGAACAGCTTGCGCATTTACGGGCTGCGCTTGACACGCAAGTGAAACTATAAATGCGCCAACGCTAAATTTTAAAAACTTTTTACTAGTCATGACAAATGCCTCTTTGCACGAATCTTTTTAATCAATAAATTCCAATGTATTTGATTTTATAAACGGATATATCAGAAAGTAAGAAAAATAAAAGAACTATTACTACATATTTTTAGGCTATTTATCGCTTTTTATCAAGCCATAGCTGCATTTTGTAAAAATTACAAAATTAAAAATCCATGTAAAATATATTAGAAAAAATGTATACATAAGAGCCACAGCTAGATTCACCCAAGCTGATAAACAACAGATTTTTCAGAATCTAATTTTCCCTAATTATTTTCTTGACAGTTTTTTGCTTAATTTGCGATACCTATGTCCTATTCGCTTTAATGATAGGGATTTAAACATTGGTTTTATTACCAATTTTGCGAATAGAAAATGCCATTAATAATTGATTCCTAGAGGATTATTAAGGCTAATACTAAAGATATAAAAACACTCGCAATCCGAAAAAGAAGGGGACACGCGATGAGTACTTATAAGGCCCGCAAGAATGCTGCAGCTAACAGCAAATTTTCAACATTGAAATATCTAACAACTTCGGCACTTACTGCCGCCGGCTTGTTAGCATCAGGACACAGCGTCGTAAACGCGCAAACAATCGCAGATGATACGACCCCGGGCTTTAAAATTACAAAAGGACAAGGAACAGTTGATACTTCAACAGCGGGTTTAGAGGTTATCAATCAAAATAGTCACGTTCTCGAAGCGCAAGCACCTAAAATTAATCTAGGCGCGAACGCAACATTGAAAATTTTAGGCCAAGCGAAAAATGACATTTTCGCAGGTCGCGCAACAAGCCGTACGGGATTGTCACAACTTTTTGGAACAGTTGAAGCAAATGGTATTGTTGTTTTCACTGACCCAAGTGGTTTTATCGTTGGTAAAACATTTGTTGCAGACGTTAACTCACTTATTCTCGGAACAGGTGAGTTATCTATTGATGAATTAACTGAAGGCGATCGCTTCACATTCTTTAATTCTGATGCCGGTGCAAAAATTGAAATCCACGAAGGCGCAACAATCAACATCGCTGAAGCGGGTCTCGCGTCTTTTGTTGCCCCAACAGTAAAGAATGCAGGAACAATTAACGCCCGCCTAGGAACAGTAGAGTTTGCTGCGGGTGAAAGTGTAACAATCGACCTCTACGGCGATGGCCTCTTCGAAGTTGAAGTAGATGGTGAGCTTGCTGACGCCTATCTCGAAAATACAGGAACAATTAACGCCCAAGGCGGCGTTGTCCAAATGACAGCCCTAGCGGCAAAAGATGTCGCAGACAATATCATCAATCTTGATGGTGTTACTGACGTATCATCTGCAACGCAAGTTGGTGGTAAAATCATTTTATCAGGCGGTAAAAAAGGCGCCGTAACCGTCAAAGGAAAAGCAGACGCATCAGGAAAAGATGGCGGCGAAATCGAAATTACAGGCGAAACAGTTGTTGCAGACGCTGGCGCAGACATTGACGCATCTGGTGAAGAAAAAGGCGGTAACATCCGCTTTGGTGGCGCATGGCAAGGCCAGGGCGACACACCAACATCTAAATTTGCATTTATTGATCAAAAAGCAATCCTCCGCAATAATGCTGGCGAAGGTTTCGCGGGCGGCGAAACTGTTGTTTGGTCTGATCTTGCAACATTCTTCTACGGATCAATCGAAGCCGCAGGCGGGCGCGTTGAAACATCCGGTAAAGACTTCCTTCTATCTGCAGGAGAGGTAAATGCTGACGAATGGCTCCTCGATCCTCGTAATTTAGAAATCACGACATTCAATGATGATATAGGTTTTGTAATTGGAAGCAATCCAAATACATTTATTGCTATACTTGATCAACGCTTCACTAACACATCTCAAATTGATCACGAAACAATCGAAAGATCACTTAATCGTGGCACAAGCGTGACGCTAAGAACTGGCGCGCAAGATTTCGGTGATGGCGATATATTTGTAAATGCTGAAATCACTAAAACATCTGGCAACGATGCGACGCTTCGTCTCGAAGCTCATGATGATATTTTTGTCAATCAAGGCATTGAATCAAAGCAAGGCGCATTGAATGTTGAGCTAATCGCAGGCGCGCTGGGCAACCGCTTTGGCGACCATGATGTTCAAATTGATGCAGACATTGAAACCAACGGCGGTAACGTGTTCGCATCTGGTCATAACATTGAGCTTGAGACTGGCGCAGATATCATCACATCACAAGGCGATGTAGAGTTCCGCGCACGCGAAGACATTAAAATCGATGACGACATTACGACCGCTGGCGGAAAAGCGACCTTTATTGCTGGTGATGATTTCGAAGTTGATAATTTCGGAGACACAGTTTCCACCTCTGGCGGTTTAATTACAGTCGAAGCAAACACATTCGACCTTGATGGAGAGCTTGATGCCGGAACTGGTAAAGTATCATTGTCGCGAAGAGGTGTAGGTCAAATTGATATCGGTGACTCTAATTTTGCACGCTTCCGTATCGACCAAAACGAGCTTAATCGTATCACTGCTGCTGAGCTTGTTATTGGTAATGCGGCAAACAATTTCGACAATACTCTTCGTATCGACAATGCGAATTTCTCGGGTTTCGCACAAACGACACTAAACACAAGAAATAACGACTTTTCTGAAGCACAAGATGCACTATTCCAAGGCGAGAACACAGCACAAGCCTTAACGGTGAACGCCGACGATGATATTCGTATTGCATCCTTCGCATCTCTTGAAACGACAGGAAACGTTGTGTTCAATACAGATACAAACGAAGCTGGCGTTGGTAGCTTCACAATGGGTACAGACGCAACAATCGACACTAACGGTAACGACCTTACTGTTAATACAATCAATGTTGGCTTGGGTGAAGATGCGAAGATTGCTGCAGAAGGCGGTAATATCGACTTCAACAATACCGGCGTTTTCTCATCAATAAACGCAAATAGCGTGTCTACAAACACTGAAGGTACAATCCAAATTAATCAAAACGGTGGAACCACAGCAGGCGCATCTATCCAAAATGCGATTGATGCAATCGACAACACTGGTACTGGTCAAAATACGCTCTTTACTGACGCAAGCACCTACACAGAAAATCTTGATATCAATCAGGCAAACTTGAAAATTGATGGTCTGAATACACTCATTCAGGGCGTGATCACAGTTAACCAAGCAAACTTTAATCTAGACCCCGTAACAGTTGATGCTATGGGCAACGATTACGGATTGGTTGCAGATGGTATAGGCGCAAATGGTTTGATTTCTGACGGTAACAGATTTATTAACGCGGCCAAGGCTGGTATTTTTGTTCAAGCTGATGGCAATTCGACAGGAACAATCAAAAATAACATATTCGAAGCATCGGCAACACGCGGTGTGGAAACGGGAACACTAAGCAACGGCTACACGTTGAATATCACGGATAATAATATCGGCTTCTTCGGTGCCGAAGTCGTGAATGGTCTTAAATTTGGGCGTGTACAAGATGCGAATATTAACATCACTCGCGGTGTTATTAATTCATCAAATGATGCCATCACATTCGGTTCAGGAACACGCGGAACGTCTATTGTTACTTTAACAGATGTTATCGCATTTGCAGGCGACGAAGCTCTCGACGTTAATGGAAATGTTCGCGGCAATTCAACATTTAACGTTAATCGCGGTACATTTATCGGCGCTGGTAACGGACTGGAATTTGCAAGAATTGACGGTACAGTGACGCTAACTGATGTTGCATCAAGTAGTACTGAGAGACGCGGACTAAATCTGCTTGGCACAATAAACGGTGATCTTAATGTCACTGGCGGTGTTTACACAGGAATCGTCAATGGCATTGGTACCAATAACAACAAAAATAACATCAACGGCAAAGTGGAAATCACTAACACAATCGTATCTGCAACAGAAGGTGATGGAATTGAATTTGCTGCGGTAAATACTGGCGGCATTCTGAATGTTAAAGGCACAACAGTAACAGCACAAAATGATGGTATTTCCCTTGGGTTGGTATCGGGTGCAGTGAATATTGGTGATGCATCACAAGACCCAGCAGCGCCGAAAACAACAACAATCATTGCAGGCGGTGACGGTATCACGTCTGACTTGGCTGAAGCAGGTGTGCTTGAAGGCGGTGACGTTACAATTAAGAATGTTGATATTGACGCAGGCCAAAATGCGATCGCACTTAAAAGCATCGAAAAATCAACGATTGCAAATAACATCATTACTGCCGGCGTCGATGGCATTAACGTCAATACATTCGGTACGACTGACATCTCATTCAACGATATTGACAATACTGGTGATGACGGCATCGACGTATCTGTCGGTAACAAAGTTAACATCTACAATAATTTCATCGACTTGGCTGGTTTCTTACCAAACGGTTTCTTGAATATCGAAGTTGGTCAAAACAAAGCAGATGGAATTACTGTAAGCGATATCACTGCACCAATCGTCGAAGATACACCTGAGGTTGCGGCTCTTGCAGCTGTCGAAACAGGATCAGAAACACAGACAGACACATTCGAAGCATTAGTTAACATCGAAAATAACGAAATCGCCAATGTAAGCGATGATGGTATCGACGTACAAAACAGCGACAGCGCGTTTATCAATAACAACACAATCGGTCACGTTGGCGATGATGGTATTGTCCTTGATGATGTCGATATTGCAATGCTCCGTATTAACAAAATCACACTTGCCGAAGCTAACGGTATTTCCGTCACAGGCGGCGAATATGCAGGCATCTTTGAAAACCGTATCCTTCTTGCTGGCGATGATGGAATTAAAGTTTTGGACGTAAATGGCGGCCAAGATACCGAAGTCACAGGCGATGTAGTCTACGGCGAAGGCTGGTCAGTAAATATCGGCGGTAACCAAATCGCACTTGTTGGTAATGATGGTATCGAAGTCGGCAGATCATTCGGCGAAGGTGGAGTCGGTGTAACAGGTCCAACAAATATTGTTGGTAACCAGATCTTTGGCGCTGGTTTGGGTGATGCTCTTGCACCTGTCATTGACGTTGTAAACGCACTTTCCAGTCGTTCACAAACAATCACAGCACAACCAGCTGCGGTTGCGGCTGCCAGCGTAGCAGAAGGTGAGCAAGACACAGCGCCTGAAAGCTTCGGCTTTGATTGGGGTGACGGTAACGGCATTAATGTCAGCGGCATTACTGGCGCAATCAATAGCCCGAACGGCTTTGCAGTTAATATCGAAGGCAACACAGTTAAATACACTGGCGGTAACGGTATACAAGTGATAGGCGCAGATCGCGCCCGCATCAGCGGTATTAATAATGTTTCATATGCTGGCTTGGACTTTACAAGCTTTAGCGGTGTAGGCGGCATGAGCGCCCTTCTTCAAAACGGGCCATTATCACGCGAAAACGCTGGCCGTAGAGACCTTTGGGAAACAGAAGGCAACATGGTTGATGTGATCGATGGATATATCGGCAACGAAACAGAACAACCAACAGAACCTGAATACGGTATTTACGTTACATTAAACGATATCGAATTTGGTAATAGTGATGGTATCTATGTCGAAGATGTTTACAGCGATACAGCCGAACCAAATGCAAACGCATTAGAAATCGATAACAACATCATTAGTTTTGTTGGTGATGATGGCATTGAGGTTAACAGCGCAGGCCGTACAATTATTAGCGGCAACACAATTACTGACGCTGGATTTGGTAATGGCGACTATTATGGCGAAGGCGATGAAAGCGGCGCAGACGGTATCCATGTTGAAAATGTATCAACATCATTCACGAGAGACATCGCTCTCTTTGACGGTATCGGTAGAGTTGACGGTGGTGAGCCAATCTCAACACCGATTGAAGAGCTCCCTGTACATGAGCGTCCATTCAATTTTGAAGCGGATAGCGAATATGCATTGATCATCCGTGGCAATACAATCGAACGTACAGGTGATGACGGCATTGAAGTTGTTGGTTCTGGTGAAAACTATGGCAATACAAAATTTGGTGCCATTGGTATTAGCGGTAGAGACTATGACGGTGGCGAAGGTGAAAACCCAAGATCACCAACACAAATCTTTGGCATCACTGACCGCACGCTTGTGACCGGAAATACAATCAGTGAAACAGGCTTCGAATTTGCAAACTCAGAAGGCGGATTATTAGGCCCAATAAATACTGGCTTTGATGGTCGTGGACATGATGGTATTCACGTTCGAAATGTTACCGGAACACAAATCTTTGGCATCATTTCAGATGAACAAGATGTTGTAAGACAGACAGAAGGTTATTCAGGTGGCCTGTCTATAAACCCAGACAGCAATAGCAATTTCTATGGTTACGCTGTTGATATCGTTAAAAACGAAGTTCAGCGCACTGGTGATGACGGGATCGAGGTTGATAATTCACAATCAACACTCATCACGCTAAACACTGTAAGCCAGGCTGGTGTTCGTGATGTTGAAAAAGGCATATCTACAGATGGCGAAGCAAGCTTTGACCGCTTCGGTTTAAACACTGACGGCGCAGACATTAGTGGCGCGGATGGTATCCGTGTACGCAATGTTGGTGGCGCTGGCGCTCAATCCGATTGGATCGGTTCTTCAACAATAGAAGGAATTGACCCTTACGCTGTTGCAATCGTAACAAACGACGTCAGCAAAACAGCAGATGATGGCATCGAAATTGTCGGTGAGACATCCAACAATCAAATGATTGATACGTATCAAGCTAGCGTTGCATACGACAACGGTAATGATGAAGCATTCCAATATAACGGAACAGGCCGCATCTTAATCGAAGGCAACACAATTAGCGACGCCGGTACATCTGGTCAAATTATTAGCAAAGAGCCATCTGATGGCGCAGTGACAACTAATAGAACTATCAATACTGGCTTTGCAGGATCATATGATGGTCGCGGCGGTGATGGTATTCACGTGAATTTGGCACAATCAAATAATAATATTAATGTATGGCCTGTTCCAACGGCTTTGTCTTCTGCATCAGGTCTATCAACGGGCGGTAACTATGATGTTTACGAACAGCCATACGATGTTCAGGTCATTGGCAATACTATTGAGCGCACAGGCGACGATGGCGTCGAAATCCTTGGGGATGACAATAACAGATTGCCAATCGCTAAATTCGGAGCAGTTGGCTTGGTGAGTTCTACTCAAATTGATCAACAATCCATTAGCCGTGTACGTGTTGAAGGCAACACAATCAGCGACTCTGGTGTGAATGCTGTAACGTTTGATAGCGAGAGAAGCCGCACAGAGACGCTCAATATTCCTAATATCCAAGGTTCAGAATTTGAATTGGCAATCGCAATAAACAATGAAACATCAACAAGAACCACCGAAGAAAGTACTTTCGGAAATGCGGGTCAAGATGGTCGTGGTGCAGATGCAATCCATGTCAGCGGCGTTGGTCAGACAAACAATGACACGCTAGCGACGGTCGGATCAGTAGGGGCAGGACCAGTTGATGGTTAATATACAGGATATGCTGTTGATGTGATTGATAACATTATCGATGGTACAGCTGATGACGGTATCGAAGTAACTAACTCATCTTCGACTTACATCGCACTGAATAACGTGGAAAACGCAGGCGCACTTACAACACGATCAAGCACAGACTCAGTGCAAGACATCGAAACATTCCTTACGTCAACAACAACGCGCGTCATATTTGATGTAGAAACGGGAGCTGAATTCTCAGAGTTTGGTTTTGGAAATGGCGCAGACGGCATTACCGTCAGCAACGTCGGAACACAAAGACAAGATGTGGGCACAGCAAGACCTATAATCTCTTCCCAAAGTGAGGGTTTTGCATCACCTGATGGCAATGTCGAGCAATACGCAGTTGTTGTCTATGATAACGAGGTCGATAACTCCTCTGATGATGGTATCGAGGTATCGAATGCTGGACGCACACGCATTGAAATTAATGATGTCACAAACTCTGGTGTTGCAACCTTCACAGAAGGTCAAAGAACCATCGAAGAAGGATTTGTTACAATCAACACAACAATTCAGACGTCTCAAGGAACAAGAGATTTTGATGGTTTGGGCAATGACGGTATCCACGTTAGAAATGTTCAAACAACAAATGTCGAATTTGTTGAAATCCCGAATGATGAAAGCCCAGAATCAGAATTTGAATCAGAACTCGTTTTTGAAAGACCATCTGGCTTCTTCCAAATAGCGGATGAAAACAGCGTCGAAATTATTGGTAACACCATCGATAATTCCTCAGATGACGGTATTCAGGTTATATCAAGCGGTAACACGCTTATTGGTGGCCTCGAAGAAGGTGAAGCCAACAATGTTTCAAATTCCGGCATCGCTTCAGAATTCGTTGGTGAATTCATCGAAGGACAAGATTTATTCAGCGAAACAGGGTTTGTTGATGAAACTGGCGGCGATGGCATCAATGTTGACACGTTCGGCGGCTTCTTACTAAGTCAAAGCGAAGATGGTAGCGAAATTGATGTAAACATTATCGGAAACCAAGTATCCAACAGTGCAGATGACGGAATTGAAGTCAGCAACACTGGAGAAAACGAATTCTTTAATGAAAAATCTTCTAGAGGATTTGGGTTTAACGGAACAACGAACGTAACCGTAGATGCAAACGATATCATCGACTCTGGCGATAATGGCGTGGCACTGATTACAAGTAATGCTGTTCCAACAGATAGTGAAGAAGGCGAAATTTCATCTGTATTCTTCTTTGGACCAGCCGACATGAACTCAACTGTAACTGGGAATACATCAGAAAATTCCGGCAATAACGGTTTGGTCGCCCAAGGCGCACAGCATAATGACGTCATTGTTGCGGACAACACATTCACCAACAACACGACTGGTGCACGCTTTGAAAGCGGTGAAGTTGACCTAACAGGCGACTCAAATACGTTCACTGTAACACCTGATTTCGAAGCACCTGAAGGCTTCAACTTCATCACAGGTCTCCAACTTGATATTCAAGCGGCAGGAACGCCTGTTGCTGAACTATCGCTTGTTGGAAACACTCTGGGTGAAACAATCTTTAGTGGTTATGGCCCGACAACGCGTGAGATTGATGAATCGTTCTATGTACGCATCGAAAATGACGCAATCCTTGATGGCGCAGGCGCACCGATTGTAATTGATGGGACATTGGCAAGCTTCGATGGATTGATCCCTGATGCACAAAGCAATATCCTAACTTTGGATGAGCTTTTAGATATCGAGAACTTCCTATTCGATGCCGATGATCTTGCATTTGATGGACGTGGCCAAATCTTTGCGGGAACGGTTCCAGGTCTTAATGTAGAAGACTTCATTCGTGAGTTAGCGTTAACACAATTCGGTACATCCGGCGTAAGAGTCCTCGTAGAAGGCCTTCCAGCATTCGACGGTGTCAGCCTTGCGAATATTGAAACGCAAGCTGGTGGAGACGATGAAAACAATAACTCTGATGATGATGATCTCTCAGATATCGAACCAGCAGCAGGTGGAAGCGATAGCGAAGAAGCGGCATGTTGGGGCGACGCAATTAACGCCTCTAGCGAGACAGGCAACGCAGTCAGCTTTAGCTTCGGCGGTTCATTCGAAGACAGCATCGCTAAAGCATCAGCATGCGAATCAGCGCAATAAGAATTAAACTCCAATAAACAAAAGCCCCGCTAATACCTGCGGGGCTTTTTTTGTTGTGTATTGCACTTGCGTAGACTATATTTTCTGGCAATATAAGACTAACGAATTCGAATAATTTCAAAGACTTCGGATATTTTGTTTAAATAAAAGGGTTCTCAATGTACCACGATGATAAATGGAACGCTGTCACAGGAGACGAGCTCGCAGGGTTTTTAGAACAAATAAACCCGATTGACGGTAAATACAAAGTCGCACCGGAAAGCACACAGGTCCATTGGCGCCAACTGCCTTTCTATGACTCTGTTGCGCTTATCCGTGTCCGCGAACCAAACTGGTCAAACCCAAAATTAAATATTTACTACCTCACTGATCAGGGTAACCTGTTCCGCCTCAACGGGACATCACCGCCTATTCATGAAGTTAACGCGAAAGCTCCGATTAAAATCAACGAACAAAATGTGCTCGAATATTTGCACTTTTTCTGTTTCTTCGTCCGCGGCGAAGAGGGTCCATTCTATATTGCTGAAAGCATGGAAGATCCAAACATGCCAACCGAAATGGATGATACAACACGTTCAGTCATCGAAGGAACAGTCCGTCCGGCCACATTCGAAGGCGTAAATGATCAAGGGCATTATTTATGTGATGCGGTTGTGTTTTACTCAAACGCTTTGTTTATCGCAAACTTCGCGGTTCAGCCAACAGGCATGATTGAAATGCTTGATGATGAACCGATTGCAGCTGACCTCCCAACAAAAGTTGATCAGCCTGTTTCGTAATCTGAATACGCAATAACAACGAATAAAAAAGCCGCCCTTAAAGCGGCTTTATTTTTAAGTGTTATACAGAAATCGCATTAATGTCGCGCCTGCCTAATTTCAAAATCAGCATAAGCATCAAGGCCAATCTCCGCGCGATCAATACCATCACGCTCGTCACGCTTATCCACGCGAATACCAATCGTATATTTCAACGCAATCCATACCAATCCGCTTGTGACACAGACAAAAGCGCCAATCGCAACAATACCAGTTAACTGAACAACAAAATCAGCCCCACCAAAGATAGCAACCGCAAGCGTTCCCCAAATACCAGCAACCAGATGCACAGATAACGCACCGACGACGTCATCAATCTTGAGCTTGTCAAAAACCGGAATAGCGATACAACAAAGCACACCTCCAATAGCGCCAATAAGCATCGCAATCGCGGGTGATTCAACGTCCGGACCAGCCGTAATCGCCACGAGACCTGCTAGCGCCCCATTAAGCACAAGCGTTAAATCAGGCTTACCAAAGCGCAAAGACGCGTAAACCATCGCAGCAAGACAACCCGCAGCAGCCGCTAAATTCGTATTCACAAAAACCAATGACATAGATGTTGCTGCTTTTGCCGAAGCCAACATCAAAACAGAGCCACCGTTAAAGCCAAACCAACCAAGCCAAAGGATAAAAGTCCCTAAAGTAGCAAGAGGTAAGTTTGCGCCAGGCATCGGTAGAATGCGGCCATCTTCGCTATATTTACCCAATCGCGGCCCTAAAATAAGCGCGCCCATCAAAGCAGCCCAGCCACCAACAGAATGTACAATCGTAGAGCCTGCAAAATCACTAAAGCCCATTGCATCAAGCCATCCCGCGCCCCATGTCCATGCCCCTTGTATGGGGTATATAAAGCCCGTAAGGACCACAACAAAGATTAAAAATGGCCATAATTTGATGCGCTCTGCCACTGTCCCGGAAACAATCGATGCAGCCGTAGCGACAAAAACCATTTGAAAAAACCAATCCGACATAACTGAGTAATCAGAATTATTAACGACTTCCGCCGCCGCCGCGATCTCTGGCGCGCCTTCATCCGCTGCCATCAAAATGGCTTCTGCGTCACTAGGATTATAAAATAAAGAAAGACTGCCAATGATACTATCGACATCGACATACATCAGATTATAGCCGATTAAATAGTACATAATCCCAGCGATAGAATAGAGCGCGATATTTTTAAGGCAAATTGCGGCTGTATTTTGCGCGCGCACAAGCCCTGCTTCTAACATCGCAAATCCGGCCGCCATCCACATCACAAACGCACCACAAATCAAAAACATGAATGTGTTCAAAATAAAAGCAGTCTCAGCGGATAAATCCGCTGCATGTGCCGCTGTGCCGCCAATCAGAAACGATAAGCCTAACAATGAAAGTAATGATGTTAATTTAATAGATTTCGATAAATAAGGAGCAAAACGTTGTTTACAGTGCATCATCACCACTCTCACCTGTGCGAATACGAACCGCAGAACTGATGTCATAAACAAAGACTTTCCCATCTCCGATACGCCCTGTATTAGCCGAATCTTGAATTGATTCAATAACTTGGTCTTCAAGGCTATCAGGAACAACGACCTCGATTTTAACTTTCGGTAAAAAGCTTACAGAATACTCTGCGCCGCGATAAATTTCCGTTTGCCCTTTTTGACGGCCAAACCCTTTAACTTCGGTAACAGTAAGGCCCTCGACCCCAAGTGCGGTTAATGCCTCACGAACATCATCCAATTTAAACGGCTTAATGATAGCCATCACCATTTTCATAGCAAATCCCCTTTATCATTGCAGTGCATAAGTTTATATAAGAAAGCAAACGACTATAGATTTCAAGGGTCATTTCAAAATGCAAACCGCAACTAAAGACAAGAAAAAGCCTGCAAATGCTTATGATGTAATCATTGTCGGTGGCGGCCTCTCTGGCTTAACACTCGCATGCTTATTAGGACAAAATAATGTCAAAACGCTATGCGTTGACCATGCGGATCCCAAAAATCAGAACAAAGATCTAAGAACTACAGCAATCTCTTACGGATCTTCAAAAATTTTAAGTCAGGCAGGCATTTGGGATGCAATGCTAAAAAAAGCAAGCCCAATCAATGATATACAAATCCTTGACGCAAACAGCCCGCTTTTACTTCAATTTCTCTCATCCGAAGTTAACGATAAAGCATTCGGTTGGATCGTCGAAAATGCTGATTTACGACAAGCATTAATTAAAAAAACGAAATCCCTAAAATCACTAACGCATTTGGCCCCAGCAAAAATCAAAGATTTTATTCTTAAAGACGATAAAGCAGGAATCATTTTAGAAAAAGGCGAAGACATAACAGCGCAATTAGTAATTGGCGCAGATGGTCGCGGATCATCTGTACGCGAATGGATGGATATCCCAACGCGCCAATGGAGCTATAACCAGCGCGCTGTCATTTGCTGCGTAACTCACGAGAACCCGCATAACGGCGTCGCAGTCGAACATTTCTGGCCCGAAGGCCCATTTGCCGTTCTGCCGATGAGTGATCAGAAAAAACAACATCGCTCTTCTGTAGTCTTCACCGAACACGGCCCAGAAAAACATTCTCTCATGCATTTTTCAGACGAAGAATTTGAAGTGGCTTTAAATGCACGCTTCCCGAACTCTTACGGTAAAGTCAAAATGCTAAGCAAACGTGCGGCCTATCCGCTCAATCTTATTCATGCGACCGATTATATAGGCCCACGCATGGCTCTTGTCGCTGATGCCGCACATGGCATTCACCCCATCGCGGGGCAGGGTCTAAATCTAGGCTTTCGGGATGTTGATAAAATCGCATCTTTAATAATACAGGCTAAAGAACAATCAGAAGATTTAGGCAGTGCCAAACTCTTACAAAACTATCAATCCGCTCGCCGTTTCGATAATATGAGTATGGTCGCTGTGACGGATGGCTTGGTACGTCTATTTTCAAATAACTTGCCACCTATACGTCTCTTAAGGCGTGCTGGCCTTAAATTTGTATCAAAGATCAAACCAGTTAAACAATTCTTCATGAAACAAGCCATGGGAGAGCGATAAATGTCGAAAGCTCCCAAAAAAGAGCCAACCGAAAAGACCGTTAACTTAGCCCTCCAAGGCGGTGGAGCGCATGGCGCATACACATGGGGCATATTGGATTATTTTCTTGAAGATGGGCGCCTCGATTTTGAAGGTGTCAGCGCAACATCCGCCGGAGCTATGAACGCAGCCGCGCTTGCCTACGGCAAATCAAAAGGCGGACGAGACAAGGCGCGCGAAGTCTTAGAGGATTTTTGGAGAGATATATCTCGTACTGGTCAGGTTTTCAGCCCCGTTAAAAGAACACCCTTTGAACTCAGCTCCGGATTAAACCCTTTTATGCCAAATTGGGGCATGGCCAATTCCGCGGCATTCGCATTATTCGAAAATTTCACTCATACCTTATCGCCCTATCAATTCAATCCGCTTAATTTCAACCCATTAAAGGACGTATTAGAACGAAGAATCGATTTTGATGAAGTGCATGCCTGTAATTGCTTGCGTCTTTTCATCACCGCAACAGACGTTCAAACCGGCACGGCAAAAGTTTTTGAAAACGAAGATGTCGATATCGAAGTCTTATTGGCGTCTGCGGCATTGCCGTTCTTATTCCAAGCTGTTGAAATAAAAGACCGCTTTTATTGGGATGGCGGATATATGGGTAATCCATCGCTCTGGCCGCTCTTTTACCATGCAAAAAGCCGCGACATCATTATGGTACATGTGAACCCTTTGGAACGTGAAGAAATTCCAAAAGAATCCTACACAATCGAGAACCGCATTAATGAGATCACCTTTAACGCCTCTCTACTAAAAGAGCTACGCGCAATTGATTTCGTCAAAAAACTGATTAATGAAGATATGCTGAAAGATGAATATAAAGACCGATACAAAGACATTTTATTCCATGCTATTCGCAGTGACGAAAAAATGTGTAACCTCTCAATCGCATCAAAATTTGACACGGATTGGAATTTTTTACTGCATTTACGTGATTTAGGCCGTGAACAAGGCAAGCTTTGGCTGGAAAACCATTTCGACGATATTGGTAAACAATCAAGTATCGATATTCAAAGAGACTATTTGAACGCATAAAGTCTTTGACACGCGCCAAAAACCCCGTTATAAACCCACTTCAATTATGAATTATTGAAGTAGAAGGCGCTTTAATCAGCGATTTAAGATATGAAACGTACATTTCAACCAAGTAATTTAGTCCGCAAGCGTCGCCACGGTTTCCGTGCGCGTATGGCAACAAAAAATGGCCGCCATGTATTGGCTCGCCGTCGTTCAAAGGGCCGCAAGTCTTTAAGCGCTTAAATAACGCTAAAATAGCAAGATAAGGGCGCATGGCTATCCAATGCGCCTTTTTTTATGGTGAAACATGCAAGCCTCCAAAACCCAACAAGACACACTTATCCAAATTACAAAACGCAGTGATTTTTTAAAAATTCAAAGCAAAGGCAAAAAATGGGTGTCGCATGGTTTAATCTTACAAACTATGCCCAATAGCGACGAAAACATAAAACGCATTGGCTATACTGTCACAAAGCGTACCCACAAATCCGCCGTTAAACGCAACCGCATAAAGCGTCGTCTTAGATCTATCGCCGCCGAAATCCTTCCCGAACATGCCAAAAATGGGCATGATTTTATTTTAGTAGGGCGCATACAAACATTAACACGCCCCTATGAGACATTAAAAAATGATCTGAAATGGTGTCTCGGAAAAATGGATTTATTAGATCAGTGAAACATATCATAAAAACCCTGATCAAAATCTATGCACTCGCTTTGTCTCCTTTTTTAGGGCGTAATTGCCGTTTCCAACCTGCTTGCTCTTGTTATGCGCATGACGCTATCGAAAAACATGGCAGCATCAAAGGAAGCTGGATGGCGATTAAACGTCTTTTAAAATGCCACCCATGGAATAAATCTGATCCGATCGATCCCGTGCCTTGATACATCAAGATCAAAACGCTATAAACGCTCATCAAGATATAAATTAAAGGCGTAAAAGCATATGTTCGACAAGAACAACCCAAACAATCCGAACAACAAAAATGCGATGCATCCTGAAGACATCCGCAACATGCTGATCTTCTTCTTAATCTCAGCTATTTTGTATTTTGCCTATAACGCCTACATTCTCGGCCCCCAAAGAGAAGCGATGAAAGCCGCGCAAGAAAAACAGCAAGAGCTTGCGGCTAACCCGCAAAGTCCTGCGGCATTAAAGCTTGAAGAAATTAAAAACCCATTGCCGCGTGATATTGCTCTGCAATCTGCGCAGCGTATCAAAATTAACAACGACGCCATTCACGGCAGCATCAATACAAAAGGCGGGCGCATTGATGACATCGCCTTGGATGAATATTTCTTAACACTTGATAAAAAAGTGAACGTCCCGGTTTTATCGCCCGCCAAAACACAATTCCCCCGCCATGTTGAATATGGATGGGTATCATCCGACCAATCCATAAAGCTACCAAACAAAGACACAATCTGGCAGCTGCGCGAAAACCAGAATGATAGAACGATCATATTAGAATGGAATAACGGACAAGGTTTAACCTTTAATCGTACAATGACATTAGATGATCGTTATATGTTTGATATTACGCAAACAGTCACGAACAACTCTGGAAAAGCTGTAACTTTGTTCCCTTATGGTCTTGTATCACAACAAGGTCAGCCACCTGATTTTGCTGGTACATGGATTTCTCACGAAGGGCCTTTAGGGTATATCGCCGATGAAGTTTACGAGCCAAGTTATAAAGATCTACGCAAAGAAAACAAAGAAGAGAGAACAGCCACACAAGGCTGGATCGGTGTAACGGATAAATACTGGCTAACGGCGATCATTCCACCCCAAGGCGAAGATGTTAAATATAGTTTCTCATACGCCGGGACCCGAAAAGACCCAAATAATATTGGTCGTTTTCAATCCGATTTTTTGGGCGCCGCAAAAACACTTCAACCCAATGAAATAGCAACAACACAAAGCCGTTTATTTGTTGGCGCAAAAGAGGTTCTAACGCTTAAAGACTACGAAAAAGAACTAGATATCCCACAATTCAACTTGGCGGTAAATTTCGGTTTGCTATGGTTCATGTCTAAACCGTTTTTCTATTTCTTGCATTATGCTGGTGAGTGGATTGGCAATTTTGGCGCAGCCATTATTTTACTAACCGTTCTGATCCGTGGTGCAGTATTCCCACTCACAAATCTCTCATACAAATCATTCGCAGGAATGAAGAAAGTAAACCCGCAAATCGTGGAGCTGCGTAAGGAATACAAGGATGATAAGCAAAAATTGCAAGAACAATTAATCAAGCTTTATCAGCGTGAAGGCGTCAACCCGATGTCAGGCTGTTTGCCAATTCTCCTGCAAATCCCAATCTTCTTTGCGCTTTATCGCGTGCTATTTGTTACGATTGAGATGCGTCATGCACCGTTTTTCGGCTGGATCAAAGACTTATCCGTGCCCGACCCGACAAGTTTATTTAATTTATTCGGCCTTATTCCGTGGGACCCGCCAAGTATCCTTCTTATTGGTGTCTGGCCGTGCGTGATGTTTGTTGCGATGCTCATTCAAAAAAATCTCAACCCGCCACCACAAGATAAATTACAAAAAGATATCGCAACATTCATGCCGTTCTTCTTCGCCTTAATCATGGCAAAATTTGCTGCTGGACTCGTCATTTACTGGACATTCTCTGCGATTATCGGTGTTATTCAACAAATCATCATTATGAAACGCATGAATGTCCCAATCCATTTATTCGGCGAAACCAGTGATGAAGAAATTTTAGAAGCCGAAGAAGAAGCGTCTAAAAAAGAAGACGAAGACGCGGACGACGACAGCGAAGAAAAAGCATCAAAAGAAGATGAGCCATCGAAGCCCATCAAGCCGCCAAAACCGAAAAAAAGTAAGAAAAAGAAGAAATAATGAGCGAAGAATTCTCTCAAGATGAAATAGAATCCGCTCGCAAATTATTTTCTGGGTCGTGTGACTTTATGCTTGGTGTGGCGGCCCTTAAACAACTCCCATCAGCGGATTTATCTGAAATTGCATTTGCAGGGCGATCCAATGTTGGTAAATCATCGCTACTTAATGCGCTAACAAATCGCAAAACCCTTGCAAAGACATCCAACACGCCGGGCCGTACACAACAACTCAATTTTTTCAATCTTGGCGAAAAACTCTATATCGTCGATATGCCCGGATATGGCTACGCGAAAGTATCCAAAGAACAACGCGACGAATGGACCAAATTGATCTTTGATTACTTGCGCGGTCGCCCAACCTTGCGCTGCGTGTTTATTTTGATCGACTCGCGTCATGGCCTGAAAGACTCTGATATGATGCTTATGGAGATGCTAGATGAAGCCGCCGTCACCTATCGTATTATTTTGACAAAAACCGATAAAACCAAAGCGCCAGAACTAGAGAAGATATCCAAGAAAACTCTAGAGACGATTAAAAACCATCCCGCCGCTTTTCCAAATATTCATGCAACAAGCTCAATCAAAGGCATAGGAATGGCTGAGCTTAAAGCCATCATTGCCTCTTACGCATAGATTATTGATCTAAAACAACGCTATAAAAAGCATAAGCATTTTGCCCAACATTTTGAACGCATAAAGATCTAATCTGATGACAATCGGCGCATATCGGTGTGAATGCTGGATCAGTTGTAAGGTCTGCATTCGTAGTAGCGGTATAGAAACTATCATCAATGAGATATGTTTTTAAAATACCTGAGATAATAGGAATATTAGTGTTTCCGTTGATCATCTCATTAATTTTCTCACAAACCGCGCGATCAATCTGATAGGCGACTAAAATCACATCATCTGCGGTTGTATTGGTCCATTCAACATTGTTAAAGCGTCCCAAATACCATCCCGCATTTGGGTTTGCACCGGCTTGGCTAATGACGTCTTCGGGCAGGCGTCCTTTTGTAATGCCGCCGCCTTCCGGATGAAAAACACGGTTACTTCTATCTTTTTGCGTTCCACCATTAAATCCAGCATCGCTTGGATCAGTAAAGTCTAATTCATCAATGCGCGCCCGCGTAAAAATCATCTGATCCAATGCTGATTTTACTTGCGCAGAATAAGATATTAATTGTGTCGCATATAACTCCGCCCGCGTATCTGTTAGCTCCCCCGCCTCACCCGTATCTGTCTGACGCGATAAGGTAAAACTAAGCGCTGCGAACAAAACAATCGCAATAAGAACGTATATCAGGGCGTTACCTGAATCTTGCACAACGTTTTGCTCTCGATGTTCTTTATTTGTTTTCATTTTAAAGCCAAGCCTGCTAATTATATTTTATGCAAGATATTTTAACGCAATTTTCCGAATATGAAACCATTCTTCCTGCGATTATCGGTTTTGTGATAGGTGGCCTTTTTATTAGCCTGATTTTTATTGTATCGCGTCAAAAGCTTATCACATTAAATACAGAGCTAAAGACGCAAATGCGCGAACGCGAAATCGCCTACAACAAAGCTAGCGCTGATATGGAAGCACGCTTTAAACTCACCGCTAATGAAGCTTTGCGACAAAATAATGAACAATTCATCGCACTGGCCCAAGAAAAACTGAATGCCGCGCAAAAAGATTCATCTCATGATCTCGAAAAACGCCAAACTGCCATCGGGGAAATGATTAAACCCGTTCATAAAAACCTCGAAGAATTATCCAAAGCTCTGGAGCAGGTTAAAGGAACCGATAACGCGTTACGCGAAGATCTACAAAGCCTTAACAGAGAAACTGCAAAACTGGTCGGTGCGCTGCGCGATCCATCCGCCCAAGGCCGCTGGGGCGAATATATCCTTGAAGGGCTGCTTGATAAATCAGGACTCATCAAAGGGGTGCATTACGAAACGCAAGTTTCAATGCAAACTGAAACCGGACGCCAGCGCCCCGATGCTGTGATCAATATGCAAGATGGCTTTAATATTATCATTGATGCCAAAGCCCCAATTAATAAATTCGCAGACCGCCTGTCAGAAGATATCAGCGAAGATGAGTATAACCATCTCATGCAAAACCTTTCGAAACAGGTCAAAAACCATGTTCAGGATTTAGGTAAAAAAGGATATTGGGAACAAATTGAAAGCCCCGACTTCACTGTTCTATTTTTACCGTCTGAGCACCTCTATTCACTCGCTTTACGAGCTGATCCTCAGCTGGTCGAATTTGCTGCAAGCCGCAATATCATTATTGCATCGCCAACATTGTTAATGAGCTTGTTACGTGTTGTCGGGATGAGCTGGCGACAAGTAGAGCTAGCCAAGAATGCAACGGAAATTTCAGAACGCGGCGTAGAGTTATATAAACGGCTATTGGCTTTTACTGGGCACATTGAGAAGGTTGGTAAAAATTTACAAACCGCAATGAAAGGATACGACGCTGCTGTTGGCTCCCTTCAATCATCTGTTTTACCTGCGGCACGAAAATTTAAAGAGCTTCAGGCAAGCAATAACACCGTCGCAGACATACCTGAATTCGAAACAATAGAAGAAACGCCCCGTATCGTATCTTTATCTGTTGAAGATGAACAAGAAAAGAAACGCGCGTAACGCTATCTATCCATGATAAATTTTAATGCGCCTACCGCGGACACGGTGGCCGCTGAAGACGCCGTACAACGCCCATGCGTCATAAATTTCTCACGCTCTAATGTATGCCTCAATAAAATATTACGCATTGCGCTTTCATATTGATCAGGAAGTTTATTGGCTCTCATGGCACTTAATACTAAACTATTACCATCTTGATTGGGCATACAGGCTAACAAAGCTGGCTTAGTAACAATGCCTGTCAAATGCCCAGATAACAGATCAATAAGGCCCCATTGCCCGACTGCCTTGTAAGAATAATCTTTTGAAGAGCGAAGAATCTCTTTGCCGCTCCAGGCATTTAAAAGCATGGATAGTCCAGCATTACGATAATCTGGATCA
>JBGCEF010000085.1:0-30277 GCA_045106175.1 Bdellovibrionales bacterium
CGTTCCCATCGAACCGTCATGACCTGTATTCATCGCCTGCAGCAAATCAAATGCCTCGGGGCCGCGCACCTCACCAACAATAATCCGCTCGGGTCGCATCCGCAGACAGTTTTTCACCAAATCACGCATCGTGACTTCTCCAACACCTTCAAGGTTAGGGGGGCGTGTTTCAAGACGCACCACATGGGGTTGTTGAAGTTGTAATTCACACGCATCTTCACAGGTAATAATCCGCTCACCTTGTTCAATATAACGCGTTAAACAATTCAACATTGTCGTTTTACCCGAACCAGTACCACCAGACACAAGAACATTGACACGTGACCGCCCAATCGCCTGAATAAGTTTCGCACAAGACGGCGTCATTGATCCAAATTGCAACAATTTATCAAGCGTCAATTTATCTTTCGTGAATTTACGAATAGTCATGCAAGCACCATCCACAGCCAATGGCGGAATAATAACATTCACACGCGACCCATCAGGCAAACGCGCATCACAAATCGGCGAGCTTTCATCCACACGACGCCCAATCGCCCCTACAATGCGCTGACAAATTGTTGTTAAATGCTGATTATCACGGAAATTAATCTTGGTACGTTCAATCTTACCCGACACTTCAATATATGTCGTATCTGGGCCATTAATCATAATATCGGCGATATCATCACGCTCTAGAAGCTCTTCCAACGGACCAAAGCCTAACATGTCATCTGCACATTCTTTGGCAATGCTTTGTAATTCAGCAGGCGTTAAATCAAGATTTCTAAAACGTGCAATTTCTTCAACCGCACTATAAACCTCTTCTCGCGCTGCTTTGGCATCCATACGCGCAAGCGCCTTTAGGTCAATACCATCGCGAAGATCAAGCCAAATACGGTTACGCGCACGTTGTAAACGAAGCGTTGTAATAGAATCTCCACCTGCCTCATCGCCTGTGAAATCTTCTTCTAACTCTTCCGCAAAAGGATCTTCTTCTTCAACTTTCTCCGGCGCTTCCACCACCTTCGGCTTTTTAACAATTTTCTTTGGCGCAGGTTTCTCTTCTTGTTGTTTTGCTATAACACTTTTATCTGCAACAGGATTTTTATTCTCATGCAGCTCTTCTTTATGTTCAACTTTGGTGGGCTGCACATTTTTTACAGACTTCGAAGGAACATTATCCTCTACAACATTATCACTAACAGGCGCAGCATCAGCATTAAGATCAACTGTATCTTTCACATCTTTAGGAGCCGAAACAGCCGGTGCCTTTTTCTTTTTCTGGGGTGTTGTTTGTTTTTTACCAAACATGACAAACCTTTTTAATTAAATAAATTACTTTATTTTGATGATAATTTTTGCATCAAATCGCCAATAATGCCGCCTGATTTTTGTGCACCATCATCACTATCCGCATCATAATTCGCGGCAATAACTTTTTGTATCACTGGCAACAGGTGACTTTTAATCAACTGTTCACCGTCTTTATCATCACTTAATTTACGGCTCTTTGCTTCGTTATTTTGAAAGATCTTCGTCTCAAACGGAACGAAAGCAGAAACAGGAATCCCTAAAACAGATTCAATATCCTTTTTGGGAACATCCTGGGCACTTGGCGCGCCTTGCATATTAATCATAAATTCTATGCCATCACTTTCAGCACCACGAAGATCCGTAATCTCTTTCACCAAACTTCTAGCTTGTCGCAAAGACACTAAAGATTGAGACGACACAACATTAATCTGGTTAGCCCGCGATAAAATAAGTGATTGTAAGTCTTGTGGACTGTTTGAAATATCAACCATAATCACAGGATATTTCGCCATCAACATATCAATCATAATTTCTAATTGCTGCGCATCAATAGATTGATCAAGCATAACATCACTACCACTTGCCAAAACGTGAAGTTTATCCGATGCATTGAAAATCATACGGTTAAAGCTGTCTTCATCATTGGCAGCACAAACACGCGCCGCTTCCGCAAGTGTCGTAAGAGGTTCAAATCCCATCCCAACACTCATTGTCGACCAACCGCCGCACGTATCTAACAAAAACGTTTTCTGATCGAGAATATCCGCAACACCGCACGCCGCTGCATGACATAAAGAAGAAGCGCCAACGCCACCTTTTGCACCAACAAATGCAATAAGGCGACTGCCCTTCACACCAATTTTCTCAATCAATGTTTTCGCGCAAATTTCCGCCATAACATCCGCAGCAATAGGCTTAACCAGGTAATCACTAATGCCCATATCAATCAGCGTACGATACAAATTCACATCATTGACGGGACCAATCACAATCGCGGCTGTCCCTTCGGCACAATGCCCTGCCAATTCTTCTAATTTTGCGGTAAACGTGTCATCAATAACCTCGGTTTGAATAATAACCAAATCTGGCGACTCAAATTCTTGATAAGAATGAATAGCACTGTTTACGCCACCTTCTTCGACGCCAACAATAACACGCGCAAAACGCCAGTCAGATTCAAGCTGGCGTGCAGATTCTAACGTTTCGGGATCTTTCGAAAACACAGCAATGCTGGCTTCAGGCAATAAAATCGAACTACCCTGCCCTTTACTGTCTGAACTTAAGCTCTGGTTTTCTACCTCGCTCATCAAAAATATCTCTCATCCGTCGGTTAATACTAATTTTTATTATTATTTTTATTGCTATTATTTTATCAGAAAATCCTTATGAAAGATTAATGATAACCGAATTAAATATCTTACTGATCAGATGCTTCTTGACCATTAAGCGGCTCATTAGGCTCACCCGTTCTATAACGCTCAACAATATTGGATGCGCGTCTTCCATCGACACTATTAGGCTCATTATCATCAACCAGATCTCTTGGGCGCGCGATCTGTTTCGCCATAATAGTATCGCGTGAACACCCAAGTTCATACTCCGCATCCGTATCAACATTACGATTTTCTAAGCCAGGCAAAAGATCACAATCAGGGCCTGCTAAACTCAGTGAATTAAAAGATACAATCGCCTGCGCATCATCACCCAAGCCCTTAATCGGCAAGATCATCGCATCAACATCAACGCCATTTTTGCGAAACTCTCCGCCAATACGCGCCGCATGATTAGACGCATTCATTGCTGTATTCCCTGAAGACTTGGGATCATACGTAATTGTAAGCTGAACCTTACCATTGCCTTGCCTCGAGTAATGATCCGATAACGCCGCAATCGCATGACTATCCATATCATCAACCGAGACTGTCTCGACAACTTCATTAGATTCAAGCTGCATTTTCTTTTGAGCAAGCTGTGTTTCCGAATGCACGATTGACTCACACCCCTGTAGCAAGAAACCACTCATCACAACACCTGCTGATATCACTAAAAACCTTTGCAAAGCCATAGATTACGTCCTTTTAAATAATACGTCTGTCATTAATCCAATATATATCCAAATCCACCCTCACCCTCGAACAGATCATTATCCGCATCAAATTCACGACGGATATTTGTAGCAAAAGCTTTTGCTAAAGGATAAGCGCGCTGTTTTTCAGGGACAGATTCAACAACCTTTTTATCTTGATACGGCCTAACAAGATACGGCGTCACAATCACAATTAATTCGGTTTCATTACGCTCAAAACCATCAGAAGACACAAGATCACCTAAAATCGGTGTCTTACTGATCCCCGGAAGACCTGACATGCTTTGTATCGCTTCTGACTGCAACAAACCCGCAATCATCAAACTTTTACCGCTTGCCATTTCAATAGTTGTCTCCGCACGACGAACATCCAAGCCAGGAATTTCAAGCCCTTCAAGAATAATCGCATTATCAAAATCAAGAGACGATACTTCCGTATCCATTTGAAGGTTTATTCTCTGACTCGACAAAACGATCGGACGGAAATTCAACGCGACACCAAACTCACGAAATTCAATAATAATATTACCAACCTGATCACGCCCCACAGGAACAGGGAACTCTCCCCCTGCAAGGAAACCTGCCTGCTCACCGGAAACAGCTGTTAAGTTAGGCTCCGCCAATATATTCGCAAGATTTTCTTCTTCTAAAGCCTGAAGAAGAACACCAATCTGACCAATACCGTCTAACCCAGTATCGCCCACAAACCTTGCCGCACCTAAAGCCGGCTGAGACAAGCCAATCGATCCAACAGAACGAAGAAAGTTGTCTTCACTCAAGAAACTGGACGGAGCAGTACCATCAAAAACTTGAAAACCCGCAAGTTCATCTGGGTCATTAATATCCGTTTCAACCCCAAGCTCTCTTAGGGCATTACGACTAGCCTCAACAATTTTAACCTGCAACATAACTTGCTGCTCACCACGGGCCTCAATAAAGCTAGATATAAGCTCATCAATACTTCCCTCGTCATCCGTCAAATCGCTTACATAATGACCAACAAGATTAGTAATTTTCGATGCAACCTCTGGATTAGAAGCCGTTCCTGTCAAAATAATCTGATCATGAATAGAGCTCACCGTTACATCCTCTTCAGGGAAGAGTTCGTTCACCTTTGATTGGATTGCCTGAAGGTCATACGTCACATGAATATCGAGACGCTTAACGACATTACCTTCTTCATCCAAAGCAATGATATTCGTATCACCAACCTGCAAACCAACAATATAAAGTCGATCCGATTGCACAGCCATAACATCAATCAACGCAGGGTTAGCAACTAAAACATCCGATAAATCTTCACCAATTCCAATAAGTTCAGCCTTACCCAAAGTAATCTCAAGCGGCTTTTCAACCTTTTCAGATGAAATAGATGTTAAATCCCCTTTCGCCGCAAACACATGCGAAAACGGCATCGCCCCCAACATGAGACAGCCAGCAATAAAGAGACAAGCAAGCACATTAAAACAAGATTGATATGATCGTTTCATAATTAGACTTTCATTTTGATTTACGCAGTTAGATTTCATTGAATACGACAGAAAGTCGCAGAAGTTAGTTATCGTGTTGGAATTGCCTCAACAGCATTCCCGCTATAAATGCGAACAGTATTGGATGTAACACCAGATTCTTTACGCACTCGGTTTAATTCTTTGTAAATTTCACGCTTAATAGATGTAAGCCTAGCGTCAGAAATAACAGGCCACTCACGCTGCACCGGTGTATCATCACCAACACCACGAAGCGCAAGGTTCAAATCACCAATTTCCGCTGCCAAGGTAATACGCTCCGCATCTTTTGCACTGAGCGCAAGAGTAACCGTCTTACCGACTTTAATCTTATCATCCGCTGGGCGTTCCGCACTCTGATCCACGGCTAAAACCTTTACATTCTGCAAGATTGTCTCACTCGCAGTATCATCGAGACTTAATGCAAGCGTTTGCGCAATGACAGGATCAGTATCCGTTGTGCGTACATTAACCTTGTATGTTAAAATAACATCCACAAAATCACCAGGACCCACAAAACCAGACACCATACTGGCTGCTTTAACATCAATCGCCATCGCACGCATCCCAGGCTCAAGACTTGCCGCAACAAAATTTCCTTTCGCACTCGCAAGCAACGCCGTCTTCATAACAGGCTCACCTTTTGCGATATTACGCGCCAAACGCCCCTTAACCATTTCTTTTGCACTCTGACCTTCAATCTGCCTAAGAGCCCCAGGAAACATGCTAGACTTTGGCCATGGCTGCCAACGCACATCACCAGCCTTTATTTCCTGACCAATTTTTAAATCTTTCGCAGCAACGAGAACATTAATCTTCGCCTCCTGCACAACCGGCTCATCTTTACCGCCCATCATAAGCTGCACCATCACCGCCACTAAAACAGCGACAAGAACCGCACCAGCCAATACTATTAAAATATTTTTATTCATAACCGACCTCTTGAAAGGGCTGAAATATAAAGATAAGAAACGCAGCGTTATAAATGGAAATTAGAAACGGCGGACGCCGCGATGATTAATCAACATGAATACAATAACACATTTCTATTTATTTTGCCTTTTTAAAATTAACAAATAGTAAAGAGGGTAAGCACGCCAAAATCACAGGAAAATACGAAACGTATCAACGCTAAAATACCCTATTTTCAAAAAACAAGCCAACGCACCCAAGACAATCGCAATACCATAAGGAACCTTACCAACACCGTCTTGCACCTGCGCAATCCAACTCCCCTCTAAAGGCGATTGAACAGGCTTAAACTTTTTTAAAACAAGCGCCGTTAAACCCAAAACACCACCAAATAAGCTGGTATAAACCAAAAAAGCAGGAACCGCGGAAAAACCCATCCATATTGACAACGCACTGATCAGCTTCTGATCCCCTGCCCCCCAAACCTTCATCGCATAAAGCGCAAAACTTCCTAAAAACACGATTACAAAACCAATCAAATGCGACCCAATAGACGCAAAAGGACCAACACCGCCCAAAATCCAAAGCAAACCATAACAAACACAAAACAACACAAAAATCACAACGCTGTTAATATTAGGAATGCGCAAACCTTTAAAATCCGAAATCGCCGACATCACACCATAAGCAATCACAAAAAACAAAAACGACAAAAAGACGATTAAAGAAAACATTGAAAACCTTGTAGCTAAGACAACGGATATTAAGAAAATGAAAAGCCCGCCCTGTTGAGGGCGGGCTCTAAACTTTATAATTTTATCTTAAAGACCTTCCGCGGCAAGACTATCGTCAACCGACTGAAAAGATCCTTCGACGCGATCTCCAAGCGTAAACACAAGAGCTATAATACCAAGTGCGATCGCCGCACCCATAAGACCATATTCGATTGCTGTTGCACCTTCATCATCACGAAGATAAGTATCAAAAATGGCAAGCATCTTAAGCATAAGAGATCCTTAAAAGCGTTAGACTGTTCTTACAGACCTTCAGCCGCAAATTCGTCATCAATACCCTGGAACGTACCTTCAATACGGTCACCCAATGTAAATACAAGAGCAACAATACCAAGAGCGATCGCAGCAGCCATAAGACCATATTCGATTGCTGTTGCACCTTCATCATCACGAAGATAAGCATCTTTCATAGCTAATAATTTCAACATAATTTTTCTCCTTAAAAGAATAGATTTGATTTGACTTAATTTCGGTTAATCCCACACTCCACATACTTGGAACAGTTACATGAAGATCCCAACCGTACTAATATTAGAATATCGGGATTTGATTAAGGGAAGGTTAAATTACGCAACGATTACTTACATTTTTAAAGAAAAAATGAAAAAAAATCAACTAATAACTTAATATAATTTTATGTAAAATTTTATATGATTTATATTTACTTTATATATTACTATAATTACTTAATTAATTAAATATTTTTACTTAAGACTGCAAAAAAAAGATAAAAATAAACACGCGATCACGCAATACAAACCAAAGAAAAATGACATAAATATTGCAACAACCATTTAAAAAGCCCGCACAAACAATGCACGGGCCTTTAAACATTATTCTATAAATGACTGAGTTAACTTCTAATACGAAGATTACTTAACTCTTGCGCAATATCACGAAACACATCTTGTAATTCGTCTGACGTATTTACATGCTCATGGCGACCACCGTTAACAGCGCAATTTCTATATAAAGTTTCAGTATCTGAATCAATACCACCCTCACTGGCTTCGAATGTAATGGTGTAAACGCTAGGACCATTTTCCATGTTATCCATATTTTCACAAATATCTTCTAAACGGTCATCCAAAACAGCGGCCGATGAAACACTATGCTCACCATTGCGACCAAAAGCACCATACGGACTGCTTCGCACATTATCACCATCAGTCATCATCACAATAACCTTACGCCATGCTGTATTATCCCATTCCACACCTTCAGTAAAAGGCGCAGTCGGTGACAATAGACGCAATCCCCAGACCATTCCTATGTTACCAAAAGTCCAACCATTAGCCTGCATCTCACCAATACGGCCCTTTAAATCAGTCATATCTTCGGTCATAGGCAGAACAGACGCGGATGGGCATGTGTAATTAGGACCACGATAAACCGTGCGCGCACCAACTTGGTACTGCCAACCAAGACAACTACTTCCCGATTGGTTATAACCGCCGCTACAAACGTAATTATTGTAGAAATTACATTCCGCAGCATCCGTTTGCGTATCGCGACACCAACGGAACATTGACCACGGCCCCGCATGATCCAAAACATCCGTGCCATCATCCTGTTCTAAAACACAAATATCAGTATTAACATCATTACTAAATGTTAAATCCAACGGATTACTCAAGAATTGATCATCATAGGCAACCCCACCGTCATCAAACCCAAGACCATAAGGCCCAACGTTCACAGACGTCGCATAAGGAACAATGCCAACCTTAACAAAATCATTGCTGGCCGTAACATAATCGCCATATCGATCTAAACAATCCTCAGTACCCTCACCATCATAGGTTCCATACAAAATCTCAACAAACTCACACGCCGCTGTGCGCAGCTTTCCAATATTATTATTGGTCGCCATTGAACCGGTATTATCCAACACAAGAACAACTTCAATACCTTTCACCTCTCGCTGAACTTCCGTATCCGCCTGAACAGCAATACTATCGATATTAAATATCCTTATAAAAAGAGTGGTGTAAGATGCATTTCCAACAACGCGAACAACATTGCCATCAACATAAACTGTAGGATCAATGGTCGCACCCAGCTTTTCAGGTGGATAATTAACATCAAAGAATTTCTTCACCTTCGCCTCTATAACATCAGGATCATTTGACGATGCCGTCGCCGCCAAAGCGGCCGCATCAATCGCTTGCGACAAACGCTGCTTAACCAAATACGCTTGCGAATAATCAATCGCAACACCCGCCGACCCAATCACAACAGGCGCCATAACCGCGAACAATATACCGATCGCCGCCTTCGTGCTTTTCAAATAATCACAAAGACCCGTGATACATTTCATAAAAATTCGATACATCATCATATTTCACCTAACCTTTGGATCAGAAATAAAGGACTATATACGCTCGACAACAGCGCTTTTTCGCCCACGAGAAAAGGCAACTTCACTCATCGGAACAATCCCGACAGTAAAATCACCTATAGAAAAACCAAGAAAGAGCGGATCATAAACATATTCAATATTTACAATAATCACACCACCATTCGGCTCCGCGAGGGAAGCCACAGCATTAAGAACATTTGGATCTGGTGTCATGTTGCGTGTTTCACGCCATTCAATATAAGCATCCGCATCATCATCAAAACCAATACTTACAATATCAACACCATAATTTGCTGTATCAAATGGATGCAAAGCCAGCTCACCCGCGGTAATTGCCTCATTAATCATGGCATTATCAATTTGCGAATCTCTTGCCACCAAATCAGCCGTGACCTGAGACGCACGAATAGACTTTTGACCAGCCAATATTGCACTCCCCATATCATAAGTTCCCACAAGAAGAACCGCCAAAAGCGGGAAAACCATCGCAGCCTCAATCGCCGCAACGCCTTCACGCTCTCTAAACCAACGACACAATAAACATCTGAAAAAACACACCATATTAAGTCGCTCCATTAAAATCAAAAGGCTCTGATTGCAAAACGATCGTCGACATAAATAACTTCGATCCTGTTCCACCACTCAACAAGCTGCCAACAATCGGTGTCATCATGTCATAGCGAACAGCCGTTCTAATCAAAACACGATCATTAGCACCACCAGGATCAACACCACCTGAAACCAAGTTGCCATCCGCATCAAATTGTGGCGCAGCAAGATTGAAATTTCCGAATGTGCCGCCTAATGTCTGCACTTCTACGGTAATATCATTGCAGTTTACAAAAACCATTTCATAGTTACAAAGCGCCGTACGAAACACATCTTGCGGCGCCTGTCCAGATTGCTGTAACTCTCCGGTTCTAATAAGCCTTGCAGCAGAATTCGTTGCACCTTCTAATAAATTTGCAGATAAAAACATCATTGAAACCTCAATAATGCCAAGAACTAAAACCATATATGGCGCAAGCAACAGACTAAACTCAACAGCTGTCACACCATCATCTTTACAAACCCATTTTTTGTACAATTTACCCAACATTTATTTCAAATTACTTTCAAATTTAAGGCACAAAAAAAGCGGTGTAGCCCGCTTTCCATGACAATAAAAAAACCCATTAACCAATTACTATATTTTCATAACTGTAGTAAATATATGCTTAATTATAGATCAAATTTGATTATTTCTTATCATGGCCCTCAACCTCAAAGCCATATTTATCAACGTTCACTTCGCCGGTTATTTCACGTCCCCAGCGCTGAACAAGCTCTTCTTGACGCTTTTTTATAGCCTTAGAACGCGCCTTACCGCGCTGCAACAAAAAGCTAGCAACAATACCCGTCATAGCCCAATCAATGAGATAACCAACAGCAGCCGCAGAATACATAACAACAACCGCTTGTGGGTTACTAATGATCTCAACTGCCCGCTCAAAATTATGCCCCTTGGTCCATAACTCCAAAATAAACGGAACACACCCCGCAACATTCATAACACCAACAGTAACAACTTTCGTTTTACGTTTGGTGCGATCCACGAATAACGCCGCAAAAGTCGGCAATGTACCGATCATAAGCATGAGTGTTGTAGGCAAAAATACGATTGCCATCAAAAGCCCAGCAACACTAAAAGCCTGCCCTTTAAAACTTTTCTTCTTTTGCACTTTTTTAGCCAAGATAAAACCTTAAATATTCAAACGTTAAAAAATAGATTTATCGTTGAAAAACATAACCGTTGTAACAATAATGATAAGGGCTGCAAGCCCACCAGAGATTAACGCAGAAATTTCTTTGCCTGTAGAACGACCAAAAGTTGATTCATCCGATAATTGTTTCTCAAGATATTCAGCCTCTTTACGCAACTGAGCATATTCCAGCGCAGCAGCCTTAAAACCCTTTAAATCTTTTTCTAAAACTTCAGGGCTTTCTAATAAGTTTGCAATTTTAACAAGGTCGCCAGCCTTAACAAATTTCTCAATATTCTCGCGCAACTTCTCACGCACTTTTTTGTCATGAAAACGTTTGTACAAAACCGGAAATCGTTTATTTAGCGTTTTTGCAATATGCGGAAACCGATCAAGATTAGAACGTTTTTGTATAGCCGCTAACGTTTTAAGGTTACCAATTAAATTCTTATGATCTTCGCTCGCATTCAAATCAAAGAGAAAAGAATCAATAATCTTTGAATCTTTGACAGACAAAAATGCTGCACTATGACGGTCTAAAAAAAGAGGCGGGCTATGTCCCTTTTTACAAATATCTTCAAACGCATACATCATATCCTCTGGTGTAGAGACATAATAATTTTCTAACTTAGGGCTTAAACATGGTGCTTCCGGTGCCAGCAAATACAAACACCGCTCCAACCCAAAACCAAATTTATTTTGGCGCAAAAAATTCTTACATAAATCAAATTTTGAAATAAGCCCCGTCACATCCAAATTCGGGTTTTCCGTTGCTGTTACCCAATTCATTGCAATAGATTGCATAAATAACGCCGCAAACACTTTAACATCTTGCTTCAAAACCATCGCTTCATAAAGCGCAGACCCAACACCATCGGCGCATAACCTCTGCCCTCTAAACCTAATCGGGCCCATTGTATCTAAGACAGATGCAATATTGGCCACTACCCTATCTTCATAACCTTGACCACGGCCAATCTGCACCGATGACTGGTATGCTTCATCTAAACGCTGAGACATAAGATCATCCTCCAACGATCGCTCAACCCATTGCTTTAGAGAACCATCTTCCATGACCCTGACTGTCTCGTTCGGCAAAGCATCAACCGCCATTGCCAATAACGAAGGTTGCAAGAATTTTTGACCGACAAATGAAAACGGACGTGCCGCCTTACCTCGTTTAAGAGCCTGCTTAGGACTTAATCGTCGACCATCAAGCCAGACTAAAATCTCATCAACCGTCCATCTCTGCGAAGGATCATCGTGCAATAGCCCTCTTAAAAGCTCTAAAATAGAACCCTTAAACCTATCCTTACCCGTAATCGCCGCATAACTTCCATGAACAATTTTATCCTTGATAACCTCTTCTTCATCCTTACCGGCAAGCGGGTCTATCGCCCTCATCATCACCGCAAGCGAAACACCAAAAGCATAAAGATCATCAGTTAGCGTACCAACACCGCGCGCAGAAGAGTTCGCCTGCGCCCTCTCAATGGTTTCAAACAAAGCAGGCTGAGTGCTGGATGCCTGCGCCGACAAACAATCCCCTAAAACAAACCCTTTCTTGGATGAACTCGTAAACATGTTACTAGGACGAATGGCCCCATGTACGAAATCTTTATCACGAAAATCTTGTAAAATATCAACCATAGGCTTCACAACATTGTCCATGACGAAATCTTGCTTCAACCCCATGGCCTGCTCTTTATCATCCTCCAAAAGCCGCTCATTAATAACGTGCTTGTAAACAACGATGTAACGCTCTTGTTTTGCAGGTGGCCAATAAACCTTTCCGTAAGCATGCAAAGGCAATAAAAACGGATTAATAATTGATGAATAAACCGACGCAGCATTACGCCGAGGAACACAATGCTTTTCACAAACGATAGCAATTAAATTGTCAGCGTTACGCCCTTTGGAAACCGCTTTGAACGCCTGGTTTTGAACTGATTTAAATTTAGGCATCGGTTTATTGGTAAAAATTTCAATATCACCGGCAAATTTTACAACAACCTGACTATCCGCACTCGCCTGCGAGGCTGTCGCGGACGTCTTCTGCGCATCATCTGATTTTGAGGAATCAGATTTCTTATCCGTCTTTGCATCTTTTTCTATTGGGGAGTCGTCAGCCATAAAATATCTAAAAAAGTGATAAACAATACGCAAAAAAAGAAAGTATTCGATGAAAAACGAATATTCTAATTGTAGTCTTCTTTAGGTAAAAAGTAAAATAACTAAAAGCTAACGCTTATCCTTGAAACGGGTCCTGCATCAAAATCGTGTCATCACGCTCTGGCGACGTCGATAACAAAGTCACAGGAGCACCAATAAGCTCTTCAATATGACGGACATACTTCACCGCATTAGCTGGCAAATCGGCCCAGCTTTTGGCCCCATAAGTACTCTCACTCCACCCCGGCATTGTCTCATAGATCGGTTCAACCGCCGCCTGCTCAGCTTGTGAAGCCGGCAAATAGTCAATCTCTTTGCCGTTAAGCTTGTACCCAACACAAATTTTCAATTCTTCTAAACCATCAAGAACATCAATCTTAGTCAGCGCAATACCAGTAATCCCACCAACCGTAATCGTCTGGCGCACAATCGCCGCATCAAACCAACCACAACGACGCTTTCGCCCTGTCGTCGTGCCAAATTCATGCCCCTTTTCACCCAAACGCTGCCCAATTTCATCGTCAAGTTCAGTAGGGAAAGGCCCCGTTCCAACACGTGTTGTATACGCTTTGGTAATACCCAACACAAAATTCACAGCATCCGGCCCCATACCAGAACCTGTTGCCGCTTGCGCTGCAGCCATGTTCGATGACGTCACAAAAGGATATGTCCCATGATCAACATCAAGCATCATACCCTGCGCCCCTTCAAAAAGAATTTTCTTACCATCTTTTCGTGCCTGATCAAGAACCTTCCAAACAACACCTTTATACTGAAGGATATCATCACGCACTTCCATCAACTGATCAAAAATCGCATCCGCGCCAACTTCGTCCTGACCAAACCCGCGCAGTAACGCATTATGGTGAAAAAGCATTTTCTCCAATTTTTCTCTCAAAACATCAGGATATTCCAAATCACAAACACGAATCGCACGACGCGCAATCTTATCTTCATACGCTGGACCAATACCGCGCCCTGTTGTGCCTAAATTCTGATTACCACGTGCATTTTCCATCGCCTGATCAAGCAAAGGATGAACCGGCAAAATAAGCGGCGCATTTTCCGCAATCATCAATTTATCTGGATTAACTTCAATGCCCTGTGCTTCGACATTCTTAATTTCTTGCATCAACGCCCACGGATCAATCACCGTACCGTTTCCAATGATCGATAGTTTTGATCGACGAACAATACCAGACGGCAGAAGGTGAAGCTTATATGTAACGCCATCAATAACCAGCGTGTGCCCTGCATTGTGCCCGCCCTGAAACCGCACAACCACATCGGCGCGGCTCGACAACCAATCCACAATCTTACCTTTACCCTCATCACCCCATTGAGAGCCAATCACGGCCACATTTGCCATACATTATTCCTTTTATGTATTAAACTTCGACAACCTTACCGTCTTTATAGATATGCGTGCAAGTGCCCAAAAGCGCTTCATCCCCATACGCTTTACCCCGCACCGTTACAAAGCCTTCATCATGCAACTCTTCCAGCACACCCCAATTCGTATCAAACGATACAAAAACACGTTTTTTCCGCGATAACGCAGGCATAGCCATACGAACAGTATCCATATAAAGCGTGAATCCAGCGGCAAACCCTTGGCAGCTCTGATCATCACAATCGATCGCATAACGACCACCACGACCCAATTCACCATGCGCATCCTTTGAAAACAACGTAAAGACAACGCCGCTATGATATTCAAATCCCTTGGTTTCTATGGGGTCAACGCTATATGAAACATGCTTAACACCTAACGCTTCAACAGCCTCCCGAACACGCTCAATAACGGACTTAAGTTTAACTACCTGTTCCGCAGCCACCGGCTCAAGGCCCAAATCCTCTATCTTGGCAATCGCGCTACTCGCTTCGCCTGCAATTTGTGCACGAAGCCCATCAAGGTCCCCTTCAGCAATATCCGTGGCCTTAATCAACGCTTCAAAAATATCGGGCAATGAAAAATCGATAGTAACATTTTGAATTTTAAGCTCTGCAAGACCTTTTAACGCTACAACAGCCATCTCAATGACATCATCACCTTCTGGCGCCCCCACAAGCTCACAACCAACTTGCGCAAACTGGCGAAATGTTCTTTGCTGTGACGCGCGCGTACGCACCGCATCATTCGCATAAGCAAGCCTAAGCGGCAAAGCTGCATTATCCATCCGCGATGTTGCAATCCGTGCAATTTGCGGCGTAATATCCGACCTAAGCGCCAGCATCTTTTCCGACTGTGGGTCCATCATCCGAAACGTCTGATCCGCAAGCGCAGCACCGGGACCTGGCGCAAAAAGACTATCCTCAAATTCAACCAAAGGTGGCTTCACACGTTCATACCCAAAACGCGCAAAACACTTCATTAAAATGCCAATACCACGAAACTCCGTCTCCGCATCCGGCGGCAACAAATCTTCAAACCCTTTAGGCAGTAATGACAATAATTTCTTCTGATCATTCATACTGTTAGGGATAGTGACGAGCAGCTGGAAAGTCAATTATTCAAACAATAATTATTTACATAAATTTGAATAATATTTCTTTTTCAGATATACCATCAAATGAAATGAACAAAATTGTAAAACAATGGATCATAGATGCCTTTTCAAAAGCCGCAGCGTATAGCTCTGCCGGAAACCTTTTAATTGATCTTCAAGACTATGAAACACGAAAAAAAGGATCATTCCAAGCCGCCCAAATATGCGCAGACTTTTCGCAGAACTTAAGGAAACATGGTATCAAAAACTTATGGGTTGGAATGCCGTTCGTAAAAGCGCCATGGCAAAGATATACGCTATCCGAATTTTTAAATTCGCAATCAACAGATCGCGTAGATCTATTCAAAATTGCCAAACCATCAGAAAATGAATTCATTTACATCAAACAAGGCTTTGACGCTTTTTCAGAAGAAGGCCCACTACATGATGACACAAAAAACTTCGATCTATTATTTGCATGCGGCCTCAATGCAATGGCTTGCTTACCACATTCTGTCATAGGGGCACTAAGGTCAACAAAAGCTAATATTATCGTGCTAAAAGACGGAACTAACGGAAATCCAGATATCTCTGTTGAAGAACATAAACGAGTAATATTATCATTTGCATCCGAAGAAGAACGAACCGCATTTAGTAAAAGACTGATGGTATCCGATACAAAAACAGTAAAACAAATACTAGAAGAAATTAACCAGCCGCCCGTTTCACAACATCACAAAGACCATCAACCACCGCCTCAACCGCATCCGCATCATCGCCTTCCGCCATCACACGAATAACGGGCTCGGTTCCGCTAGCGCGCACCAAAAGACGACCGGAATTCGCACCAGAATTCGCCAAAGCATCTTCAGCCTTTTGAATGGCATCTTGAACAGACGCATCATCCAACGGTTTTGCCGACTTATCAAAAACCACATTTTTCAAAATCTGAGGCAACGGCTCAAACAAAAAAAGCGCTTCACTCGCCTTCTGACCACTCTCTTTTATCATACCGAGAATTTTAAGCGCGGCCATCAAACCATCACCTGTTGTTGAGCTATCCGATAAAATAATATGCCCGGATTGTTCCCCGCCTAAATTAAATCCACCATGGCGCATCGCCTCAACCACATACCGGTCACCAACGCCTGTGCGCTCTAAATGAATATCCTTGCTTTTCAAAAAGCGTTCCAGCCCCAAATTCGACATCACCGTCGCAACAAGGGTATTATTCATTAATTCACCTCGCGATTGCATCGAAACCGCAAGCGCAGCCATCAACTGATCCCCGTCAATCTTCGCGCCTTTTTCATCTACCATAATCAGACGATCTGCATCACCATCCAATGCAATACCAATATCCGCCCCATGTTCGACAACCGCATCTTGAAGTGCTTGCGTAGAAGTCGCCCCAAAACCATCATTGATATTACGCCCATCAGGCTTCACACCAATCGCAATCACATCCGCTTCCAATTCCCACAACACTTGCGGCGCAACCTTATAAGCCGCACCATGCGCACAATCTATAACAATTTTCAGCCCTTCAAACGACGCTCCACGCGGCAAACTCGCCCTTTTAACAAACTCCGCATAACGACCAATCGCATCGTCAAGCCGCGCCGCCTTACCCAACGCATCAGGTGCCGCCAAAAATGCCGACATATCACTATCTAGCTTGGCTTCAATTTCCGCTTCGATACCATCGTCCAGCTTATAGCTGTCCGCACCAAAAAGCTTAATCCCGTTATCTTCAAAAGAATTATGAGACGCAGAAATCATCACCCCCACATCACATCGCAACGAACGCGTGAGCATCGCAATACCCGGCGTCGGAATAGGGCCCGTCAAAATCACATCCATCCCCATGGACAAAAAACCAGCCGTAATCGCTTGTTCCAACATGTAACACGATAAACGCGTATCTTTACCAATCACAACGCGGTCCGTCGGCTTACCCCGACGGGATTCACGTAAAACCAATGCTGTTGCCATCGCAATCCGTGTCGCCGTAGAAGCCGTCATCGGCTCAACATTCGCTCGCCCGCGTATTCCATCTGTACCAAAATATGTCCTTGTCATAGTCTAATGATGCACGAATAAACCTAGAAAGAAAACACTGTTTCTAACCTAGCGCGTAAAAAGCTCTAAGCCCGGCTCTTCTTGGGCCAAATCCGCAAAGGCATCTTCCATAAAACCCATGAAATTTGTTACTGATATATCTTGAACTGGAAAATCGGCATAAAAACCATTGCCATACACAACGCGGACCGTAGGGCCTTCATGTTCATACGCTTGGCTAATATCAGGGTAAATATCACTATCAACAGCAATAATTGAAAAATCGATACCTAAAAATTCTCGAACATCTTTCACAACGCTCAAAATCTGATCACCGTCATGCTCCGAAGAATAAAACGCCATAGCCGTCGGGGACGTGCGTGATATCTCGTCCCTAGCATCTGCAAATCTTGTAAAAACTTCTGCAACAACATTATCAAAAGCATCAGCAGCCGTATTCAACACATCCCTATTCGCCTCTAAAGCAAGATCCGAAACATTCGTAGAACCATCAACAGCCCCCCAATAAGCTGTCTTTGCCGCATTATACTGCTCAAATAAATCAGGCGGCAGCGAAAAATGATACACATCCTGATTAATTTCAGGCAGCTGCGCAGCTGCGCCTTGGGCCGCTAAAATAAAACCAGCTACATATGATTGTAAACGCGCCATGTCTCAATTCACTCTGAACGTATTTATAAAAAATTAATCATACACAAAGAATAACAACCATCAAAGATCAAGCATCTATCAGCCAAATCGTTGCTCGTCATTTTTAAGCGATGAGTGATCCAACGTCTGCGACCATTCCTCACGCGCTAAATCGACGAGTTGAGCTATACGGTCTTCTGATAATACCTGTCCATCAAACTCCGCAAGTGCCAATCCACCTTTCCAAACCTGAAGCATTGGAAATTGACGCGCACTTGGAAAAACCGCTTCTTGGGTTATTTTCATAACAGTATCGCGATTTTGAGCATCAACAACCACAACCTTCAACGCAGACACATCATCACCCGCTTTATCAACGCCTCCCGCAAGCTGCGCATATTGCTCATGACAACTTTCACATGCTTCGTTGTGATATTGCACAACAACAAATTCATCCCTGCTGGCATTTTCCATGTAATCAAGGAAATCATAACCAGCTTGTTCTGGATCATTAGACGTCGGACGATACTCAACAACAGAGCCACCATTAAAAGCACCTGCTAAATAAGCACCACCTCCGCCAACAGTTAAAACTCCAGCACCTAAAGCGCCAAAGTCCAAAAGCTTTCTGCGAGATATCCCAGCAGATGATTGGTCTTGCTCTTTACGTTGTGCACGCAACTCATCAACAGTAATGCCTAGCTTTTCTGCATGCTGTTCAAGCCTGCGCCTAACCTGACGGCTCTCTTTTTCTGAACCCTGAGACATATCAATTCCTTTTCATAAAAACAAAAAAAATAAATAAACGCTAAGGACCATTTATGTCAAGAAAAATGCATTTTTATACATAAATTAAAACATTGAATAATCTGAGTGAAACTATGCGCTACTCGGCACAGAACTCTGCGGCAATCCACCCGATGTATCATCATCACCGCCATCACGAATGATCGGCTCACCGCGCAACAACGCTTTAATCTCATCACCCGAAAGAAGCTCATATTCAATCAAGGCTTTCGCCAATGTATGAAGATCATCAAGATTATCCGTCAAAATCTGCTTTGCACGCGCATACGCCTCATCAACGATACGTCGAACTTCGCTATCAACAAGGTCCGCAGTCGACTCAGACATATTTTTACTTTGCGCAACAGAATGTCCAAGAAACACTTCTTCGGAATCTTGCGCATAGCGTATAGTGCCAAGCTTGTCAGAATACCCCCATTCCATCACCATTTTACGAGCAATATTTGTAGCCTGCTGAATATCGCTGCTTGCGCCGGTCGTCACTTTTTCTTCACCAAAAATAATCTCTTCGGCAACACGCCCCCCCATAGCAACAGATAAATCCGCCTCAAGCTTTTCTAAGCTCATCGACAAACGATCATTCTCAGGAAGACGCATAACAACACCAAGCGCACGCCCACGCGGCACAATCGTTGCTTTATGAATAGGGTCACTCGCCTCTTCATTCAATCCAACAAGCGCATGCCCTGCCTCATGATATGCCGTAAGCTTTTTCTCATCTTCACTCATCACCATGGATTTACGCTCAGCACCCATGAGAACTTTATCTTTGGCCTCTTCAAACTCTTCCATACCTACAACACGCTTACTTTTACGTGCTGCATGCAAAGCTGCCTCATTAACCAAATTCGCCAAATCAGCACCACTAAAGCCCGGCGTCCCACGTGCAATCACCATAGGATCAACATTATTCGCAAGTGGTACTTTCTTCATATGAACCTGAAGAATCTTATCACGCCCTTTGATATCAGGAAGCGGCACAACAATTTGACGGTCAAAACGACCAGGACGAAGAAGTGCAGGATCAAGAACGTCAGGACGGTTTGTAGCCGCTAAAATAATCACGCCTTCATTCGCTTCAAAACCATCCATTTCAACCAGCATCTGGTTCAATGTCTGCTCACGCTCATCATTACCACCGCCTAAACCGGCCCCACGATGACGGCCAACTGCATCAATCTCATCAATAAAGATAATACAAGGCGCATTCTTTTTTCCTTGTTCAAACATATCGCGAACGCGGCTCGCACCAACACCAACAAACATTTCAACAAAGTCAGATCCTGAAATCGTAAAGAACGGAACGTTCGCCTCGCCCGCAACGGCACGCGCAACTAACGTTTTACCTGTACCCGGCTGCCCAACAAGCAAAGCACCCTTTGGTATTTTACCACCAAGACGCGAAAATTTACCTGGATCTTTGAGAAATTCTACAACCTCTTCTAATTCCTGCTTAGCTTCTTCAATACCAGCAACATCATCAAATGTAATTCGTCCTTCTTTTTCGGTCAGCATTTTCGCACGTGATTTACCAAAACCCATCGCGCCACCGCCGCCTTTACCACCTTGCATTTGACGCATAAAAAACAACCAAACGCCTACAATCAAAATCGCAGGAAGAAGCGAAATTATAATACTCCCCAGAGTCATCTGCTCAGGATCCTGAGGCTGTGCCTTAATCTCAACGCCAGTATCAGCAAGACGATCGACAACATTTTCATTCGGCGGAACAACAACGCTGAATGCTTCACCACCACTGGCGAATGTTCCAGTCACGTCACTACCTTTAATTGTGACATCACGAACACGACCATCACGCGCACCCGCCATAAATTCAGAATAAGAAAGCTCATTCGCCTTGACCGCCCCCGCGCGCTGCGCGCCTTGAATAACGTTAATCAAGAAAAATAAAACAAAGGCAATCGCCAACCAGAAAATCAGATTACGGCTCAATCCGTTCACGTTTAAATCCTTTCATTTAATTAACTGTAATGTAGCCCAATTGACGGATCAAACAAGCAACAATTTAATCTTTCTTTTTCATCTGTCGCATAAAAAACATCCACAGAAAAACGAATAACAACGGCGGAAACATAGACAATAAAACAGACAAATGAGAGTCCCAATCTTTATCTTGTACGTTTGCAAACTTTACATGAACTCCATATTGAGAAACCCGTTGAGTAACATTTTCTCCCTCTGGAACTGCCACGATAAACTTTTCACCGCTACTAACCAATCGTCCCTCGAGAACATCACGGTTCAATACAATAGAATTAATATTCCCATTCTGAACAATAGTCAGAAATTGTGAATAAGAAAAATTAGCAGGCTTAAGCTGCTGATCATCGTTTATGTTCTTGCTAGCATAGAAGAAAATAAATCCAAGAATTGAAAAACCTAAAAAAACCAACGAAGCTTTACTAAACCCAAGCAAAAGATATCTCCCTAAAAATTAGTCCGCACTTTGCGCATACTACAAATTATTACGCTTTTCGGTGGTTAAAATAAGAACTTGTTTTTTATCATTCCTCTCAAACACAATACCACCAAGCGTGCGTTTCCTAAAAGCGATATCATGTTTTAATGATAAAACTAGATCTTCCAACTTCTCCATACGTGGCGCATAATCACGCTCCGCACCGATCTCTTCAAAACATCTTTGCAAAACACGTAAAACAATTTCAGCATGTTTGCGACATACTACGACATTAAATTCAATACGGTTCGTTTCTTTTTTAGTCAAATTCTCATTAAAAATCTCGGCAGCAATCTGATCCAACGCATCGCGCGCCCGCATCAAACGTTTCGCTGTAACAGATAACCTTTTTACACTAAGCCCTTCAGCCGACAAAACATCCATCGATTGCCGCAACCGCACACGGGCAAAGGCATCATTTTTATTCGACGGATCCTCAATAAACGGAACCGCATTCGCCGTGCAGACCTCAAGCAAATCATCTTTTGAAACATCCAGCACAGGGCGACATAAAGCAACCTGCCCCCAAAGCTGCAACGGCCTCATCCCTGCTAAACCATCCAAGCCGCTTCCTTTTGCCAAGCGAAACAAAACCGTCTCTGCCTGATCATCGCAATGATGCGCCAAAAACAAATGTTGAATCTCATGCCGTAAGCAATAGCGGCTCATTAAATCATAACGCGCTTTACGTGCCTCTTCCTGCACACGCTCATGCGAAGGAACATCCCAAACCAAAATCTCATGAAAAACATGATCAAACTGCGCACAATAAACCTCAACTGATCGACACTCTTTAAGAGACTCTTGTCGTAGACAATGATCAACACTCAAAACGTGCAAAACTTTATCATGCCTTGCACACCAATCCTGCAACAACCATAATAAAGCCATACTATCAGGACCACCAGACACCCCAACAGCAAAAGCCTTAGCATCGTAAAAAGCGTTATCACGCGCATCACCAAAAACACCCTCAAAGGAGCGCGCCATTAAATGATCAAATTCTTCTGATGTCAGGCCCATAGCCTAGAGTGTATCACTGTGATTTAAGAAGAACAGCCAAGCTTGTTCTTTTCTTGTGTCGCACGTCGCAAAACGGGGGCAGAAGCTTTAAATCCCTCTTTTTGTATCTGCGCCAATGCAACACAGGCATCTTCTGGCTTATCAAGCGCAGCAAGAGACATACCAAGCTTAAGTAAATTGTCTGCCGTCTTAGAATTATTAGGATATTGTTTAAATCCCTCCGCAAAAACGCGCACAGCTGTTTCAAAATCTCCACGCACATAATATGTCTCACCCAACCAATATTTAGCATTTCCAGCCAACACATGATCAGGATATTCATTCAAGAAAACCTGAAATTCTTTTTGAGCAACATCATATTTCTCATTTTTGAGCATAGAAAACGCATTCTCATATGTTGCCGCCGCAAGATCCTCATTCGATGCAATCCCCTGACTGGTCTCGCGATAAGACCCAAGCGTCCCCGCTGCTTGTCCCTGATTTAATTGCCCAGAGTTCCATTGATACCCACCCGTGTTTCTAGACTCATCACGGTTATTTAAATCATCTCCCACACGATCAGAATTAGGTGCACGATTAATATATTTAGCCCCACCAACAGATGGCGCACCCGAACCTCTTCCCTCAAGACTTTCAAGGCGCAATTCAAAATCAGACTTTAACCGTTCTAATTCCTCTCGAAGCAAACGATTATCATACGACAACTCTTCGTTCTTTCCCCGCATATTGCGCAGTTCTGTCTCAAGCTGTGAAATACGTACTTCTAAGCTCGCATGTGCCGCATCACGTCCATTACCTGCAAACCCCGAAGTACCTTGCGGCTGTTCTCCACGAAATAGTGCACGGCTTAGTGTCTCAATCTCCTTTTCAAGGCGATCAATACGGTTACGTAACTCTCTGTTGGATTGCGCAGACGCATCCGCGACAGTCAAGCAACAAAATCCAATAGCCAAAAGGCCCAAAAATAATTGGGCCTTCGACATTTTAACAGTTGAAAAAATGCGCATGAATAACGTCCTAATTAATTAACTTTCGAAACGCCGCGACGGTTTTGCGACCATGCATCAGCATTATTACCAGGAACTGCAGGACGTTCTTTACCGTATGTAATCGTATCAACACGACGTGGATCCACACCCAAAGCTACGAGATAGTTTTTAGCAGAATTCGCGCGACGCTCTCCCAGCGCAAGGTTATATTCACGCGTTCCACGCTCATCCGCATGTCCTTCGATTGTGATGGTAAGCTGTGGGTATTGAAGCAACCAATTTGCTTGTCTTTCCAAAACAAGTCGCGCTTCAGGATTAATGTCATATGCATCAGTTCCATAAAAAATGCGATCACCAACATTCACAATAAAATCTTGTTGAGATCCCGGAAGTGGACCACCGGTTCCATCCAATGTCTCTGCATCATATATGTCTGATAAAGGGCCGCTTGGCGCATTAGAACTTGTATCAACACCTTGACTATCAAGTGTTGCATCTTCATCTGTCGTTGAACACGCAGACACCAAAACCATTACGGCAAAAATCATTAAGTAACGGGCAAACATGGATATTTTCTCCTTAAAATACTAATCGGATTATGAATCATTAAACTCATACATTTAAATATATTTATTCCCTTATGAATGGACATGCAAGAGCTAGAAAAAAACTAAAAATGTTAAACACAACTTAGTTGAAATAAAGCTTATCTTCGCTCTTCCCATAACAATTCTTCAGATTGAATCACATCAGCTGTAGTGCTCCTAGTCTCAATACCACTATCAATCAAAATCGGCTCACGCCCGTCGACATTGGGGTATCCAGCAGGCCCGGGAACAAGGATAACCGGCTCACCATTCGGCGTGCTTTGCTCCACAGCTTCATCGCGGCGCTCCCCCCAATTAAGACGTTCAGCATCAGCATTGTGGGTCTGCGGTGGCCTTGCATATTGCTGACTTGTAATCGTTTTCGCCGCAACGGGATCATTTATCTCCCCGACTAACTTCACATAGCTAACAACCTGATCAACATCACGCAAAGTGCGTGAAATTTCCATTACACGATTTAATTCAGCCTGCGATTGCGCAAATCCCATTAAATAAACAACGCGCCTAACAGTATCGATAGAATAATTAACCGACAAAACATCCTTATCAAAAATAAGCGCTGTTCTCAAACGACTCGTAATCCACGCATCACGCGCAAATCCTGTGACACCTGAACTATCGGCAACAGTAATTTCATTAATAACTTGCGTGACCCCTTCCGGCTGCCAAGCAAGACGGACCGCCTCCACGCGATGTTCGGGATTTTGAACAACCCCCGTCAACAACACACGACCATTATTAACCGTCATGTCCAACTTTGTGAACATTTCCAAATCATTACGAAACCACAAATCATTAATTTTTGCCTGTATAACCGCGTCTTTTGCCGCACGACTAACACCACCTTCCTGAACCGCTGCAACCCCCGCCGTCGCACCAATACCTGTTGCGATACCAACCGCCGTGCACCCAGAAAGAAACAAAAGCGCACAGCCGCTCACCAATACAGTAAAAGTCACAGAAGTTTTCATGAAAATATCCAGCCTATATAAATGTGAAATACACAAATTGCACGGAACGTGCAGAATCAATAAATAGATTATGAACCCACCATCCATGCATTGTCCAGATGCTGCCCGCAGATACCTTTATCTGTTACATCACCAGAAAACGCAATAACGTCAAAACGCATATCCATATTGGCATAGTCAGGATATTGAGACAAAAACCATAGCGCACTTTGTTCAATCCTATGGCGCGTGCGTGGCGTCACCGCATAGAGCGAATCATGCATTGTCGCGTGCGCTTTAACCTCCACAAAAACAACAACGCCATCTATGCACGCAATAATATCAATCTCACCATATTGTGTTTTATAACGTTTCTGTAAAATCTTATAGCCGTCACGCTTAAGCTGCTTAACAGCGAGCTCTTCTGCCAAAACGCCCTTTTGATATGAAGACACCATTACAAACTCTTCGCAATCTTAAGCGCCAAATCATATAAATCAGATTTTTTAAGACCAGTTTGCGAGGCCACCAATGCCGCCGCCTCTTTCGTTCCCTTACTCAAAAGCGCATCTTTTAACAACGCATCGATATCCTCATCTTTGAAAACAACGCGCCGCGGTGGCTCAATCACCAAAACAATCTCACCTTTCGGCAACCCCTCCGCCTCATATAATTCGAGTAATTCAGCGGCAGAACCGAAAACAACACTCTCAAACTTTTTAGAAATCTCACGGACAACCGCAACACGCCTATCATGAAAAACAACGTGAATATCTTTCAAACTGGCTTTTAATCGATTGGCGCTTTCAAACATTAGTAAGGACCCTTGCGCGCCTGCCCACGCTTCTAAATACGCACGTCTTGCACCTGCTTTTGACGGTAAAAAACCAATAAAAGAAAACGCATCACTGGGCATCCCCGAAAGCTGTAGAGCCGACAACGGAGCATTCGCACCAGAAATACTGGTCACAAAACATCCCACTTCAATCAACTCACTAACAAGCTTATAGCCAGGATCAGAAATTAAAGGCATGCCCGCATCACTAATCAACGCAAACTTAGTTCCATTGTGAATACGTGATAAAATAGCCCCACGCTTACCAGCATCACTGTGGTCGTTATATGTCTCTAACTTTGCATCGACACCATAATGCGACATCAACTTACCCGACACACGCGTATCTTCGCACAACACAACATCAACGGCGCATAACGTATCCAAAGCACGAATAGATATATCACCAAGATTACCAATCGGCGTCGCAACAATGTAAAGACCAGCCGAACGCACTTGATCTTGAAAAGCAGGTAATCGCCATTCTCTACCCTTTTCCATTGCTAATTGATTCTCTTTATCTGTCATGTTTGAATGCATAAAACTACGATAACCTTGAGGTCTATAAAAGTCATGCGCATTTTGACACTAAGCTTAGTAATCATCACTGTTTTAACGGCATGCGCCCCCACGCAAAAGCGCAGCCAGTGGGAGTATAAACCACAAAATGTTCAAACCGCACAAACCGCCCCTAAACCCATTAATGAGCCCTTCGAAAGCACGTTAACTGAGAATCAAGATAGCGAAGACCTGCTGCAACCATACTCAGAACAAGCTAAAATTGACACGGCAAGCTTACCTCCCGTTCGCGTAGCCCTTCTTGTTCCATTAACCGGACAACATGCAAAACTGGGACAATCCATGCTCAACGCCGCGCAGCTAGCTTTATTCGATCTTGGGCATGTAAACTATCAAATCATCCCAAAAGATACGCAAGGCAACGCAAATAATGCAAGAATAGCAGCAACCGAAGCAATCGATGAAGGTGCGGAATTAATCATCGGCCCCGTCTTTGCCGACGCTGTTCGCGCGGTTAAACCCGTTGCATCCCGCGCACGCATTAATGTGTTAGCCTTCTCAACGGATTGGACATTAGCGGGTGGCAACACTTTCATCATGGGATTTCTCCCCTTTGATCAGATCGAACGCATTACTCAATACGCCGCCGAAAAAAACATGACCCGTATCGGCGTTTTCGCACCCGATAACAGCTACGGTAAGGTCGTAACAAACGCATACAGAAACCTAGCCCCGCGCTATGGTTTACAAACTGTGCGCTCATCGGCTTTTAACCCACGCAGTAGAAATCTTGCACCAGACGTTGAAACTTTCACGCAATCAAACGCAACACTCGCCGACGGATCGCCTGCTTTCGATGCCGTCTTAATGCCCGTTGGTGGTCAAAACGCAATCACAATTTCAAACCTCCTCACACAAAACGGCATGCCACCAAGCACGGTCAAACGCCTCGGCACGGGCTTGATGGATGACACAGGATTAGCGGGAGAGCCTGGATTAAGCGGCGCCTGGTTTGCCGCACCATCGCCTAATCTGCGCCGTGCATTTGAACAAAAATACACCAACATCTATGGTCGCAAAGCCCCTCGCCTCGCAACACTGGCATATGACGCAACAGCCCTATCCGCGATATTGGCCAAACGCGGCCTTGAATCCCAAGGTCGACCACAATTTGATAAAAATGCTATCATGACACCTAACGGCTTTTTCGGCATTGATGGAATATTCCGTTTCCGCCCGGATGGAACAGCAGAACGCGGCTTAGCAGTTTTGCAATTTAACCGCGGCAATATCACTGTGGTTGATGAAGCTCCGACAACATTTGAAACAACAAAGTTCTAAAAACCTAACTTTGTAATTTTGCAGCACGCAGCTCTTCAAACTCCGCAAAGGTAATAGAAGGCTCTTTTGGCATTTCCAAACGTTTCTGCATCGATTCAAAAATAATACGTGGAATATTCACATCACAACAAGATTCTAAACCTTTGAAGCCAGGAAAACTATTGGCTTCACAAATCGTATATCCATTTTCATCATAAAGAAGGTCAATACCCGCAACTTGTAAATTCAAAATCTCCGCTGTCTTAACCGCCATATCAGTCGCAACCTGATCAGGCTTAAATTCAACAACTTCTGCGCCTTGGGTGTAATTTGCTTTAAAACCACCATCCGTCGCGCGGCGCTCCATCGATGCAATCACCTCACCATCAACCACAAATAAACGCAAATCACGCCCCTTGCTCTTGGCAATAAACTTTTGGAAAATCAGTTGAATATTCGGATTAGTCTGCTCAATCAAATTCATCAAATCACTAAACGCATCATGATTATCCATCAAGAAAACACCAGTCCCGTTCACACCAAGTAAGGTCTTTACAACAACCGGAAAACCAATCGTACGCTCAACTAATTCGAGATCCACAGGGAACTTCGCCAACATCGTCGTCGGCGTGGGCAGTCCACTTTCCGCCAAAGCCTGATGCGTGTGCATTTTATCAGAAACCATTTCAATAGATCTTGAGTCATTAAAAACACAAACACCCAAACGTTCAAATTGTCGGATAACCGCAAGAGAGAAATACCCCGTATCTATTACATATGTTCGCGGCAATAAAAAATCTGGAAGTTTCACAAACTGCCCATCAATCAAAATAGATTCACGATCCTCTTCCGAAACCAACAGGTCAAATTGCTCCGGATGAAACACTTTGACATCAATCCCCATATCACGGCCTTCGGATAAAAAGCGACGCACTTCAAATGCTTCCGCACTCGCGCTATCAACTTCTTCATTAAAAAGAATCCAAACTTCCATATTTCTCCCTATCACAGAGTATTCATATAATTGTGTGAGTTGTTTTATGTCACGATTGCAGACACATATAAAGAAAAATTACAGCAATATGCAATTCTGTGGAAAACTAGAATTAGATATTGAAGTCACCAGATTTACACGCCATAGTCTCCGTATTGCATAAATAACTGATTAAACGAAACGCCGCGTATAAATACGCTTTAACGTTGATATTACAGCTTTAATAAGCGTTTCCTAATACTAAACATGACCAAAACGTAAAACGAATTGGAAGAACATATATGGAACCGACCACAGGACAAACCGCCCTTGATTTCGAAACACTTTTAGATGATAACCACATCGAACAAGATAACACAGCACCGCAATTAGAATTAGAAGAGGCAGTGGCAAACATGGCAGTTGTTGAAAAAAAAGAAACAAAAACAGCAGATAAAAAACAAACAAAGGGTCGTCCACGGAGTGAAAAATCCCGTAAAAATATTCTAAAAGCAACAAACTCTCTTTTGCTTCACATGAGTGTCCAAGAACTCTCAATCGAAGCCATCGCCAAAAAAGCAAAAGTCGGCAAAACAACAATATATCGTTGGTGGCCGAATAAAGCCGCCGTCGTTATGGACGCGTTAATATCTCAACCAGGTTTGGCCGCACCTTTACCAACACCAAAAAACAACGCAGAAGCCATTACACTTCAGTTGGAAAAACTGATCCGTATGCTGGATTCTAATAATGGTGATACAATCGCGCAACTTTTCAGCGAAGCCCAAGCAAGCGAAGAAGCCAGAAACATATTCACAAGCAATTTCCTATCACCACTTGTAGATGCGCTTCAATATAGCCTCGAGCAAGGCATCGAAGAAAAAGAATTCCGCTCTAGCCTCGATACCAAAACGGCAATCGATATGCTCTGTGGCCCGATTTTCTTCCGCCTTATGGCGCACCCGCATGACCTTAACGAAGACTTTATTGAAACATATCCAAAAGAAGCCCTTCGTCTCATCAGCGCTTAAAGCTAGAATAAACATAACCTTAATTGTCGCGAAGCAAACCGAAACTTCGTGAAGGTTTGTTCGCCAATAGAAAACGGTGAATCCATTTTCGTAAAAACGTAACGAAGAAAAGCGCCGCAAGTCTTATCGTACAAACTACCAAGTGCCTTGATTCTCCATATTGGACCAAGGCTCTTTTGGTTCAAGGGCATCCCCTTTTTGCAAAAACTCAATCGAAATTCCATCTGGCGATTTGACAAACGCCATGTAACCGTCTCGCGGCGGACGATTGATTATCACGCCTTGATCCATCAATGACTGACAAGTGTCGTAAATATTATCAACCCGATAAGCAAGGTGCCCAAAATTCCGCCCACCAGAATAGCTTTCCTGTTTCCCCTCGGCGTCTGGCCAATTATACGTCAACTCAACCATAGGAGCCTTAATCTCCTTCGCGCGCTCAACATCATGCGGCGCCGCTAAAAACACCAATGTAAAACGCCCGGCTTCATGATCCATCCGATTAACCTCAACAAGCCCAAGCTTATTACAATAAAAGTCCATGGAAAAATCCAAATCCTCTACACGAACCATCGTGTGCAAATATTCCAAACTCATTCACCTTCTCCTTTTCAAAAGCAATCAATCTGATTAAGCTCAAATTATGTTAGATGATATAAATATAGAAAAA
>JBGCEF010000086.1:0-16265 GCA_045106175.1 Bdellovibrionales bacterium
GCGCCTTTTAGTTAAGGTAATTAACATAAAATTAACGGTTAAAGTGATAATATTCTCGTAAAATACGAGGGTAAAATGGCAGGACACGAAGATAATTTAGCGCCGGAAACTATAGAAGAGGGCGAAGATACGCAACTCCAAGAGCGTGTTGACATGTTTAATCAATTACTAGAGACGGCACAGGCATTCGTTAATGATCCGCAAGTCATGATAGATACAATGAAGATTGCTGTTGATAAATTAGCTACAGATATCAACAATAGTGAATTTGCAGACGCATCCCAACCCGCTGAACTGTCTGAGCTGGATCAATTAACGACGGATATTTTCCTGCACTTTATGGCATGTTATAATCCGAATGGTATATCCCAAGAAGCTTTAGAACAGCAATTACAAGCAATTATTGAAACAGCGCGTATTGATGATGGTTGGACAACGCCTCAGGAAGTCTTGTGATAGCGGGTGGTTTTGTAGAGGATACAATGTTTATAAACGCAGGGGCGTTTCAAATGGCAGCTGATATGCTAACCGATATGGGAATGGCGGAACAAATCGACACATATGGGGCGACACTGGCATATTACATCGATAGTGCTCAGATGGAATTACAGGGGTTTGTGGATGACCCAACACCACAACAGACCGGTCCTCAACCTGATCCAGAACCTGTCGTGCCCGAGAGAGATGCTAGTTTCACTGCTCCTGTCGGTGGAATGAATAATCAGGGTACTTAATTTATAAATGGCACTAAATCTGACCTAGTGTTTTTATACGCGCTTTAGGATGTATCTCATTTTGACTCATGATAATTGTTTGTGGCCTGAAGCGTTCAACAACGCTGCGCACATAAGGACGAATTGCAGGCGATGTTAACATAACCGGAATTTCACCTTCAGCCGACAGTTCGTCATATTTTTCACGCACGGCTGTGATAAATTCCTGAAGCTGTGAAGGTGGCATCGCCAGTTGTTTATCTTCACCATCACCCATTAACGCGCTGCCAAACGCTTGCTCCCAATCTGGCGAGAGCGTCACAAGCGGCATAACACCAGACGCATTGGTGTGAGAATCACAAAGCTGTCGTGAAAGGCGTGTGCGAACATGTTCTGTAATATGTGCAACGTTTTTTGTGAAGGCTGCCGCTTCGGCTATCCCTTCCAAAATGGCGGGCATATCACGAACAGAAACACGCTCTCCTAATAAATTCTGTAAGACACGCTGCAAACCACCAACAGACACCTGGCCAGGAATGACATCAGCAACCAGTTTTTGATATTCAGGTGCCATTTCGTCTAATAATTTCTGCGTTTCCGCATAATTCATAAGATCAGGCATATTGTCTTTAATAATCTCAGTAATATGCGTTGTGATCACCGTGGGCGCATCGACAACCGTATATCCTTTAAAATGCGCTTCTTCGCGATACTGATCGTCAATCCACATCGCAGGCAAACCAAAAGTAGGCTCCGTCGTTGCTTCGCCGGGCATAGTAATTGTTGCACCCGTCGGGTCCATTGCCATCAACATGCCTGGGCGCACATCGCCTGTACCGGATTCAATTTCTTTAATCCGTACCACGTAATTATTGGCGGGTAACTGAAGATTATCCTGAATACGAACCGCAGGAAGAACATACCCCATATCTTCTGCTAATTGACGGCGCAATCCTTTGATTTGGTCAGTGAGCTTATTGCTGCTATCGCCTTGAACAAGTGGAAGTAACCCGTAACCCAATTCGAGACGTATCGTATCCATTGCAAGTGCTTTACTGATTGGTTCCTCTGCGGGCGCTGCCGCGCCTGGTTCTCCTGCTAATGGGGCTGCTATGGCTGCGGCCGCTTCTTGTTCGGCAACACTATTGCTCTGGAAAGCCATGTAAGCCAACCCGCCAGTAATACCACCAAGAATGAAAAATGGCATAACCGGAATACCGGGGATAGAGCCCAATAAAAACATCAAACCAGATGAAACCACCAATGCGCGGGGATACGCACCAAGTTGTTGAAATAAAGCCTGCTCCGCAGATCCTTCAACGCCCGCCTTTGAAACCAAAAGACCCGCTCCAACAGAGACAATCAACGCAGGAATTTGCGAAACCAAGCCATCACCAATCGTCAGTAAAGTGTATGTCTGAGCAGCATCAGCAAGAGAAAGCCCTTGGCTTACTGTTCCAATCACGATACCGCCGATAATGTTGATAAAGGTGATCAATAATCCCGCAATCGCATCACCCCGCACAAATTTCGCCGCACCATCCATCGCGCCAAAAAACGTGCTTTCTTGTTCTAACTTTGAACGCCTATCTTTGGCTTCATCTTCTGTAATAAGCCCAGAAGACAAATCACTATCCACCGCCATTTGCTTACCGGGCATAGCATCCAATGTGAAACGTGCAGCAACTTCGGCAATTCGGCCGGAACCCTTTGTAATAACAACGAAATTTACGATCACAAGGATCGAGAAAACAATCGCACCAACGATATAATTATCGGCAATCACAAAACTGCCAAATGACCCGATAATAGCTCCTGCCGCATCGCCGCCATTATGCCCTTCACCAAGAATAAGCCGCGTCGATGCTACATTAAGACCCAACCGCATAGAAGTTGCGACCAAAAGGATCGTTGGAAATGTTGAAAACTCAAGCGGCGTTTTAATGAACAAAATCGTCATTAAAATCATCACTGAAAATGTAATAGAAACGGCCAATCCAACATCCAGCATCACTGGCGGAATAGGAACAAGCATAAACATGATAATAGTAACAATACCAAGCGCGAAGAAAACATCCGGACGTAGCATACTGCCAACGGCGGCACCCGCTCTTCCCATACTAACTCCGCCCCCGCCTGTTTTCGCAACAGGGGACGTGTTTGATTGTTGTGCAGGAAGATTATCAGCCATAAGATACGGTCGAGATGAATATCACAGTTATGAGCAATTAAGCATTATCAATGTTTAGGGCGAAAACCCTTAAAAAACATTGTATAGCGGGGACATCAAAAGCGCAAATAGGAAGTGAGTAAACTATGTTTAAGGTTGCTGACCTGGTTGAGCGTCTAGCGTCAAGGTAGGATCTGTCTGATTTTCCTCTGGAATAACAGGCGTTTGCGCTTCAATACTAGGATCTAAATAGCCATTAATTTGTGCTAACACTTGGTCTGTTCTTTCTTGTCCTATTAGATTAGGCGCATAGGTCTCAACCAAGTTTAAAACAAAACCAGCTAACTGCATGATAATGCTTCCAGCAGGGCCTAAAAGCCCAAATTCATTCATAGTTTCCCTTAATTTATTAAATAACGCTTCATCTTGAATGTGTTGAGGTAGTAAATTAATTAAGAACGAATGATCTTCAATTTCTCCCAACTGCTCACGTATCATGTTCATGCGATCGGTTGTTAATAAATTACCAATATTACCGCCACCTTCTTGCTGTAGCTCTTCTTGCAACATGACGTATAAACGTGCGGGATCAATATCAATAGGATGATCGGGATCCCCCCCGAGCCTGACATTTAGCTCGGCTGGCAAATCTTCAACAAGGCTCGCGCGAATAACATCATAAACACCATCAATGGAACCATCGCTGGCATTTGAACTCCAATTAAACAGGCCTGCAAAACCTTGTCCCTCTGCGTATTCTGTGCGCGCTTCAATCGCTTGTTCAATACTCATGCCTGATAAATCTAATCCCTCAATAGCGACAAGCGGATCACCGTCGTTTTCTCGTGGATGTGAGCCAAGTTGAGCAAGAATATCATTCTGCATGCCCTCAGGAAGTGAATTGAGTAAATTAAGAACCTGTGTGTTACCCATATTGGTGACAACATCGGTAAATTCATCTGTGCCATCCAAAACAGCAGATAAAGGAAGAGCAGCAAGGGCATCACTGAACGCAATGTTTTCTTCGCCAACAAATGCAGCGGCTTGAGCAACGGTCATAGTCTCTTTTGCATCTTCGATCAATTCTTCGGACAAATCTTGAATAATGGTCCTGATTTGTGGGTGATCGTTGTATGTGCTAATAAAAGCGTCTTGATCGATGCCTTGTAAAATTTCAACAATTTGAGAAGGTTCTAAAGAAGCAATCATAGTGCTTACATCACCATTGATATCAGCATTAAAACCAAAGTTTTCAGCCATTCTTGCGAGTGAATAAAGCGATTCACGAAAACGCTCTGGCACTGCTCCATCGAATTCAGAAAATGGTCGTTGATCAGGGTGCACAAGGAACATCATAAAACTAAAAGCTTCCAGACGATCTTGCATTGTCATTGGCTGACGTCTCTGCTGCCCGCCACTAGGAGGTTGCTGACTATCACCACTCGTTTGGGATGGATCGGTGCGTTGGTCTTCTTCGTGACCAGACATATTTTACCCTCTCAATTTATACACTATTACCAAATATTTTTTTTATTATTTGGACACATTATAAATCAAAGAAGGTTAATAAGGCGTTAATATTCTGCTATAATCATTGATATCAGTGGTTTAACCACCAGTCGCAGGAATATCAACGCCTTCATCTTTGTACTGATTAAGCTTGTTACGAAGAGTGCGAATAGAGATACCTAAAATATTCGCCGCATGCGTGCGATTACCAAGCGTATGCTCCAACGTATTAATAATCATATCACGTTCAACATCGGCAATTTTTCGTCCAACAAGTGTTTCAACAGCACCAGGGTTTTGTAATTTAGTAACATCAGTTTCACCCGCACCACCAACACCAGCCGGATCAGGAGCATTACGTGCAGCGACCGTTAAACCGCCAGCTTCGCTCATCCCACCATCGGCAAGATGAATAGCATCAGCCTCTAATTCCTCTTCCATGCTCATCAAAATTGCACGATGCATAGTATTCTCAAGTTCACGAATGTTGCCGCGCCACCCATAGTTCTGTAATTTCGTTTGCGCGTCCAACGATAGCTTTTTCTTACCAACGCTATTGGCTTCGGCATATTTGTCCGCAAAAAACTGACCCAATGTCACAATATCCTTTGGACGCTCGCGCAAGGCAGGTAGGGCGATATTAACCACATTAAGTCGGAAATAAAGGTCTTCACGAAACTCGCCTTTTTTAATGCTTTCTTCCATATTGCGGTTAGATGTCGCGATGATACGCACATCCACTTTCACCGCATCATTGCTTCCCACACGCGTGATTTCTTTTTCCTGCAACGCGCGCAATAATTTAGCCTGAAGGAGCGGGTGCATCTCCGAGACTTCATCAAGCAATAATGTACCGCCATGTGCTTCTTCAAATTTCCCAATCCGTCGCCCAGCCGCGCCAGTAAACGCGCCTTTTTCATGCCCAAACAACTCAGATTCTAATAGGTTTTCAGGAATAGCCGCGCAATTAACCGCAATAAACGTTCCACCCGAACGCTTTGATTTACGATGAATATATTGGCTCATCACTTCTTTGCCTGTCCCGCTCTCACCCGTAATAAAAATTGTCGCCTCACTCGGTGAGACTTTATTAGCAAGCTGAATAACCTTGTCCATGACGGGGTCTTCGGCAATCATCGTTTTATTGCCCTCGGTCACGGCCTGAATAACGGCTGCGATCAATTCCGCATCAGGAGGGAGAGGGAGGTATTCTTTTGCGCCCGCTTGAATGGCTTTCACCGCGGCGCGTGCGTCGTTATCAACACCACACGCAATCACAGGCATATGAATACGCTCCGCATCTAACTGCTCAATGAACGGCGCAATCTTCTGCTTTACATCAATCATCACAAGGTCCGCACCTTTACCATTACGAAGCGCACCCATTGCTTGGTCGGTATCTTCGCAATGAATAACCTTTGCACCGCGTTGTATCGCGATTTTACCAGCCTGAGAAATATGACCTTCCAAATTTCCAATGATCATTAAACGCATAGTATTATTTCTTTACATATTAATTGAGGGTTTGCTAAAAAGACCTAGAAATAGAGAGTATCATGACTGAGCCAGAAGTAAACTATCCCGATAACGTAGCCATTGTATCGAGCGAACATGAGTTATTAACGCGTCAATTTACAATGGCGCATAATGTTATACTGTTGCCTCGAAAAATTCCTTTACAAGAAGAGTTTGTAAAAATGGCATCTGCAATTCGTATTTTTGCGCAACAAAAATTCGCAGCCCAAAGAAAATATATTGGTCATGAACTGCACTCTGAAGTAAGCGTGGGTGACGAAGATGAGCATTTTTGGGGCACTAAAAACGGCTCAAAAATATCATGGGCCTCTTTTGATAATTTTGTAGAACAACAAAAAGACGCATCTGTTATAAAAGCCGCAAAATTTATTAGGGCTGATTGCAGAATATTGACCTCATCTGTTTTAAGAATTCACTGGCAAGACAACACTATTTCTCAAGATGAACACCCTGATTCATCAGGAAACATTCAATTTGGTCGTGCTCTGACATGCTACAGCGAACCAACAACAAGAGGCTGGCAAATAAGCCAACAGGTTATAAAACCAAATGGTGATCAAGGTGTAAAAATGGGAGAGGAAGATAATTTCTTTGCATTCAGAAGAGGGGATTTATGGCGTCATGCATGTGAAAGTATGTATGTTGGCAAAGATATAGATTTCGCAGTACCATTTGTTCACAAGGCACCATTCCTTGAAAACGATATACCAAGGATGCTTCTTCTAGGTTAGGATTTTAATCAAAATACCTAATCCGCTCTGCTGGCGGTAGCTCTGAATTCAACTGCATTTCCAAACGACGAGGATTATCTTGTGCAGCGATAGAGGCTGCGGCGATTGTGATTAAAGACTTAATCAAAGTTTCATCAGTAGAATTCTTCTCTAACTTAACCGCAATAGGCGACATCACGATTGTACCCAAGATTGCACCATAAAATGTGGTTAAAAGAGCAAGCGCCATCGCAGGACCAATGGCGTCTGGGTTTTCTAAATCAGCAAGCATTTGGACCAATCCCACAAGCGTACCAATTAACCCCATCGCAGGAGCAATCTCAGACGCGCGCCGGGCAATACTAGCAGAACGTTTGTGTCGTTCTGCTAAAACTTCGACTTCATTGACTAAAAGTGGTTCGATGTCTTCGGGGTTATACCCATCAATCACCATTTGCATAGCTTTAGACAAAAACGGATCTTTCTTAAGCTGACTTTCGTAATTAGAAAGTGCAAGAACACCTCTTTTTTTCGCTACAACAGCAAGATCAACTAAAGCAAGTGAGAGTTTTTTCGCATCACGTACAGGACGAAAAACCGATTGCGTCAATATACTAAGTGATTTCGCAATTTCGTCGGTTGTGAAGGAGATGGCCGTCGCCGCCATAGATCCGAATAAAACAATCATAAGAGATTGTACTTGAAAGAAATTAGCATTGCTTTCGCCCAATAAAATAGCGCCTGCAATAAATCCAAATGCGAATAAAAGCCCTAAAACAGTGGCAAGATCAATAACTGTTCTGGGGGCTTCAATCTTAATGTTAGGAAGCGGCCCGCTATCTTGTTGATTTGTTTCTGGGGTATCATTCATGATGTCTGCAATCCTTGCTCCAAGCGAATGTTAAAAATGAATGTTAACGGTTAACTGCGATCTGATTTAACAATTTCTGTCATTGTAACGCCAAGTTTATCCTCAACAACAACAACTTCACCACGGGCAACCAATCGGTTATTCACGTAGATATCAATAGCTTCGCCAACTTTACGGTCTAATTCAACAACCGCGCCACGACCAAGTTTCAAAAGTTGGCTAACCTGCATTGTTGAACGTCCTAAAACAGCCGAAATTTGAACCGGGATATCATATATCGCGGTCACATCCTCTGCCATGGGATCACCCATATCATAACTGCTATCTAAGCTTGGGTTTGATGAAACACTGTCAATATCGCTAAGCGACATGCCGCCATCGCCGCCATCTTCATCGCCACCAAAAACATCATCAATGGCGTCTTGGCCCATTGCATCATCATTCGGTGTATCGCCATCATCCATCATCATTATCTTTATCCTCCGCTATGGGATTACTGTGGTCTGCCGCTTGAAGCTCTTCGTTTTTATGATCGGGAGGGGCTCCCTGAAGTTCATCATCAGCAGAATTTTTTGATTCTTTATCAATACTATTGTGACTCGGAACGCCCTTACTCGCAAGTATATCGTCTAAATTGCTTAAAATTGCTTGAGCAGTGTTTTGATGATCAAAAAGCGCACCCCCATCTTGCCATTCAATTTTAAATGCACCTAAATTAAGCGTATCATCTTCTTGAACATCACATCTTAAGCTACTGTCATTAGATTTGAGCTGCTCAATAAGCTCACTGACATCTTTGGCGTAATCGCTGGAAACACGTATGTCTATATGGCTCTGTTCCCGCATAGTCTGCAGAACATTTGCCATTTTCTGGCTTAATTCGTCAAATCCGTGCGCATCTTGAAAATGTGGGAAACCCTTTTCAAATACTGTGCGCGATAACGCAACTGCTTCACGCTCATAAACATCCTCCCGCGCCTTTTCAGACACAAGCAACGTCTGTAAATCTAATGTAAGGCGTTTCATGATATTCGCTAAATCTTGAGCGCGACTTTCTTCTGCTTCTTTTTGTCCTGCCGCGTGCCCGTCTTGAAACGCCTGTTTTTTTGCTGCTTCTAATTCACTCTCACTAAAAACAGGAGGGGGAGGCGTTAAATCTTCAACGTCCTCAAGTAAAGGCTCATCGATAACATCTGCATCGAAGTTGTTTATGTGAAAGAAAAATTTCTCTTCTTTACCGTGCAAGGTTTTGATCCATCCTATCTCTGAATTCAGAGCATTTAGTAAATAAGTTCGTCTTCCGCATCGCCTGAAGCAATCGTAATTTCACCACGTGCTTCAAGGTCTTTAGCAACATTGACAATATATTGCTGCGCTTCTTCAACATCTTTAAGGCGCACAGGCCCCATCGCGGCCATATCTTCCTTCATAATCTTAGCTGCACGCTCAGACATGTTTGAAAAGAAGAGGTCACGAATAGTCTCAGTTGCACCTTTAAGCGCGCTCGGCAGCTTTTCTTTATCAACTGCACGAACAAGTGTTTGAATACCCGCAGAATCAAGATTAGACAGATCCTCGAATGTAAACATAAGCGAGCGAATTTTCTCAGCAGACTCAGGCGCAGTTTTCTCTAACTCTTCTATAAATCGCGCCTCAGCGGTGCGATCCATATTGTTAAAGATTTCTGCAATCAACTCATGGCTATCACGACGCTGCGTACGCGCTAAATTCGTCATAAATTCCTGACGTAATGTGCGTTCAACATCATCCAAGATAGCTTTTTGCACCGCTTCCATGCGGATCATGCGGTGAATAACCTCTAAAGCAAAATTCTCGGGTAACATCGCCAAAACACGCGCGGCGTGATCGGAATTAACTTTAGATAAAACAACAGAAACCGTCTGTGGATATTCTTTTTGTAAAAAGGTCGCGAGAACCTCTTCGTTAACATTACCAAGTTTTTCCCACATGGTACGACCAGCAGGGCCACGAATTTCTTCCATGATGTTGTCAATTTTATCGCCGCTTAAGCCTGCTTTTTGCAACAGACGTTCAGTACTGTCATGCGAGCCGACCAGAGAGCCTGTCGATGTCATTTGCTCGGCGAAATCAACAAAAAGACGCTCAATAACATTAGGGCTAACCTTACCAAGACCTGCCATAACCTGAGAGAGTTCTAAGATTTCATCGTCATCCATGTTCTCAAAAATTTTGGCGGCTTGTTCCTCGCCAAGAGATAGCATTAAGATGGCAGCCTTTTCTGGCCCCGTTAATCCCCTATAATCCTCGCGAATGCGTAAATTCATTTTATGCTTTTGCTTTCATCAAAAAAACTATGCTTCATCAGCCATCCAACTGCGCAGAACAGCGACAGTCTCATCAGGGTAAGTCTCAACAATCTCTTCTACCTTACGAATAGAAGAGGCTTTAACTTTCCCATCAACTCCTTGAATATCAATAAGAGATTCTTCCTCTTCGGCGTTTTCCCCTGCTGCGCCTGCAAAATCCGCATCAGTTGGTCCAGCCAAGGCCGGACTAGCAGGGCGCATAGCCAAAAGATCAGCTTCTAATTCTTCGTCTGCGACCGGTGCTTCGGCGGCTAGTAACTTACTGACCATTGGCTGCAATACAAGCAGAACAACCAATATAATCATAATGGCAACAGTCATTAGCTCCGCCATGTCAACAAGGTCGCTCTTTTCAAAACCAAGTAAAAGACGCTCATCAACAACGGCCTCATTGGTGTCGACATCTGCGAATTGAAGATTAACAACTTCGATTAAATCACCGCGAGATTCATCAATGCCGGCGGCGGTTCGAACAAGTGCTGCAATTTGATCAAGCTCTTCTTGGGGGCGGGGTTCATAAACACGCTCGCCCGCCTCGTTGTTTGCATATCGCCCATCGACAAGGACGGCAACGGATAGCTTTTTAATCTCACCAACTTCACGCACGGTGCTACGGATAGTTTTGCTGATATCAAAATTGGTTGTCTCTTCTAAACGGTTACTCTGCGCGCTAGGTGCGTTTTCCGCTAATAAATCACCACCAACACCAGGCAAATTATTACCAACACTTACTGTCTCACTGATAGGATCGCGTTCTTGATCGCTTTCTTCAATGACTTGTGACGAGCGAACAACCTGACTTTCAGGATCAAACAATTCTTCATTAGTACTGATACGATCAAAATTCATATCTGCATTTACAGTAACGCGAACATTACCGTACCCGACAATGCGACTAATCTGATCTTCAATTTTATTGGTAAGAATGCTTTCACGATTACGGCGAAGCTCTTCTGCCTTGAGGCTCATGATATCCGCGTTCTCATCGCCACCACGCGCAAGCAAGGTTCCGTTGCTGTCAATAATCGTTACATCAGAAGCCTTTAGGTCAGGAACGGCGCCCGCAACAAGTGACTGAATAGCAATAATTTGTTCTCTTTGAATTTGTGATCCTGGTCTTAACCCAATATAGACACTGGCGCTGGGTGGGCGGCTGTCACGACTAAAAAGTTCACGTTGTGGTAGCACAAGCAAAACACGCGCGCTGCGCACTGAATCAAGCGAGCTTATCGTTCGCCCTAATTCACCCTGAAGCGCGCGGACTTGTTTTACGTTTTGAACAAAATTTGTCGTACCAAAACCAGCATCCTTATCAAAAATTTCATACCCTAATGAACCGCCATTCGGCAAGCCTGCCTCAGCAAGCAAAAGTCGCGCACGCCCCACATCGGCTTCGGGCACTATAATGCGACCGCCATCCGGCGATACTTCATAAGGAATAGTATTCTCTTCTAATTTGGCCGCAATAGCCCCGGAATCCGACGTCGAAAGATCGGAATATAAAAGCTGCATTTCTGGTGCAGAAATACGGAATGATACAAAAACAAAAAACAGAACTAGGCCGACAAGAATGGCAGCCATAATCCCTAGCTTAGAGGGACCTATTTGTTTAAGTGTTTCTAAAAAACTATTCACGCATTCGATCTCTTAGTTCATGCACAGTCTATCTGCAAGGTTATGTCACGCCGTAGGAAGGAAGAAGATGACATAGAATTAGAATATTCTAATAACAAAATAAGCCAAAAATAACGTTCTGGCAAATAAACTATATCATTATTATAATACGGAAACAGTTTAAAATCTATTGATCGAGTCGTAATTTTCGTAATTTTGCTTGCGCCATTGCTTTCAAAGAGGTGTATGTATTTGCCATAGTATTTTCCAATCTTCTGCGATTGATTCTAAAAAAACGTCTAAATTACTGTTTTAAATAAGAAATATAGATTGTGGATGTTTTTATGAGATACGATAATTTCTTGACTTTTCCATCTAGTAGCGATACAATGATAGTAGGGTAATATATCTGATAAGTTTTTTAGATTTTTTAATAAGCTTTTTCAGTAGGTTAGAAAAATGGTAGATGCAGTAAACACAATTATAGCTAATAATACGCTGTCTCGAGCAACAATCGAGCAAGCCAGCACAGCTGTTGCTCAACCACAAGCCCAGCAAGCTGCGCCACCACCTGCTGCCCCTTTCATAAGCCCGCGTGTAGCGATAGATAGTGGCTCTAATCAAGCGATTCTTCAAATTCGTGATGCATCTACGGGTGATGTTGTTAATCAATTCCCATCAGAATCACGTTTGAGAGCGATCCAAGCGCAACAAGCACGCGAATCCGCATCAAGCACGCGCCAATCAGAATTAACAGGAACGCAAGACCAGGCACCTTCTGTACCGGTGCAAACTTTTGATGCTGGTGCGATTGCAACATTGCAAGCGCCTCAGGGTGTAAGCTCATCTGATGCGCAACTTGCAACAGTCGCATTTGCATCGAGTAATGCTCCCGCACCATCTCAAAGTTCGGTTAGCGTAACCGCTTAAAACTCATACATGATTGTTAATAATAATATCTATGCAAAATAAAATGTGCATATTAGATGTCTTGTTATGTATTGGGATCGGAATTTTGTTCTTCTGATTTAGCTTGTGTCATCAAGCCAGCAGCAATTTCACGATTAATATTGATCAACACGTCAAATTTTTGTTTTGTCGGCTCACTTATGATGTCAACTTCACGTTTAAATATGAAATTTGCCAAATTTATAATATTGCTACGTAAATCATTGGGCCTATTATTATCCGGGTTTTCTAAGGCTGTATCATAAAACATCATCCATATCTGACGGTTATACTTCAACGTGCTTTCAATAAGGTCAGCATCGGCATCTTCTAGTCCTGTTTGAAGGTCACTCAACATCTTTGCGGATTTCAGTAATATGCGCGATTCTAATTCACGTTGGTCAGGTGTGTTTTTTTGCGCATTATCGCCATAAGCATGCGCAGCCTGTGCATATGGATTGTTAGGCGTGTTATTCGGCGGCATGTCCTAAAAGCTCTCTTTCATGTTCGATCAATTCCTTGCCCAGCTTAAGGGCCTTGTAATATGTTCCATTAATAATTTCATCATTGATTTGCATGAAAAATATACTGGATGATGGTGAAGCTGTCTGAATCTCGCTAACCAGATCAAAATAACGTTCATGATAATCTTGTGGGGTGTCTGATAAATACATGCACTGAATCAAAAAATAGGCACGCTTGCATGGCGTGTCTGCTTCCTCTTCTTTTAAAACATCTTTTTCACGAATAATCGGGGATTGTCCGGCGATATGAAGCCGCGTTCTCTGCGAATCATTGGTAATCACAGCGTTACCAATTAGAATTTTTTCACCTGGTTTGAGATCTATTACAAGGGCCATTGGACTTCTTCCTTTTGCTAAACGAACGCATTCTGCATCTATAATATAATGATATCACGATATCGTTGAAAGAAAAGTAAAGATTTGTCGTAAAAATAAATCTTTAAACAGGGGGAGTATTCGCAATAAGATTCTTTAATAAGGACAAAGCTGTACCGCAAAAATAGAAAGGGCCTTGGCTTTCTGCCTAGGCCCTTTATGTAGATCGGGCAATGCCCGCATAATTTTATAAATCGTTTGATTAGAACAAACGTAGCACTGACTGCTGTGACTGAGACGCAAGTGACAAGGATGTAACACCCAATGTCTGACGTGTCTGAAGTGCAAGCAAATTAGCACCTTCTTCGTTTTGGTCTGCAACCGTAAGATCATCAGCACCTGCACGAAGTGTGTTAATTGTCTGCTCTGTGAAGTCGCGGCGTGTAGTGATAATCGCCAAGTCGTTCGCAAGAGAAGATCCGAATGCACGAACATTGTTCAACGCTTCGCGTGACTGCGTCGCTGTCAATTCAATTTGCTCTGAGCTACGGAATGTTGCTTCAGTTAAGCTAAGACCGTTCGCAGTAAAGTCGACACCTTCAGTTGTAAGCTGGCTTGAGTTATTCTCGTTAAAGAATGTTGTCAAATCATCACCATTCAAAAGGTTAATACCACGATACTGGGCATCATTCACAAGATCATCGATCTGTGAGCGAAGCGTGTTGTAGTCATTAGCTAAAGCATCCAAAGCAGATGTTGAGTTACTGAAGCGGAATGCAATATCTTCCGCACCACCACCAACATTGACAACCGGGTCAAGATTACCAGTAGGGTCACCAAAACCAAGTGCAAACGTATCAGCCGCAGCTGCAGCCGCAATGTTAATCTCAACGCTGTCAACTTCGTCACTTAAAGATGTCAAGCTAAGCTGGCCTGTGTCACTGTTAAAGCTAGCTTCAACAAAACCATCCAAGTTTGCGTTCCCGTTAACATTGTCAACGAAATCCTGGAATGTTTCACCAGCAGCACCTGCAAAAGTAACGTTTGTACCATCTGCAAGATTGACTGTAAGGCCAAGTGTAGCAGCAGCATCAAGGTCAAGCGCGGTATTACCATCAGCATCTGTGTATACAGCGCCTGCGATAGCATCACCAGCTTCCACAATGTCACCACCACCTTCGAACAATGAGATCGAAGTAAGCTCATTACCGGCAACAATCGTTGCGGCAAGATCTGTAGTACCACCTCCGGCTGTACGCGCTTCAGTAGCGAAGAAATCGCCAATACCAAGGGCATCAAGTCCGGCCTGTGTAATCGCTGTAGTTGCTTCATCAATAAGACGGAAGCTACGACCATCTGCGCTTTCAATAACCAAAAGACCTTGATCATTAACACTCGCAGAAATTTCGCCAGCTTCGTTATCGGCAAATGCGTTTGTAATTTCAGCAGCAAATGATTCGGCTGTGTCACCGGCATCAATTGTAACCTGCTGAGTAATCTGGTTACCCGCATTGTCTGTAGTGGTAATGTCTAACGTTGCACCGTCAGCAATACCAAGATCGGCAACAAGATCACCAGTGGCAAGATCACGAAGATCAACTTCACCAACAAGGCGCGCTTCACCTTCAGAGGCTGCCAATTCATCACGTGCTTGGTTTGTGATAGATTGCGCTTGCTCAATAAGGCTTGTTAAAGCAGTAACACCCGCATCAGCAGTTTCAACAGTACGAATTGACTGACCGATACCATCTAAAAGACGGCTAAGATCACTCGCGCGGTTGTTCAAACTTTGTGAAGCGAAGAAGTTTTGTGGATTGTCTAAAGCGGAGTTCACTTTTAGTCCTGTTGCGAGACGCAGCTGCGTATCATCAATAAGACGTTGTGTACTTTGCAATGACAGTAGGTTGTTCCTCAGAGCTGAGGTTAGTACGACATCAGAAGACATAGTCTTTCTCCTTTTCTAGGTTTTAATTTGCTTCCTGCAAAAGCCCAAATACTTTGGACTATCTTTAGAATATAGCATAAAAATGAATACTTTGTTAAAAAAACACATGTGTTTTCCATTTTTATCCCACCAATACACTATTCAAACAACGTAAGCGTGGAAGCTTGGCTTTGCGCTGCTAGAGATAGCGAAGTTGTTGCGAGTTCAAGTCTAGTTTGACCCGCTAATAATGAGGCTCCTTCTTGGTTTTGGTCGAGCAATGTTAAATCGTCCGCTCCACCGCGTAATGCGATAATTGTCTCATCTGTAAAATCACGACGATTGTTAATCACGCCGAGGTCATTCGTAAGTGTGCGGCCAAAGTCACGCACTTTAAGAATGGCTGGTCGAATACGATCAAAAATATTTTGTATGCTGGCAAGCGAATCAAACTCGCGGTCTAACAACCCAAGGGATTGCCATGTAAAATCTTGCCCCTCTGTAACTAGAAAGCTTGTATTGTCTTCGTTAAAGAACGTAGTGAGGTCTTCACCGCCTAATAGATTAATCCCGCGATACTGCGCATCAACGACAAGTCGATCAATTTGTTCTAATATAGCGTTATATTCACGATTTAAGGAAACAAGAGATGTTGTGCCTTCGAGGCTGTTGGCGTGATCACTAAGCTCGGATACTGACAGGGCACGGTTATAAATGGCGACATCTGAAATACGCCCTGCGAAATTAAACCCGTTACCCGTGTTGTTTTCGCCATCATGGAATTGTACTCCCCCATTCACGCCGCCAATCCCAATATCGCCACTATGCGATGGGAAGTTTGCTGCGCCATCCGTGCCAACTGAATTCATTAAAACACCGTCTAAATAACCGCTAAAGCTGTCGGTGGCAGCATTGTAGACGAATGCAACGTGATAGGTTTGACCGGGTACAATGTTAACAGCCCCGCTTGGAATTTGCGTGCTATTAATATTGGCGTCATTCCATCGCTGTCCGCCTTGATCATCTTCCCCCGTAACATACAAAACGTCACCATCCAGATAAATGGTAAGGCCGTTAACGGTC
>JBGCEF010000087.1:0-15676 GCA_045106175.1 Bdellovibrionales bacterium
AGTTATTTTCGCTTAAAAAACAAATAAATCATACTCTGCGAATTTTTCGCACCCTTGGTTTCATATTGCGTCGTGATCCAATCTTTTGGCGGTACGCGCCAATCATTGGCACATTTTGCTTCCCATTCAAATGCATCATGCATCATGGCTTGCGTGACCATCCAATCAGCAAGGTCAGGCACATCGGTGCTCATAATTAACGGCGTGCTAGGTTTTAAAATACGTGCAAAGACATCAAGATTGTCTTGATGAATGATCCGCCGTTTATAATGACGTTTTTTATGCCACGGATCGGGGTTAAGCACATACATTCCATCAAGCGAATTATCCGCGAGCGAATTGGCCACTATCATCGCATCATCCATATGCACACGAACACGCTCTTTCGCCATATCTTCGATATCTTTTAAAAATGACGTCATACCGTTAATGTAAGGCTCTGCGCCGATATATGCATTTTGGGGATTGAGGTCCATCAAGCCAACAAGATGCTCCCCCGAGCCAAATCCAATTTCAAACCAGCATTCATCAAAGCCTGCATCAAAAATGGCACATGGCTCCAAATCTGCATTTTCGGTTAAATAACGCTCTTCAATTACAACTTCGGGTAAAACTGTTTCCAAAACAGCCTTTCGCGAAGTGTTCAATGGACGCCCCTGACGACGCCCATAAACGCGTTTCTGGTTTTGATCGGATGAATTAGCCAATGATCTTTTGCAGCTGATCAACGAGGTCAGTCTTCTCCCATGAGAAACCGCCATCCGCATCCGGTGTACGGCCAAAGTGTCCATAGGACGCGCTGCGCTCATAAATGGGCTTATGAAGATCAAGATGCTCACGAATACCGCGCGGAGAAAGATCAACCAATCCTGTTAGTGCTTTGATAATCTCTTGTTCTGGGACTGTGCCTGTTCCATGTGTATTCACGTAGAAACCAAGAGGCTTAGAAACACCAATCGCATAAGCAAGCTGAATAGTACAACCATCCGCATATCCGGCCGCAACCACATTCTTAGCAAGATAGCGCGCAGCGTAAGCCGCAGAGCGGTCAACCTTTGTAGGATCTTTTCCTGAAAACGCACCACCACCATGCGGCGCCGCTCCACCGTACGTATCAACAATAATCTTACGTCCAGTCAGACCAGCATCACCAACCGGACCGCCAATAACAAAACGCCCAGTTGGGTTGATATAAACCTCTTCTTCCGGTGGCATAAATCCTTCTGGAAGAACACGCTCAATATACGGAAGCACAGCAGCCTTAACATCGTCATGGCTCATATCTTCTGTATGCTGCGTAGATACAACCACAGATGTGGCGCGCACAGGTTTGTCATCACGATATTCAAGCGTGACTTGAGATTTTGAGTCAGGCTCAATCCCTGTAATGATTCCATTGTGGCGCGCATCCGCAAGGCCTCGTAAAATCTCATGAGAATAATGAATAGCAGCAGGCATCAATGCCTCTGTCTCACGTGTAGCGTACCCAAACATAATACCTTGGTCGCCTGCGCCTTCTTCTTTATCAATGCCCGTTCCAGCGTCCACGCCTTGTGCAATATCAACGGATTGCTTGTGCAATAAAACCTGAACATTGGCAGTATCCCAATGAAAGCCTTCTTGCTCATAACCAATATCTTTGATTGCACGCCTCGCAGCTGCTTCAATATCATCTTTAGTAATGTTATCAGGGCCACGTGTCTCTCCCGCAAGAACGACGGTGTCTGTTGTTACAAGAGTTTCACAAGCAACACGGCTTTGCGGATCAGCGGCTAAAAATAAATCACAAACCGCATCCGATATACGGTCACATATCTTATCAGGGTGACCTTCGGATACAGATTCACTGGTGAAAAAATAATCGGTTAGATCGGTTTTTGTCTCTACTTGTGTCATGGGATCCACTTTGGCTAAAGGCTGTGTCATAAAATTCTTTCCATTCAAATAATAATTCAAAAGAACACTAGTCTTTGTTCACCAACGGTTCAAGACAAATCGAATGAAATTTATGATGGAGATTTCTAATCCTGTGAGACGTCGGTCATCGTTTTTATGAAACGAAGCATTTCTTTACGTTTATTTGGATCGTCTACAGAATAATATGCGCGCACAAGCTCAATGGTTTCCTTACGCTGCATAACATCACCATCATGACTAAACGACTCTTGCTCATTATCAGACAAGCCAACATTGGCTGTTTCAGAATTATTACCAATTTGATCGTAAAAATACGCAACGGGTACATCTAAAATTTTGCTAAATTGAAACAAACGCCCCGCACTAATGCGATTGACACCATGCTCATATTTTTGAATTTGTTGAAACGTCAAGCCGATAGCATCTGCAAGCTTTTCTTGACTGAGGCCAAGCAAAGATCTACGAACGCGGAGCCTTTGGCCAACATGAACATCAACATTATCAGGTGTACCTTTGGTTTTTCTTTTGGTCATAGTACTTTTACTTCTTCATACGCAAATTTTAAATAAACGGTTCGTAAGCTTAAATTGTCAAAAAAAACACTAGAGTTAAAACAAATTTAAACTTTAACATCTTTTACTAATTATTATGAAAGTGCGCAACTAACCTTAGGTATATTAATGTTTAATATTACAATTTATGAATGTTATTACGTTTTTGGAAAAAATACATCTTTGTAGTTCTGAAAAGCGCAAACAACACGAAAGCAAGCGGTAGTAAAGGAAATAGCAAAATCTTCGGAATATATGTTGCTTGATAAACGCTCTTGGCGGGGAGCGCATGTTCCAAAGATGCAGCTTCAAAAAGATTCGTGTGCATAACAAACCTTCCGTAAGGATCGATAATGGCTGAAACACCTGTGTTTGCCGCGCGAAGAACAGGTTTACCCTCTTCAATCGCTCTAAATTGCGCCTTTGTAAGATGCTGCCAAGGGCCTGGGCTGGTGCCATACCACGCATCATTGGTGACATTAACTATAAAATCGACATTATCGTCATTCTGATTACCCTCAGGAACCGCTTTACCAGGAAATAAAATTTCATAACAAATCAGGGGGCTATAAGCCAAACTATCAAATAATGACAAAGATTTTGGACCACCCCCTTTTTCAAATCCTGAAAACTGAGTCACGGTTGGAATAGGGATATAATTTTGAAATGGAATATATTCACCAAAAGGAACCAAATGAGATTTATTATATATGTGCAAAATCTTATCATCTGGCCCAAGCGTCACTAACGAATTGAAATATTGATCGCTCTCACGCCTTAACGCCCCCGTCATAAGAACGGCATTGTCATGCGCCCCCAGCATATCTGAAATAGATTGACGGTAATAAGGCGCATTAAAAAAAGCTGGGCTTAACGTTGTTTCGGGCCAAATAATAAGTGTTTGCGGTGCGTTAACCTTGCCGGATTGCGATAAATTAAGCGCGACTTGAAAATGCCCATGCATTTTATCGCGCTGCCATTTTTCCGATTGCTTTGTATTGGGTTGAACAATCTTTATATGTGTTTCTTCGAACGTAACATCCTGCTTAAGCGCGAAATGACCAAAGGTAAGAGAACAAGCAAAACTAATAACGATGATAACGAAGATATAAAATCGATCTGCCTTAGCTTTACAGACCATAAAAAATCCCAAAAAGCTCAGCCAAAAAAGTGTCAAGAACGTCAAAAAATAAATACTTTCAAGAGCGGCAATCTGCGCGACATCCAACCACCCAATCCAGCTATAACCATAAAGATTCCATGGAAATCCTGTAAAAAGATGCCCGCGTGCAAATTCGCTGAGGCTTAAGATCGATACGAAGCCAAGATATCCGTGCCATCGATCCATCGCCATAAAGCGCTTTGCAAATAGACACGCAAGCCCATTAAAAAACGAAAGAAGGGCAGGTAGCCCACAAACAGCCAAAGGCCATGCCCACTTATAAGGGTTGTCATCAACCAATAAGGCATTCCCAACCCAATAAAGACTAAATAGAAAATATCCAAACGCCCAAAGCCATCCATAACAAAAGGCCCCGCGGTAGCTTTTTGATTGATGAATGAAGTAATATAAAACCGCAAAACCAATTATGAACACAGGCCATATATTGTATGGCGCCATACAAACCGCGCACAAGCACCCGCTTAAAAAACATAAAAGAGAAGAGAAATAACGATGATTTAAAAAATGTGTCATGCACAACGCTTATAACGCGATGGACTATTCCGCCGCAATGCTTTCGGGAATATTACGAATGCGCATTACATTAATACGACGTGGGTCGGCGTCCATAATTTCAAATTCCATGCCGCTGTCATGCGTCAAAACTTCTCCACGCACAGGAATGCGTCCGGCAATGGTAAAGACCAGGCCACCAAGCGTATCGCTTTCGCTTCGCTCATCATCGCTTAATAATGTCCCATATTCACTTTCGAAATGCTCGATACTAACACGCGCATCCGCAATAATAGAGCCATCATCGGCTGGTAAAAGCTGCGGGTCTTCTTGCGTATCATGCTCGTCTTCAATTTCACCCAGCACGCTTTCAACAATATCACCAATCGTAATCAACCCATCGATCCCGCCATATTCATCAACAACCAAGGCCATATGACGACGGCTTTGTCGCATTGTTAACAATAAATCTAAAATCGGCATAGAGGGCGATATAATCGGAATTTCTGTAATGTTATCCGAAATGATGAAATTTTCACCTTTGGCTTGCGCGGATAAAATATCTTTTAGGTGAATTGTGCCAATAACATTATCAAGGTTATCTTTAAAGACGGGGAGTCGGCTCACTTGACTATCTGCAATCACTGCAAATAAATCTTCGGTTGATGCGCTGGAATCTACCGCAACGATATCCGCTCGTGGAACCATAACACGATCAACACTAATATCGCGCAGCGCTAAGATATTTGAAAGCAGCGCACGCTCATGGAGGCTTTCAGAGTCCATAGCTTCAAGAGCAAAATTATCAGGCTCTTCTATATATTCTTCGATAGCATCGCGAAGTGACGTGTCCTGCTGCTTCGGCGCGAAAAACGTTTTAATAATAGAAAGTAGTTTCATAGTATTTTTACTATCGCATAAATCATAAAATTTCATAGGGGTTTTTTACCCCCATAACGCCCAATATCTCAATTTCTTTGCTTTCCATGATGTCTGCCTCGTCATCATCAATATGATCATAACCCAAAAGATGCAGACTCCCATGCACGCTAAGATGTAAAAGATGATCCTCAAAAGATTTCGATTGCTCTTGTGACTCTTTCACAACAACACCATAAGCAAACACAAGATCGCCCATCATAGGAAGGTTTTGAGGAAAGGATAGGACATTGGTAGGCTTATCTTTGTCGCGATAATCACGGTTAAGCGATTGCACAAAATCATTATCGGCCAAAACGACACTCGCCTCGGCTTCATCAATGTTTTCATGTTTAAGTACAGCGTGAATGCCTTGTTCAACAATATCCGTTGAATGATCTGGCCAGCCATCTGACTGCATGTCTGTATCGATTGTAATGCTCACGTTAATAAAACCGTCAATTATTGTTTGTTCTCATAAGCATCAACAATTTTGCTGACCAATTTATGTCGAACAACATCGCCGGGTTTGAAATGATGAAACGCAATGTCGTCAACATGCGCCAATGTATCACACGCATCACGTAAGCCTGATTTAATCCCTTTGGGAAGATCCGTTTGCGTCAGGTCACCTGTAACGACCATGCGTGATCGTTCACCAATACGCGTTAAAAACATTTTCATTTGTGTTGTTGTCGCATTTTGCGCCTCGTCTAAAATTACAAAAGCATTCGAGAGCGTTCGCCCACGCATAAACGCAAGCGGCGCAACTTCAATATCACCGGATTCCATTTTTTTAATCAAAAAATCCATCGGCAACATATCGTGAAGCGCATCGTAAATAGGGCGTAAATAGGGATCGACTTTTTCTTGTAAATCACCGGGGAGAAACCCAAGATTTTCACCTGCTTCAACCGCAGGACGCGTAAATATCAAACGTTCAACATCACCATTTAAATACGCCGAAACACCCATCGCAACCGCGAGATAAGTCTTACCTGTTCCCGCAGGGCCCAGTCCAAAAACCATTTCATGTTTATCAATTAAACGTAGATATTTCGCTTGATTAGGCGAGCGTGGCTTAATCCGCTTTTTCTTGGTTTTAATTGTAATTTCTTTGCGCTCGTCATTGGATGCATTCGGCATGTCACCATTCTGCAGGAAACGGAGCTTGGCATCAATATCCGCTGTTCGAACGGCATCACCTTTTTCAATGTCACGCCATAAATCATTTAAAATTGTCTCGGCAAAACCTACACCATCGGCATCACCAGACAACTTAACCTGATTACCGCGGTCATGAATTGCGATGGAAAGAGAATTTTCTAGATAGGTGAGGTTTTCATTATTCATTCCAAACAATAACGCCGCCATGCCGTTATCGGGAAATTCTAATGTTTTAGACGTGTTTGCCAAATATCATCCTGCTATTTGTTAAGTCTTTATTATAGCACAAAAAAGCTTATTTTTGAACGTTTTTCAAAACGCTTTCATTTGTGACAATATTTCCCGTGAGCGACTTATCAAAGGCTTGCGTAATATGAACATCAACAATCGTGTCCAAAAGACGATCATTTGCCTCTAAATAGACCGATTGGTTATAAGGGGAGCGCCCTTGTAATTGTCCCTGACGTTTACCTTTGCGATCTAATAAAACAGACATCGTAAGACCGGCTGTCTTTGCGTTAAAGTCTTTCTGTTGCTCATCAATAAGCGATTGAAGACGCGCAAGACGTTCTTTCGCAATATCTTCACGGACTAACATTTGCATATTGGCCGCTGGCGTTCCTGGACGCGCAGAATAACAAAATGAATAACACGACGCCCATTTTACATCCCGTGTTAAACGCATTGTTTCCTCAAAATCCTCTTCGCTCTCACCAGGGAAGCCCACAATAAAATCCGAAGAAAACGCCAGATCAGGGCGCGCCTGACGAAGTTTTGCAATAACATCGCGATAATGATCGGATGTATGTTTACGGTTCATCGCTTTTAAAATCTTATCTGACCCTGATTGAACAGGAAGATGCAAAAACGGCATTAATTTCGGGTGAGCATGCACCGCAATTAAATCATCATCCATATCCCGCGGATGAGAAGTTGTGTAACGAATACGCTCCAAACCATCGATTTCCGCAATCTCTTCAATTAACTTGGCTAAACCCCAAGTGCTTCCATCAGGTCCTGTGCCATGAAACGCATTCACATTCTGACCAAGCAGCGTAATTTCTAACGTGCCATTATCAACAAGCCATTTTGCCTCATCAATAATTTCTTGCGCCGTGCGTGAATATTCCGCACCACGTGTATAAGGAACAACACAAAATGCGCAAAACTTATCGCAACCTTCCTGAATCGATAAAAATGCAGAGGAGCCTTGTGATTTATGTTCTTCAGGAAGTTTATCGAATTTACTGTCTTCAGGGAATTCTGTATTTACAACACGCTCTTTACCATACGCACCGATTACTTTTGCCATCATTTCCGGCAATTCATGGTAAGTCTGCGGACCAAAAACCATATCGACATACGGCGCACGCTCCAAAATAAAATCACCTTCGGCTTGTGCTACGCAACCTGCAACGGCCATAACCATTTGCTCGCCTTTGGCTTCTTTTTTATCTTTTAACGGGCGCAAACGACCAAGATCAGAAAACACTTTATCGGTGGCCTTTTCACGAATATGGCAGGTATTCAAAATCACCATATCTGCATCATCCGGAGTTTCCGTCGGTTGGTATCCAAAGGGCATCAAAATATCCGCCATACGATGGCTGTCATAAACATTCATCTGACACCCCCAAGTTTTGATAAATAGCTTCTTAATTCCTTGGCCCTTGGGAGGCTTAATATTGGCTGGTTTGATCGCTTCTGTGCTCATAGCATGTGTTTATCAAGAAATTTGCGATAAAAATCAAGATTTATTACTGGACAAATGAAAACGCCAGCGCCTATAAATCCAAATATGGTTAGATTTTTGTTTTTTATTGTTTTGCTGGCATTGCCTTCTTATTCCCACGCAAATTGTTATTCCGACGCCGAAGCTGAAGCCGAGCAGGGCATTCGCATTCACAGCGAATTAATGGTTATTGGACTGAATTGTACGCATATGGGTGCAAAAGCAGGAATTAATTTATACGGTAAATATCGCAGATTTACTGCCGATCACGGTGATTTGTTTGCAACTTACGAAAAAATCTTGCTAAAGCATTTTCGTCAAAATGGAAGCAATAATCCAGAAGCCGACATCAATACGTTAAGAACAGGCTACGCGAATAAAATTTCTAAAGATGCTGCGGGAATGCGTCCGGATATCTTCTGTTCAAAATACGCACCCAGAGTTATTAATGCCAGCGATATGCAGCGTGATGATATCCGTAAATGGGCTGCAACCATATATGAATCACACCCTGTTTCAAAACCATTGTGCCGCGGCTAAACAATTTATAAACGGCTCATCCATGCACCTAGTGTGTACAGTTTTTGCCCAAGACCTTTAATTCCTCAAACAATTCAGTATGCTTAAATCTGGAAGTGAGGATTTATGAGTATTGATACAATAATTGACGAAAGCTTTGCCCCTATTGCGGACGCAATAGCATCGGTGATTTTCTATAGTATATCAATCAACGATGATCTTAATATCATGCTGATACTTCTTTGGCTTGCTGGCGCGGCCGTATTCTTCACGGTTTATCTTGGTTTTATCAATTTCCGCTATTTTAAACATGCGATTGATGTCTTACGCGGCAAATATGATGATCCCAATGAGAAAAAAAGCGGAGAGATCAGTCGTTTTCAAGCGCTGGCAACGTCGCTATCGGGAACAGTCGGTTTAGGGAATATCGCAGGTGTTGCCGTTGCAGTATCCGTCGGTGGACCGGGGGCCGTTGTTTGGATGATCGTTATGGCCTTTTTCTCGATGAGTACAAAATTTGCCGAAGTGATGTTAGCTGTGAAATATCGTAAGAAAGTCGAATCTGGCAAAAATAAAGGAATTTCCGGTGGGCCAATGTATTACCTGAAGGAAGCTTTCGCCCACCATAACATTCCGTATTTAGGATCATTTATGGCTGTTTTCTTCGCAATTTGCTGTATTGGCGGATCAATAGGAGGCGGAAATATGTTCCAAGCTAACCAGGCCTTCGAAATGCTCTACAGCGTCTCCGGCGGTGAAGATGGACCACTAGACGGAAAAGGCTGGCTCTTTGGTATTGCTCTCGCATTCATGGTTGGTGTTGTCATTATTGGCGGCATCAAATCAATCGCCAATGTTGCATCAAAATTAGTCCCCGCCATGGGAGTTTTATATTTAATCGCAGGCTTTATCGTCATTGGCATTCATTACGCCAATATTCCATCCGCAATGGGCATTATTTTCAGCGAAGCATTTAGCCTCTCTGCCGGTTTTGGCGGTCTTTTGGGTGTGTTACTTGTCGGGGTGCAACGCGCGGCGTTTTCCAATGAGGCAGGTTTAGGCTCCGCCGCCATTGTCCATGCCAACGCAAACACAGACGACGCAGTTAGCCAAGGAATGGTCGGCATGCTTGGCCCGTTCATCGATACGATCATTATCTGTTTGGTCACTGCATTGGTGATTGTAATATCAGGCGTCTATGAAAATGTAGATGGAATGGCGGGAGTCGAATTAACATCAGCTGCTCTTGCAAGCGGTGTCTCATGGTTTCCTTACGTCCTTGCAGTCGCGGTCTTTTTGTTTGCATATTCCACAATGATCACATGGTCTTATTACGGCGTAAAAAGTGTAACATTCTTATTCGGAGATAAAGCGTGGGTGGAATTGCTCTACAAGATTTTCTTCTGCTTATGTATCATCATCGGTGCCTCAACGCAGCTAGACAGCATAATCCTGTTTACAGATTCAATGATTTTCTCAATGGGTATCCCTAATATCATTGGCATGTTGTTGTTGGCGGGTGTTATTCGTCGCGAAGTCAAAGCTTACACATTGAAAATCAAAGAAAAAAATGCGCAAATCGCAGCGGCAGAATAGCAAAAACACGCTAACCTTACATTAATCTTTATCCGTCAATAATGGATATTGATTCAAGGGGTAAAAACAATGATAATAAGGTCCAACAATTCGGGTGTCCTGCCATCATGATTAATTCATTAAATAAAACTAAATTCTGCCGCGGTATTTCTGATATCTCAGATAGCTACATGGGCTTCATTATCGATCAATGGGGTGTTCTCCATGATGGTGAGAAAGCTTACGACGGTGTTGTGGATTGCTTGAAAGAGCTAAAAGCCAGACAAAAGCACATCATAATCTTATCAAATTCTGGCAAGCGCGCAGAAATCAATAAAGATCGTTTGAAAAAAGTTGGTATCGGGCCAAGCCTTTATGACGAAATCATCACATCTGGTGAAATGACGTGGCAAGGATTGAGCGATCAATCAGAAGATTTTTTCAAAGACTTGGGAACCAAAGTTTTTGTCATTAGTCGCGGTAACGATAGCACAATCGTCGATGGCCTTAACCTAAAAGTCGTAGCAGACCCCATGGAAGCAGATTTCATGATCATAAGTGGATCAGATGCACCAGAAAAAACACTGGAAGATTATGAGCCCAACTTAAAAAAAGCAGTTAGAAAACAGCTAACCGCTTTATGTGCAAACCCCGATAGCCTTGGCGTGATGGGAAGCCAAAGCATTATGGGCGCAGGCACAATCGCTCGTCGATACGCTGATTTTGGTGGTGTTGTTCATTATATTGGCAAACCGCATCAACCGATATTCCAAAGCTGTATTAAAAAATTACAAGCCAAAGATATTTACCCAGGTCAAACCATCGTCATAGGGGATTCCATGACCCATGATATTACGGGCGGCCATCTGGTTAATATTGATACATGTTTAGTCAGAACAGGCTTACATTCTCATGTCTTTAAAGGGGCAAAAGACCCCGCCGCGGTAAATAAAGCCCTGAACTTGTTATCGAAACAATATAACAACGTTATGCCAAAATATATGGTTGGGAAATTAGAATGGGGTGATCCGCTTCCTGATCGTAAACATAAGAAACGAAAATTATTTTAACCCGTTAAGTTCTATTTATTCGTAACGTAAAAAAAGTTTCATTGCTTCTTTGATTTCCGGGATGCATTTTTCCGTGGCCTCTTCGCCAAGCGCAATCAACTCTTCCGCCTTTTCAAATTCCAAAAGGCCAATATGCCCAATCTGCGGTTTAATATGAATATCGGGTGGATCACCCGCAAGGCGTGAACGTGTCATGCGATCTTGCATAATCCCAAGAGCGGATACCATCACACCAAATAAACTCGGTGCATCTTTTTTACGACTAAATAAACGCCGTGCCATACCACCTTTAAGCTTGGTTTGCTCCTCTTTAGGGATATCCTTTTCATCAAAAACGTCAAACCCCGCAACCGTAGGAAACGCCTGTCCAGGCTTTGCGGCTTTACCAATGATATCCGTGTTTAAATCGACACCAATCGTCATGCGCGCACCCATCGCTTGTGCTGGTGCCACTGGAACAGGGTTAACAAGCGCACCATCAACCAACAACCGACCATTACGCACCACAGGAGGAAAAACCCCAGGAAGCGCAAAAGAGGCACTCATGGCTTCAATCAAACTACCTTTACGAAGCCAAACTTCGTGGCCTGTTACCAGATCGGATGCAATAGCAATAAATGGATGCGGCAAATCTTCGATATACATATCCGAAAAATGTTCATTCAAAAGCTTGTTAAGCTTCTTTCCGCCGATCATGCCCGCGCTTCTGACACGTAAATCCAGATAAGATAAAATTTTCACGCGATTAAGCGACGTAGACCATTCTTCCAACGCGCCGAGACGTCCCGCTAAATAGCATGCCCCAACGACAGCCCCCATTGATGTACCTGTAACGACACTTGGCTGAATACCATGTCTCAAAAGACAATTCAGCACGCCAATATGCGCAAAGCCACGCGCCATGCCACTCCCCAAGGATAAGCCAATGCCTGGTTTAAAATCATCTGGCTCATTCTTATCAAAGATTTGCTTATCGCCATCTTCTTGATCAAGCTGGTCAAGTCGTTGCTGAAGCGTATCTTGATCAAGGTTTTCTGCTGTGTTTTCGTCTGTATCGTCGTCTATCATGAGTGTTTATTATGGCCTTCGTCTTGAGAACAAAAAAGAATGCAAACTTGCAGTCTTCTCAGATTTAATTATAACACATACCTTATGGAGAACGATAACGCATCTAATGCTGCACCGCCACAGCGAAACTCACTTAATCTACTGAAAAGAATAGTAAAAAACTATGTCTTTCCATATAAGGGGTTACTGATCATCGCGCTGATCTGTTCGGCTATCGTTGCGGCCACAACGGCTGGCATCGCGCAAATGATGCAACCCATCTTAGATGACGTGATCAATGGTCAGGATGAATCTATGATCATTCCGGTTGCAACAGTATTCTTGCTAGCATTCTGCATACGCGGCGCGGCAAGCTACGCATCTGTTATTTTCATGAATAAAGTCAGCCAATTTATGATTGGCGATATACAAAAACACGTATTTAGCCATTTCTTAAGTCTCGATTTGGCCTTCTTCCACAATAATCCAAGCGCCCGTTTAATGTCATTGATCGTAAATGACGTCAATGTTTTACGCAGCACCATATCAGATATGCTCATGGGGGTAGGGCGCAGCTTCCTAACGCTAATTTTGCTTATTGGCGTCATGTTCTATCAGGAGGCAACCCTAGCAAGCGCTGCTATGATAGTTTTCCCATTTGCAGCTATTTTTGTCGCTTACCTGGGTAAAAAAATACGCCAAATTTCAAAAACACTCCAAGGGGACGTTGCGCATCTCTCCGATAAACTTGCAAAAGTGTTTCAAGGCATTCGCGTGGTTAAAGCATACGGGATGGAAGCGCATGAAAAAGAACGCGCCAATACCTCTATTATGGCTGTGCGTAAGATGAATTTAAAAGCCGTACGTGTAGGGCAATTATCAACGCCTGTTAATGAAGTTTTGGTAGGCCTGATTTTATTTGGTGTTATTATTTATGGTGGCTATCAAGCCGCAGACGGCGAAATGACAGCGGGCCAATTAGGCGCGTTTTTAACAGCATTCATTATGGCGTATGAACCTATGAAAAAGCTAGCACGTCTCAATAACGCAATCCAAATGGGTCTTGGTGCGGCAGAACGAATTTTCAGCGTTTTGGATCTTAACGCGGACATTCAATCAAAAGATAGCGCGCAAGAACTCCAATCCCCAAACAGCGATATCATCTTCAAAGATGCAAAATTTCAATATGAAAGCGCAGAAGATGTTGCCGTCAGATCGTTATCATTCACCGCGCCAAAAGGAAATGTCACAGCGTTAGTGGGGCCATCAGGGGGGGGTAAGACAACAATTTTAAATCTGATTCCCCGTTTTTATGATTTGCACGACGGACAAATATGCATCGGTGACCAAGATATCCGCGATGTTACAATTCAATCACTAAGACGTAATATAGCACTCGTCTCTCAAGACATTACAATTTTTGACGCTAGCGTCGGAGAAAACATCGCCTACGGTAAAATTGATGCAACACAAGAAGAGATAGAAGCCGCCGCCAAAGCCGCCGCTGCGCATGCTTTTATCACAGAGATGGAGCATGGATACGACACACAAGTCGGCGAAGATGGTGTAAAATTATCCGGCGGACAAAGACAGCGCATATCCATCGCGCGCGCCATTCTAAGGGACGCACCTATATTACTTCTTGATGAGGCAACATCCGCGCTTGATAACGAATCTGAAAAAGCGGTTCAAAAGGCGCTTAAAGCCTTAGAAAAGGGGCGTACAACTATCGTGATTGCCCACCGCCTATCAACAATACAAGATGCAGATCAAATTCTGGTGATCAATAATGGTGAGATTACCGATAAAGGCACGCATGACGAGTTGTTAGCATCAAGCGAGTTATATCAAAAAATGCATAAAGCGGGAACGAATGGCTAAAAATAAGATCAAAAAAGCGGCTGTTAAAATAATAATGATCGCGCTTTATACCTATATCGGGTTCATGGTGATCTTATATACTCAGCAAAGATCAATGCTCTATTTCCCCGGTGGGCAGCGTCCAGTGATTGAAGACTTAACCTCAATTATTCCGACCATTATTCCTGTAAAATCGGATGAGAATATAGAATTTAAGGCATGGCACTGGGCAGCAAAAGAGCAGATGCCAACGCTCATCTTCTTTCATGGCAACGGCCAAGATTATCAGTATTGGGTCAATAAACTGATGCATTACCAAAAGCGCGGCTTTGGCGTGCTCTTTACCGACTATCGGGGCTATGGCGGTGTGAATGGCAAGCCAACGGAAGAGGGGATTTATAGAGACGCTCGCGCACACATTAATGCAATTTTGGAAACTGGCCTAAAAGAACATAATTTGATTTTTTACGGCGAGTCACTCGGAACAGGTGTAGCAACGCAAATGGCAACGGAATTTACACCCAAAGCTGTCATTTTTGAAAGTGCATACAGCGGAACAAATGAAGTCGCAAAGGGAAGATACGGTATGTTTCCAATCGATCTTTTAATGAAAGACCAATACAGAAGTATCGAAAAAATTCATCAGCTAACAATGCCGAAATTTTTTATTCACGCTGAAAATGACAATATCATTCCTATTGCATACGCCCTGAAGTTATACAAAGCCGCGCCAGAACCAAAGACATGGGTAACAATCGAAAAGGCTGGGCACAACAATCTCTACGATTACGGCGCGCAGTTGCATATTTTAGAATTTTTAAGCACACTCATGTCATCAAACAAATATAACAAGGAACAGTAACTATGCCGTGCCATGCAGCCATCGCAGATAAAGCTCTAACCTTAAAGGTTGATACAAATATTGAAGATGCTTTGAAAAAGATGAAAAAGGCAAAAACAGAATATGCGCCTATTTTGGACAAGGATGGCGTAGTTTTAGGTATGCTCTCATATCATATTTTAATGAAAAACCTTCTGCCTGTATCACTTAGAATGGAAGATGGCATGCAGGTTGATGTAAATATCCCTGCTGCTCCTGGTATCGCAAAACGCTTACGAAATGTGCTTTTGCTAACTGTCGATACAGTGATGGAAAGAAAAGATTTTCCCGTTGTCTATACACAAACACCTACGTGGGAAGGGGTTAGCATGATAGCTAAAACAGGCATGCCGCTGACGGTAATTGACCATGAGACGCAAAAATATATCGGTCTGATTACACAAACCTCTATGCTGGAAGAGCTTAATCGCTTACACGAGGGTGATTAAAATGCTAATATTTTACTTTAAATTATTGCTGCAAATTACTGTTTTTATTGGAATATACTCCTCTCAACAGCAATCGTTTGCAAATGAATCAATCAAAGTCCCGCCACCGCCAGTTGTTGAGAGTTTAACCGAACCTCTAAAGATACAAAAACAAAACGGCGAAATAGTTGAACTCAATATTGAGTTAGCCCTCACACCTGAACAGCAAGCAAAAGGGCTTATGTTTAGAGCCGAAATACCCAATGATTACGGTATGCTTTTTGTGTTTAATGAAGAAGCACCGCGTTCTTTTTGGATGAAAAACACACTAATTCCA
>JBGCEF010000088.1:0-14145 GCA_045106175.1 Bdellovibrionales bacterium
AGGCCCGCGAGTGATCCTGTACTAAGTACACTCATTGCTTCATCCCCATTTCTGTTACGTAATGTCTTAACGACTTATTTTTTAATTTATTGTGTGCATGATAAATGATTCTTTTAGGTATGTCAATAAAACATTTCCGTTATGCGTTTTATGCATGATTTGTTATAAAATTTATCTTAAAAACTGCAAAAAGTCATATCAATCAAACGTTTGTAGCCTGAACACTCTTGCTTTTAAGAAGAGACCTAGGCACGCTAATAAAAAATTACTGAATAAATGTAGGGCTCATATGACAGACAACGCAAAATCACAAAAGATTGATATGAAAGATATCGTGGCATTATGTAAGCGCCGTGGATTCATTTTTCAGGCGTCTGACATTTATGGCGGCTACAATGGCTTTTGGGACTTCGGCCCGCTGGGTACAGAGCTTAAAAACAATGTCCGTGATTCCTGGTGGAAAAACATGGTCGTCACTCCGCCTATCGGCCCTGATGGGACGCCTGTTTCAATCGTCGGTCTGGATAGTGCAATCATTCAAAATCCTAAAACATGGATCGCCTCGGGTCATGTCGGCGGTTTTAATGACCCAATGGTCGATTGCCGCGAAAGTAAATCCCGTTATCGCGCTGACCATCTCTTGGTTGCAAAGCATGATGGCGATACATGGTACGCCTTTTATAATGTTGAAAACGCAGAAATTAAGGCGCATTTACAAAAACGCAAAATTAATGATTATGAACTGATTAGCTTCGATAAAATTGACGCGGCCGACTACGATAAAGTCAAAGGCCCCGACACAAAAGAAAAAGGCACCCTGACCGAACCACGCCAATTTTCAATGATGCTCGATACTTTCCCCGGCGTCATTCGCGACGAAGAGCGAAAAGCCTATTTGCGCCCCGAAACCGCCCAAGGCATCTTCACCAATTACAAAAACGTTATCGACTCCATGCGCGTTAAGCCTCCATTTGGAATTGCTCAAATCGGTAAAGCCTTTCGTAACGAAGTTACACCGCGTAATTTCATTTTTCGCTCACGTGAATTTGAGCAAATGGAAATGGAATGGTTCTGCCCACCTGAAGACCATGAAATGTGGTTCGAATTCTGGGTCGATCAACGCAAAAGCTGGTGGCAGAGCATCGGTATGGATGCTAACAAAATCTTTATGCATGACATCGAAGCTGAAGAGCTCGCCCATTATTCATCACGTACCATCGACATAGAATATAAATACCCGTTCTCCGATCCTGAATTCGACGAGCTTGAAGGGATCGCACATCGTGGTGATTACGATTTATCAAAGCACCAAGAACACTCCGGCCAAAAGCTCGAATATTTCGATCAGGTAGAAAACCGCAGATACCTTCCGCATGTCATTGAACCTGCCGCTGGTTTAACGCGCGGTGTGCTCGCACTAATCTGTGAAGCCTACACAATCGACGAAAATCGTCCATCCGGCGTCTATCTCGACTTCCACCCATCAATGGCACCGAAAAAGGCCGCCATTTTGCCGCTGACAGCCAAAGAAGATCACGTCCCAACCGCGCAAAAACTTTATCTAGAGCTGCGAGAGGAATTCTCTGTCGATCTCGATATCAAACAGAATATCGGAAAGCGTTATGCGCGTCAGGATGAAATTGGCACACCCTATTGCTTTACCATCGATAACGACACATTAAGCGATCAAACCGTCACCGTCCGTGACCGCAACACAATGGAGCAAAGCCGCATCGCCCTGGATAAAGTTGCAGAATTCTTAGCCGAGAAGATGAAGGTTTAAGTGAAAAAACTTTTTGCGGTCATACTGACGCTGTTTTCAGCAATTAGTTTATTATTCCCGACATTGTTTATTTTCTTTTTACTAAAGAAAAACGTTAATGGTCTAGAAACGTGCAAAAATATTTGCGCTAGTAGTAGCCAGTTTTGCGGTTTACCTCCAATATGCACACTAACGCTTTCAGGGTGGCTGGTTTTTGGTATTATTTATATCTTCATGCTTATTGCCCTAGGGTTAATAGTTAGAAAATATACATTTAAAAAACCTAAATCCCAAACCGTCCCCATGCAGTCTTGGTTTCAATCGTTTCTACGATGTCTTCTGCCATTGACCCTTGAAGTGTGTTTTTCGCATCAAAACCAAACAAAGATGGCATCAATTTTTTCTCTGGCCCAATTTCGGTAAACTTAATGCTCTCACCGAATTTGTCCTTTGCGAATGATCTTACTTCACCAAGCCCATCAATAACGCCAAGCTCAATCGCTGTGCTCGATGTCCAAAACTGCCCTTCAAACACATCTTTATCCGCACCGGTTAAACGCTCTCCACGGCGCTCCCTTACCCAGTCCTTGAAAATATCATGCATATTTGTTTGCAGCGCTTTAAGGCGTTTTACATCCGCTGGCTTTTCTTCAACAAACGGATCATAAAATGATTTATCTTTGCCCGCTGTATGAATGCGGCGCTCCACACCGTGCTTTGCGATCAGTTCTGAAAACCCGAACCCCGCCGAAATCACACCGATTGATCCAGAAATCGAGGATGATACACCGTAAATCTCATCCGCCGCGCACGCTAACCAATATCCGCCACTCGCCGCTACATCCTCGATAAAGGCATAAACGGGAACCTCTTTTTCCTCGGCTAGCCTTCGAATATGATCACCAATCAACTGGCTTTGCGCGGGACTGCCACCGGGCGAATTAATAACCAAAGCAACCGCTTTCAGATCAAACACATCAAATGCCTCATCTATAAACGAGCGATATTTATGATAGCTAATCCCGCCGCGCTTCATGCCCGCATCGGCAATCACACCGGAAAAACGAAGGATAGCAACCTTCGGCTTCGGTTTGAAAATCCCCCCAATCACAGGTAAATTCCCAACCACTTCGCAGGTCTTGCAAACCGTTGTCTTGACTACACCCATTGTTAAATCCTCTTCTATAGTCTCAATTTAAAATATTTTATGCATTTAATCTGCAATTTACTGTTGTCATTCAATATGATGTGAAGAAATTATCTTATATTATCAAGACTTATCCAAACAAAGCGCTTGTGCATTCCTTAAAATCTCTTCTGCTGCGTCAGTATAATCACCATTACTGCGATGTAAAACAACCCCTGTATGCAGTGTCGAGGGTGATTTGCGATCTTTGATCCCGCGGATAATGACCCGTTTGGCATTCACCGATAATTTCGGCCATAACGGTATAATCTCAATCGCACCAAAACGACGCCCCATATCGCGGATAATTTTATCTGTCGCATCGGCGCGATTAATGATGGTCATACTCCCGCCTGAGCGTAAATTGCGATGCCCTGCATCAAGCCAATCTTTCAAATCCATCGCATCTTCGCCCAACCCAATCGGATTAAGCCCAATCGCAAGTTGCTTATGCGCTGAAGGCGATTGAATATGCGCACCGCTATTCAGATAAGGTGGATTACAAATAACATGATCAAACGGTGCTGCACCATGAATGCCTGGTTCAAAATCCCTGATATCTTCGGCGATAAATGTCGTGCGCGCATCCAAAGCATTAATCTCTGCATTTTCACGCGCCAATGCAACATGATCAGGCAACACATCAACCCCCGTTAGCTGTGTGTCCTCAACGCGGGTCAAAACACTTAAGCCCGCACTGCCAACACCACATCCCAAATCAAGCACACGATCATCCGATTTCGCCGGGCATGCCGCCGCCAATAGGACCGCATCAATCGATGTTTTAAACCCATCAGGAATTTGCCGCAGCCGCAATCGCTGCCCCAATACTGTAACCTCATCAGACATCAAGGTTGTTTAGGGTAGTTCACTATGACTTTCAATAGTTAAAGACGTTCCTAATGTTTGTATCAAACAATCACAAGGCGCACGGCGTGTTTAAAAGATAAGCTCAATCCCGTAAAAGAGTTTTAACCGTCGTAAAATATAGAATTTCTGTGATTGCGACGATTGGAATTTTGTTCATCCGTTAATAAATCAACACTCGGCAATTCCATCTGGCTGAGAAGCATTAATTCAATAGGCGATTGTACCAGTTGAAAATTCGGCAAAGGTGAATAATAATTCGGCGCTTCGCCCTTGAAAACCAAAGAGTTATATCGCTCGCTATCCGTCTTGATCGGCGGAACATTGCTGCCGCCAATGGAATCTTCGGCTAATTGAATAATATTATCAATCATGATTTTCTTGCCATCAATCTCGGGTACTTGAAATTTTTTGTCAAAAAACGCGTAAACCTCATCAAGGCTTCGCGCGCGGCCTGTTCCTTTCTCGTAAAACACATTCGGATTGGCCTTCGCAGCAGACGGGAACAAAGCCGCCGCAGTCTTCATCCCGTTCTCATCGCGCGCATTAAGAAACGAAGCCGCTCCACCAGCCCCCATAAAATGGGCAAAATATAGCTCTGTCGCGCCAATTTCTTTCTCGCCCTTCGCGCTCGCATCCCAATGCCGCTCAAGGAAACGCTCATTCTCCGACGCAAACTCCGCTGCCATATTTGACGCGATCGTTGGATCTTTGCGGAGGTCGAGAATCTCTTGTTGGCTCATACCATCCGTATCAACGCCATGTTTTGCGCCATATTTATCAATCATCTCCGTCCATGTTGATTTGATAAACTGGAATAGGCCTGTGGCGCTGGATGATGAGGCCTTTACGGTAGGGTTAAAATTACTTTCGGCTTGGGCTTGCTGCACCAAATAGGCAAAATCCACCCCACTTTTCGCCGAAGCCGCGCCAATCGCGTTCAAAACACCCTTGGATGCACCCTGCGTAATGCTGGCTAAGCCGCTGTTTTGTATAATATTTGTTAAATCTTGCATGAGATAATGATCTTCATCTTAAATTATTCTATAATTATATTTGCAACCGCTGTGCCAAAAGGACTTTGATAATGAATTACCAGCCTCCAATCGACGATATGCAATTTCTCCTCCACGATGTTTTGGGCTTTGAGCATGAGGATTTGGATCGAGAGACAACCGAGGCTATCCTTGGCGAGGCCGCAAAGCTGGCTAGCAATGTACTCGCGCCGATTAATTGGGATGGCGACCAACATGGCGCAACACTGAACAGCGATGATAACACGGTCAAAACCGCACCAGGTTGGAAAGCGGCCTATGACGAATATCGCGAAGGCGGATGGAATTCTGTCGTATTTGACCCCGAATTTGGCGGCCAAGGCATGCCATGGGCATTAGCGTTTCCAATCCAAGAAATGTGGCAAGGCGCAAATATGAGCTTCGGCCTTTGCCCGCTCCTCAATCAAGGCGCCATCGAAGCGATTCTCGCTCATGGAAGCGATGAACAAAAAGCCGAATATCTGCCCAACCTTATCGAAGGCACATGGACAGGCACAATGAATCTGACCGAACCGCATGCGGGTTCTGACCTTGGTCTGCTGCGCACCAAAGCCGATAAGCAAGACGATGGAACATACCTTATCAGCGGTCAAAAAATTTGGATTACCTATGGCGAACACGATCTCACCGACAACATCATCCACCTCGTCATCGCAAGAACCCCTGATGCGGGTGATGACGTCAAAGGCATCTCGCTTTTCATTGTCCCAAAATTCCTAAGAGATGGCACGCGTAATGATGTGAAATGCGTTGGCCTCGACCACAAACTGGGCATTCATGCCTCACCCACATGCGTGATGCAATTCGGCGATGATGGCGGAGCGATTGGATATCTGGTTGGCGAAGAAGGGCAGGGTCTAAAATATATGTTCACAATGATGAACAACGCCCGCATGTCGGTTGGCCTCCAAGGTGTTGCCATCGCCGAGCGCAGCTATCAGCACGCAGCCACATATGCCGCCGATCGCGTGCAGGGAAAGTCGCTCACGACAGGTGAACGTGTCACAATCGACCAACATAAAGACGTCCAACGCATGCTACTGACTATGAAATCTCAAATCGAAGCGGGCAGGGCGCTGGCCTATGACGCCGCAATCGCATTAGACCAAGCTCATCATGGTGATGCTGCCGCGCAAGCAAAAGTCGATATTATGACCCCCATCGTCAAGGCATGGTGCACCGACATGGCCCAAGACGTAACCTCATTAGGTATTCAAATCCATGGCGGAAGCGGTTTTGTCGAAGAAACAGGCGCAGCTCAGTTTTACCGCGATGCGCGTATCCTCCCAATATATGAAGGGACAAACGGCATCCAAGCGCTCGATTTGGCTTTCCGTAAAACCTTGCGCGATGGCGGCACTAGCATCAAAGCTTACATCAAATCAATCCACCAAGATGATATGAAGACAATCTTCGATCATCTGGAACAAGCAACGGATGCCATACTTAGTGCCGGAGCAGATAAAAACCTCGACCTTGTGCAAGCTATGGCAACACCGTATTTAAAGGGTTTTGGAATTATCGCAGGGGCCGCAATGCTTAAAAAATCAGCAGAGATCACATCGGGCAATGAGGCTTTTGATAAGCAAAAACAACAAACAGCAAAGTTTTTCGAACATAACATCCTACCGCTTGCAGATGGGTATCTATCAGCGGCAATCAACGGTTCAAAACACGTTGAAACGCATTAAACAACTTTTATCGTAAACCAACAGGATCACCGCCATAAATACGTTGCGCAGCAATCGGATCACGACATCGCAGCTGCGCTCGTGTTTTTAGATTTATTTTCGCCATAAGAGTCACATTGCGTGAAATATTTTCGAAATATTTTGCAAAGGTATTCCCATAGCAAGAGCAATATTCTTCAGGGTCCAAATGTGTAGGCGCATTATTGATATCAAGTAAGCATCGTTCATAAATATGCCCCGCAATACCGGTCGCATCTTTACAATCTTTGGCTTGCACTAAAGCTGTTTTCACAAAAGAGGGCCCAACATCTGGCCCGAATTCAATCCGTGCATCTAAATATTTAATAGCCATACAGCGACAATCATAATAATTACGCATATCACCTTCGTTACGACACATCTCGCCAAATTCACTGGCTTCGATAATGTATTCATCGGGGATCTCGCTAAGATCGGAAGGGCGCTCTTCATCGGGGCGATCCGGCGCAGCAATATCGCTTCGTGAGGTGTTATTCGGCGCCCGCCTGACAGGGGGCGGAGCTTTTATTTCAGGCCGTTCTTGAATAAAATCCGGCAGCGGCTTAATCGCGGTATCCGTCTCTTGCGCAAAGCCAGCATGGCCTGTGGTCATCAAAACCAAAAGCACAAAAGCTAAAAAACAGAGCGATCGAATAATAAACATTATTAAATTATATCATTAAATAAAAAAAACCGCGACACTTTGCCGCGGCTTTTATAATTTCTTGAGACTAAAAAGCTTTATTGGCCTTTAACCTTTTTCCAAAGACCGTTGAAATTAAACTTCTCATCATTTTGTTGATTTTCGTTATCCGGCTTTAGTTGCGATACTTGCCCTTCAAGATTTTGTTTCTTCTGCTGAATGGCTTGTTCACGACGCGCGCGGGCTCTATTTTCACGCTCTTTTAACTGTTCGGCTAAACCTTCTGCCTGTTTCTGCGAATATTGACTGGTCAATAAGACTTGCGACGCTTGCTTTTGCCATTGATCGCGCTGCGATTTTAAATCTTCGATTTGTGCATTGGCTGTTTCCAACTGATCTTCAAGCATACGAATGCGCATCTTTTGACGCTCTGCTTCCAAAAGATGATGCGCTTTTTCCAACTCTTGTTGAACGCTTGATGCAGCCGTAGAGGACGAAGAGCCTGTATCTTGCTTCAAACCGTAACAACGTTCCAATTCCGACACGTCAATGACCCGGCGTCCGTTATTATCCAACTCATATGAGAGCTTACCGCTATTCATAGCGCGCTGAATGGTTGATTTTGATTTACCTGTGAGTTCCCCCGCACGTTGTGCGCCAACTTTGGCCATCGCTCAATTCCTTTACACTAAATTTTTGAATAATTATGCGTAGCACTTTCAAATCGCGCTTACAAGAATCCATTCCATAAAAATAAACAAGGCTCTGAATAACTATATTCAAAGCCTTGAAATAAAATATAAAAATAAAGCTTAAATTAAGCGGCTTTTTCTTCCATCTGGGAATTAAGAAGCGCGCTTAGACGCTGCCACTGGGCACCAGAGAAAAGATGCGCATAAATGAACGGTAACCATCCTTTTTTGCGCCATTCCAAAAAGACCTTATCATCAAGCTCGGCCAATTTTTGCTCATCAATAATTTGAAAGCCTGAGAAATTGATACGTTTGTTATTGGCAATATTGATTTGCGCTTCGCGCTCAACCAATAAACCACTATCCGCAAGGGCTTTACTAAATTCGATCGTTTGCTGGGCTGCTGCGTGATATGACTTACAAAATTCTAAAGCATTCTGTGAAAGCTGCGTCGCCTGTCCTTCACCATCAAAAAACAACTGCTCACCTTTCTTCTCGATGATGTCATCATTCATATCAACACAAAGCGTGAGTTGATCCCCATCTGGCATTTCTGAAAAGATAAATGGATAACGACGAATATAAGCCGGAATGTATGAACTATCCAACCAGCTACCATCAGCCTGCAAAAACAAATTCTCATTATCACGAAGTCCAAGGATTGCAACCGGCGTTGCATTGCCATCGGGCGAAAACGCAATCGGGTAGAAATGGCAGACCTGCGGCATTTCTATCAAATTTACTGGAACGGCATTCACACCTTCGGTAAAATTAAAGCCAAAATTTTTCTTAAGCGCCAAATCACCATGCGCCTTTGCATCAAGGGCTGTCGGTTGCTTGTAAAAAAGCGGTAAATTAGCCGGCGCTTGCGCAGCAGCTGCGCCATTTGTATCTGCTACTTTTTTTGTTTTGGTGTCGCTGTCGGTTTTTTTAGCCATACTCGTTATTCCTGTTAATTAATTTCTAATGGAGTTTAACCAATTCTGCGGGGTGAATACAATCGTTAAGACATGATTATGCAAGAATATTGCATATATTCAATCAGCATAAACCATCTTTCATTAACAAGACCTTAATAAAAATACCTTATGCTTAAATTGATCATGAATAAGGAGTATCAAATGGGCGGTAACGATTGGGAAGCAAAATTAGCACAATTTCAACAAGAGGGTGATGAACAAACACAGCCACCCGGCCCACAATCAATTCCTGATATTCTTCGTGATCTTTTACCGAATGATCAAGGTCCGATGCAATCAACACCCGATGGGCAAGACGGCATTTGTTTGCCAGAAGATCCAATTTGCATCCCAGAAGACCCACCGCCTGAAATCATACCGGAAAAGCCACCTTTCATAGGGTCGTAATTTATATCCCTAAACCCCTTTACATTGCGCTCACACCTGTGTAATCAAGCATGCACTGGCATATTGAAGGGACTTTAGATGTATAACTATCTCGATGAGCTCGAAGCTAAATCTATTTACATCATTCGTGAAGCGTATAATAAACTCAACCCGCTTGGGATGATGTGGTCGATTGGGAAAGACTCAACGGCGCTTTTATGGATGGTGCGTAAAGCATTTTATGGCCGCGTTCCGTTTCCTGTGGCGCTCCTTGATACAGAACAAGAAATGGATGAAGTGTATGCATTCCGTGATCGTTTGATTAAAGAATGGGATTTGGATTGTATCAACCAAATGTGCCCGCCCGAAGAAGATATGGACCAAACCCTGCCGCCAAATACACGTGCGGCAATGCGTAAAACCGAAGGTTTAAAACTTCTCCTCCAAGAGCATAATTTCAAAGGCATTTTCGGCGGTATCCGTCGCGATGAACAAGGCTTGCGTGCAAAAGAACGCGTATTTTCGCCTCGTACTATTGATGGCTCTTGGGATTTTAAAGACCAGCCACCTGAATTCTGGGATCAATATAAAACCGAATTCCCTGAAGGCGCGCATTTGCGTGTGCATCCAATTCTACACTGGACAGAAAAAGATATCTGGCGTTATCACCAACGCGAAGGTATCCCGTTTTGCGATCTCTACCTCGCACATGACAATGAAAAAGGCGAGAAGGTGCGCTATCGTAGCTTAGGTGAGAAAAACTTAACTTTCCCTGTGCCAAGCACTGCAAGCTCTATCGAAGAAATAATCAACGAGCTTGAGACAACGAACACAAGCGAACGCGAAGGCCGCTCGATGGATAAAGAAACCGAGGACAGCTTCGAGAAGCTACGCGCACGCGGTTATATGTAGGAATAATGAAAACAGATATTTACCAAAAAATAGAAGCGGATTTTGGGGCGAATTCTGAAAAAGCGCATGATGTTATTGATGAGTTAGATAAAACAACAAAAGGTATGGTTGATACAAATCAAATAAGAGCTTTAATTTTTGATGCAAAAGGAAATTTGGAAAGACTTAGGGAGGCTGCATTAAGCTTTAAATATAATGAAATTATAGAACAAAACCCTAATATAGATTTCCACAAAACATTCCACGAGCTTGAATTAATAAAAAAGAAAAAATGATGACTGAAGAAAACACAAAAAACTTGAATCAATTCCGCGTCGTGATCGTTGGTCACGTTGATCATGGGAAATCTACTCTTATTGGGCGTTTGCTCTATGACACAAAAAGCCTGCCTGAAGGCAAGTATGAGGAATTACAAGAAATTTGTAAGCGCCGCGGTACAGATGCGCTGGAATGGTCATTTGTTCTTGATGCCTTCCAAGCTGAACGCGACCAAGCCATCACAATCGACACCACTCAAATTTGGTTCTCTACTCAAGAGCGCGACTACGTCATCATTGACGCCCCCGGTCACCGTGAATTTTTAAAGAACATGGTCAGCGGCGCGGCAGCAGCGGATGCCGCAATTCTTGTAGTCGACGCCACTGAAGGCGTACGCGAACAAACCAAACGCCATGCTTACCTTCTATCGCTTCTTGGCCTACGACAGGTCGGCGTAGTTATTAATAAAATGGACATGGTTGATCACTCCGATGAAACTTACGCAAAAGTCTCAAAAGAGGTCGACGATTACTTACAATCCATAGGCTTAAGCGCCAATTACATCGTCCCAATCTCCGCCCGCGAAGGCGACATGATCTCTGAACGCGGCGATAACATGAGCTGGTATAACGGCAAATCCCTTGTCGATGTACTGGATGCATTCGAATATGACAGCCCACCATTATCGCGCGCCTTACGTTTTCCTGTCCAAGACGTCTACCGCTTCGGCGAAGAGCGTATCTTGGTTGGACGTGTTGAATCAGGATCACTCAGCAAAGGCGATAAAATCCTCTTCTCCCCTACTAACGAAGAAGCGAAAATTACCTCCATCAAAACATGGCCTGAAGATTCCTCAAAAGTCACAGCAAGCGCAGGCGAGGTTACAGGCATAACGCTTGATGAACGTATTTTTGTCGAACGCGGTCATATAGGGTCACTGAGCGATAACCCGCCAATGCTTTCAAATGTTTTCCGCTCCAACATCTTCTGGCTTGCGGCAAAACCACTCAAGGTTGGAAACACTTACACCGTGCGCTACGCAACAGTCGAAGCTACCGTAACCGTACAATCTATCGATCTCGTAATTGATACGGATAACCTTGGCCAAAATGATAAAGCAGGTGAAGTCGGCAAAAATGCAGTCGCTGAAGTTACTTTCCGCTCCCAAGATATGCTTCCTATCGACCCTTACAGTGATAATCAGAAAATGGGCCGCTTGGTAATCTACGAAGATTACGACATTGCCGGGGGTGGTGCGATCAATATGGATGGCTATCCCGATCAGCGCTTAACTGCGCAGCCAAAATCCGAAAATATTTACATGGTTGATTCACTCGTCTGTGATCAAACGCGCGCTGAGTTAAAAGGCCATAATGGCGGTATCTTCTGGTTTACGGGGCTATCTGGCGCTGGAAAATCAACATTGGCGATGGCCGTTGAAAAAGCACTCTTTGAACGTGGGCTTCACACTTATGTTCTTGATGGTGACAATGTGCGTCATGGCCTCAACCAAGACCTTGGCTTCTCTCCCGAAGACCGCACAGAAAATATTCGTCGTATTGGTGAGGTTGCTTCTCTAATGTCTGATGCAGGATTAATCGTAATCTCTGCCTTCATCTCACCCTATCAAGAAGACCGTAATCGCGCCCGTGCCGCCGCGCCCGACATGTTCAACGAGATTTATGTCTCCGCCGATTTAGAAACATGTGAAAGCCGCGATCCGAAAGGGCTCTACAAAAAAGCCCGAGCTGGTGAAATTCCTGAATTCACCGGAATTGACTCACCCTACGAAGCGCCGACAAACCCTGAAATGGTTGTTGATACACAAAATAATGACCTCGATACATGCGTGGAACAAGTCATTCAATATATTGAAAAACGCGTAGGGTTAAAATCACAGGCAAAAACAAACGAACGCCCACGTGAAAAAGCCATCGCAGTTTAAACTGCCTTTTTTATCACTGATAACGCTATTGATGCGTGCATTCAAACATGAGTGCATGTATCTTTAGTATAGATGATTGCGATACCAAAATAATGAAATTATTATGACTGCTAAACCACTTCCAGATAAAACACAAAAGCTTATCGATAACCCCAAAGCACTCTGCAATATGGTGCGTCGTGCGGCGCTTGATGCGGGTGAAATAACGCTCAAATATCTCGATATGGCGGGCGATAGCCATATTGAAGAAAAAGCAGACGGATCCCCCGTAACGCTTGCTGATCGTGAAGCCGAAGCTTTTATTCAAATGAATTTGGAGTTAATTACGCCTGGTATTCCGATTGTTGGTGAAGAAGCCGCCGCATTGGGTAAAGCCCCTAAAAACTTCGATCGCGATGGTTATTTCTGGATAGTTGATCCGCTAGATGGAACAAAAGAATTCATCAATGGCGGCGGTGATTACACGGTGAATATCGCGCTTATTCATAAAGGCGAGCCCATCTTAGGCATCGTTTACGCACCCGCAAAAGGAGAGCTGTTTGCAGGTTTTGGCCCTGGAACAGCCATTCGCTGGAACGAGGAAACAGATAAGGAAAAAGAAATTTCCGTGCGCCCGACACCTAAAAGTGGCCTCGTCGTTGTCGCAAGTAAACACCACGGAGATGAAAGCAAGCTGGATAAATTTTTAGACCAGTTTAAGATTGATAAATTAATCAAGCGCGGAAGCTCGCTGAAAATTTGTATCATCGCCAATGGTAAAGCCGACCTTTACCCACGCTTTGGCCCAACATGTGAATGGGACACCGCCGCCGCGGATGCCGTTTTAAGATCCGCTGGCGGAATTATGACCGATTATGATGGCAACCCGTTAAAATATGGCGGATCGAATGAAAAATGGCTTAACCCAGAATTCATTGCCTGCTCATTTGAATGGTTTAACATCAAGAAATAACGCTTAACAGCGCACTAAAGCCTTTGCATTTATAGCCATTGCAGCTTTGCAATCACACGACCTAAAATATCAAATTCTGAACGCTTAAGAATTTGTGTTTGAAAAGATGTGTTGCACGCTGAAATACGAATTTCTGCAGGATCAGAATTTGGTACATATTCACAATGCCTTAGCATTACGCCAAAACCATCCGAAATAACAAACGCCCCCGGTGGCGATGGATTTTTATCCGACATATCAATCAAAACATGCTCACCACGTTTATAATCCGGCTCCATAAGGGTTTCTTGCACGTTATATATTTTTATCTTTTCGGGCGGCGCTTGTGTGCGTGCGGATAAAATTTCCGCCGGAATAACCCAGCTATCTTCACTTAAATTACCATCCGGTTCTTTTAAGGTTTGTCCGCCGCTATCAAATGGCTCAAGACAATAGGCCCCTTCTGGCAAATTGCTAGCGCGCTCCCCATCAATCGGAAGCCCGAAATATTGCCGCATAAGGTTATATTCCTGCGCCTTAATTTGTCGTGTCCCACTCAAAATCTTGCTAATTGCGGACGGCTCTAATCGTAGCGCATAGGCCAAACCAGCCTTACTTTTTGCGGGGCTACAATCAAATTGTTTTTTTAGCCATTGAGGATCCATGCCTTGAAGTATGTCATGACTATATGATGATAAAAATGTCTAAAACAGAAAATGGAAATTGTTTTTTTCTATTTTGGAAACTAAAATACAACCTATAATAGATAAAAGTAACCAGATAAATATATGAAAACTACAGCAAAAGAATAAAGCTTACAGCTCATCCTTCACCTGCGC
>JBGCEF010000089.1:0-9354 GCA_045106175.1 Bdellovibrionales bacterium
TTAAGTATGAGCATCGAGAAATCATTGAGTGTGCTATTAAATACTCAAAAAATTTATGCGTGAATGTCTTAATTCACAGGACTCGACGAGTCTGGTATAAGTAACTATGGTCTGCTGATGCAATGTTGGTAAAATGACCAAATTAAGAATTTAGAGATATTAAACCTATATAATTTATAAATGGCCACAGCTAATCAAATCAAAGCTCTTTTGAAGAGCCACGTTAATGGTGATGATGAAAAGTTCATAACCATAGCAATGCAGGTCGCGGCACATGAAGCCAAGCATGGCCACACAAAACTTGCTCAAGAGCTTAAACAGCTTATCAATGAAGCAAAAACACGGAAGACAAAGCACTCTAATGTGCTTTCAATCGTCAGAACAAGCAAAGAGCTTGATGGCATACTCAGCCACACTGAACCACTGATTAATATGAATGATCTAACGTTTGCGGATAATCAAAGCAAAACTTTCAAGCGGATCATTCAGGAATATAAACAGCAAGAAAAATTGAAAAGCTACAATCTGGAACCTCGCAGAAAGATACTTCTTTACGGGCCACCGGGAACTGGAAAAACCGCAACAGCTTCCGCATTAGCACAAGAACTTCAGTTGCCGTTATTCACCATACGGTTGGATGGGTTGATTACCAAGTTTATGGGCGAAACAGCATCAAAATTAAGGTTGGTTTTTGACGCTATTCGTTCAACGAAGGGATTATATTTCTTTGATGAATTTGATGCGATTGGAAGTGACAGAATGTCCCCTAACGATGTGGGCGAAATCCGCAGAGTTTTGAATTCATTTCTTCAATTCCTTGAACAAGACCACTCGGATAGCTTCATAGTGGCCGCTACAAATTACAAAAAGTTACTAGATCCCGCACTTTTCAGACGTTTTGACGATGTTCTAAATTATGATTTACCGGAAAAAACACAAATCAAAACATTGATTAACAATAAACTTGCGGAATTCTCATTAAAACTCCGAGAGCAAGAGTGGCAAAAAATTGAAAAAATAGCCGATGGCTTAAGCCATGCAGAAATTACAAGAGCATGCGAAGATGCCGCAAAGCACATGATTCTGGAAGGGGTGGCATCTCTTAGTTTTCAAAACATTGCAGATATGCTAGAAGATCGTAACAAAGCAAAAAGTAATGTTTAAGATTAGATGCCTTCAGAAAAGTTACCACACATTGTTCTGAGAAATCAGAAAAACGCGACTTCCTTTTCCTCACCATTGGGAAGGAATACTCCCTATACATCTACAAAAGATAAAACTGCTCACGGTGCTATATTAGCCGAAAGCTTTATTAATTCTGTCGCAGAGCTTGATAATTATTATCAAAATTTAACAGTTGATCCGGCAGTTATTGATCGCGGCGCAGTTATTGAAATGACGTTTTCACCAAATGCCAAAATAGACGTGGCAACACTTGAAAATAAAACATCTAAAATTGAGCTCTTAAACGTCAAAACAGATAACAATCAAAATCCAGCAAGCGCGGTGATTTATATTCCTGAGGGCAAAAGTAAAATCATCTCTAATCAAATTACCGCTTATTCCGATCCTGATAAAGGTACAAAAGCCCAAACATACGATCAAACCGAGGCCTTTGCAGTAGCAACACTCGATAAATTGTGGCTAGAAAACAGACCACTACCAACAGATATTCAAGTGCCATACAGATGGGAAGTTTGGATCAAATCAGAAGGGTTGGGGAAAGTACGTGAGGTTGTGGCTCTGATACAAGATGTTACGATTTCAGAACATAGCATCAATTTCCCCGAAAGAAATATTTGCGCTATTACATGTTCATATAATAATTTAATGCAGCTACATTTTATTACTAAAAGCATTTCTGGGTTTCGATATCTTCCTACCTTATCCGGTTTTTTCGATGCTTTGCCAGCCAGTGAGCAAGTAGAATGGACAGATGAGTTAAATTCACGCATCACATATGACCCGAATACAGACGTTTCTGTTTGTATTCTTGATACAGGAATTAGAAGCCAGCACCCTTTACTAAGTTATAATCTTATAGAAAATGGCGCAGACACATATTCGCCTGATTGGGGAATAGAGGACGATCATGGCCATGGCACACAAATGGCAGGAATTGCCCTTTTTGGCGATTTAACTCCGCTCTTAGAAGACACTGCACAAATTACGCTTAATCATGGCGTAGAATCGGTCAAGGTTTTTCCTCCAACTGGAACTAACAGTAATGACCATGTGGGGCTTATCACAGCGCAAGCGGTTGCTATTGCCGAGATTAACAATGCCGATATCAGAAGGGTTTTTTGTTTGTCATGGTCAATGGAGCATGCGCCAAATGCTGATGACAGTCCCGTTATGGAAGGTAAGCCTACACCACTTTCCGCACAAATAGATCAACTTGCCTTTGGTGTTGTCGATTTTGATAACTGGCAAGTTGATGATGAAAGCAAACGGCTCTTTATTATATCAGCCGGCAACATACGCGATTCATATCCGCCTCAGCGTTATGGGGCTATTAATTCATTAAGCGAAGTTGAAGACCCTGGACAATCTTGGAATGCCTTAACTGTTGGCGCTTATACTGATAAAATCTATACCGATGATCCAAATTATAACGGCTGGACGCCGCTAACAGGGCAGGGGGGGCTTTCTGCTCGTTCCCGTACAAGTATCTTATGGGGTGCTTCGCACTGGCCAACAAAGCCAGATATCGTCTTAGAAGGCGGTAATTATTTTGCTGATCCCTCAAATAGCTATTTCAATGATAATGACGACACATCAATTTTAACTACCGGTAAAACAACGACATTCAGTCTTTCTCGTGACACAAGCCCAGCTAATGCAGAAGCCTCAAGGTTAGCTGCAAAAGTTATGCAACAATATCCCGAATTTTGGCCTGAGACTGTTAGGGGGCTTTTGGTTCATTCAGCGGAGTGGAAAGGAAGAATGAATGTTGAACTGACTAACAAAGATCAAAAAATTGAACATTTAAGGCGTTATGGTTACGGTATCCCTCAAATAGATTTCTTGTTGAATAGCTTTTCAAATAGACCATGTGCAATCATTCAAGATTATCTTGACCCCTTTGCAGAAAGTACAAAAACAGCCAATAGCCCTGTATTTGGTAACTTGAATTATTATAAATTGCCCTGGCCAGAAGAGGCATTAAAAGAGATTTATGATAAGGAGGTTAAATTACGTGTGACACTTTCATACTTTATTGAACCTAGTCCTTCAGAGCGCCCGCCACAAACTAAGTATAACTATACATCGCACGGGCTAAGGTTTGAATTAAAACTGCCCAACGATAGTGAAGCAGAATTTCTATCAAAAGTTGGTAGCGACTTAGATATAGAAGAAGATGATGATGATCTTAGCAATTTCGGCTTTGGTAATGATGATGTGAAAAAATGGAAGCTAGGGCCGCATTCCAGAAATCGCGGGAGTCTTATCTCGGATATTTGGGAAGGTACTGGAAGCGAATTAGCATCGCAAAACATGATAGCTATTACTCCTCATGGCGGTTGGTGGAAATTTAGAAACAGTTTTCCTGATAAAGATAAACCTAGATATAAAAGCAGAGTGCGTTATTCGCTCATTCTAAGCTTAATAACAGAAGAAGATGTTGATTTGTATTCCCCTATCAATATTGAAACACCCATTGAAATTGAAACATAATCAGAAATTTTATGAACTTATTTCTTTAAGAAAATATGCCTTTATAAAACCACTTGTCATGTGACTTGCTACAATATGTCCGCAATTAGGGCAGGGGGCTTCTTCACGTTCTTTTCCTCCTGGCACATTCATTGGAGTTTCAACGATTTTTAATCGCGTATTGCATTTTTCACATTCTGTTTCATAGTTAAGTGGCATATTAAAATATTAAACCTTTTTTGATAAATGTAAAAACCTATTATGTTTTTGGATGTACGAGCTTTTTTACGCTCTTTACAAGGCTTAATAGATCGCCGCGAACATCTTCAGGGAAATTTATGATCTCACTTGTGATGGTCATGATGTTGTTTTTGATCTGACCTTTCCAATTATTTTCTTATACTTTAGTTACTGTAGGGGTCTATTGATATTAGTGTGATAATATATCTTATGGTAACTCAGGTTAATTTCCGAGTAGGGGGGCTAGTAATTATCACAACAGACACTCACTTAATCATCAAGCCAAAAGGCGCAAAAACCTGTCTTCCGTCAATCTGAACCTGCGCGAACAGCTTTAAATATCCAACCTGTTCCGGTTCAATATGAAAACGTAAAATTGGGCCTCCGCGCTGTGTGTATTCTTTTGGTTCTGCGCCCATAGGATGAATATGTGCGATGGTTTTGTAATCATCATAAAAGCCAACCATGTGCGCAAATGCACCCATCACAGGCTCAAGAAAATCAACGGGTTGATCGTCTTTAGAAATACTTATATTAGCAACGACAGCTTCACCAGCTTTTAAGTCGCCTTCGAGTTGCAGCTTAAAATCATAACCTTGCGCGGAAGCCTCAAGATTGACTGTTTTATCCATTGGCTCGTTACAGCCTTCCGTACCTTGTAGGTCAACGGGAATATATTGTTGATGAGAGCCTTTGAGCTGAACATCCGCCCATATTCGATAGGAACACGCGGTCTGCGGCGTAAAGTTAAAAACATATTGACCCGTTGTTTTTTGAATGGGGTGTGCATGATGATAATCTTTTAATCCCGGCTCGATGATGAGCAAGTGAACGGGCTGCGTATGCACCACTTCAAACTGCGACACGTCAACGGGCTTGGCCTGCACATCCTGAATAAACAGGGTTACTTCGTTTTCTTCGCCAGCCTTTAGCGCGCTTGGTGAAATAGGTGTAATGATTAACTCCGGCTCTCCGGCATGTTGTGAATGATCATGTGCGCTATGATCGTGGCCTTCATGTCCATCCTGCGCCATAGAGGGAAAAGTGAGCAGTACAGCCACTAAAAGTGTCGGCAGAATATATTTAATCATGTTCATTTCCTTTCTTTGGTATTTCGAGTTCAGAACAATTTTGATGTTCAAATTCCAGTGTTGAGTGGTCGATAGAAAAGCGATCTTTGAGTATTTGTTTTAGGCCTCGCTTGATCTCATCCATGCGACCTTGGTCGTCTATCACAAGATGCGCTTCCAGAGCGTTACGGTGTTCGTCCAGTTGCCAGATATGAACGTGATGCACATTGTGAACGCCGCCCTGTGTTTCCATCCCTGAAATAACATCTTGTATATTGATGTTTTCCGGTGTGCCTTCCATGAGCAAATGAATCACTTTCGGAATCTCGTGCAATCCGTGATACAAAACGTATCCAGCAATCAACAATGTCATTGCAGCATCCGTCCAAACCCATCCATAAAGCAAGATCAATGTTCCGGCGACAATCACGCCAACCGAAGCCAAAGCATCCGTCAAGTTATGCAGAAACGCAGCCCGCATATTCATGCTATTTTTGGATTGGCTATAGGTCAAAATGGCCGTGAAGATATCAACCACTAAAGCTATTCCGGCCACGATAACAATCGTCCATCCAGCAATAGGCTCCGGCGTGATAAAGCGCATAATGGCTTCGTAACAAAGATACAGCCCAATGATTATCAAAGTGGTCAAATTGATGAGCGCAGCAATGGTTTCGGCGCGTTTATACCCGAAGGTATTAAACTGATCTGCCGGCTTTCGGCCAATACGAATAGCCACAAGCGCAATCAGTAAAGATGCCGCATCGCTGAAATTATGGAGCGCGTCAGCAATCAGCGATAAACTGCCAGAAATTATGCCACCAATGATTTGTGCAATAGTGAGTAGTATATTTGCTCCCACTGCCCACCATAGGCGCTTCTCGCCTATTTCAGAAGGATCGCCATGTGAGTGTCCGTGTCCCATATTAACTCCCCATTCCACTAGGTTTGATACCGGAAGCGACAAAAACTCCACCTCTATTGAATGAATGATCTACTTCGAATTGGTCTAGCTGAGTGCTTAGATACGAAGGAATAGGACGATCAACTTCACCACCCCCAATCCATTTAATGAACTCACCGCGAAGGCTTGGCTCTGGCAACTCCCAGTCCATGACCACTAATCTGCCTTCAGGTTTTAAAACAGATAAAAAGTTTTGAATAACTTGTTCCCAATCTTCAAACCCTGATAATCCGAGGTCGCATAAGATTGCGTCGATTTGGGTATCTGGGTTATTTTTTCGAAAATCTTCAAGCCAAGCTGTATTAATTTCTGCGACATCCCTTTCTTCCAAAGAGATATTCGAATAGCCGTTGCTAGCAATCTTTTCAAATGCTTCTGAAAGCATATCTTCAGATAAATCAACACCTATAATTTGCCCTGTCCCATGAAGGTAGCCTTGAAAATATTTAAAAATTTGTCCTGTGCCAACAGGCACATTCAAAACTGTTTGCCCTTCTTGAAGATCAAGACTCGAAACAGCAGCTTTGCGCGCCTTACGGTAATAAGAGTCTGGCGAAATATAATCAAAAAGACGCGAAAGTTTATTATAATAATTTCTACTCAAAGCTATTCGATCTGTATTTTTATCCATCAGTTTTTTCTTTGGCTTCTCTGGCTTTGCGTTTCTCATATAGCTCAACACGGACTTCTTTCTTGCACTCAAGTCGTTTTTTAACTGAACCATAACGTGCTGATGGACAACGCTGTTGCTCTATACTGCTAAAACGCGGCATTTCCTTGATTTGTTCCGGCGTATAATCACTTACACCAGCTTGTGCAGAAGAAACCCCAAGGGTGACTAGAGATATTAAGATAAGTGTGAATATTTTAAACATTTTCAGTTTTCCTTTCGTTTAGGTAGTTAAAAGAAGCTTTTTTACCAAATCGCCAGAATACAAGAGGCGTGACGATCAGATTTAAAAGCGTCGAAGTAAATAGTCCCGAAAATATGACTGTGGCAACTGGGCTAAGGATTTCCTTACCTGTTTCGCCTGCTGCCATTACAAGCGGCGTGAGGGCAAGCAGAGCTGTTAAAGCAGTCATAAGAACAGGCACAAGACGTTCCTGCGTTCCACGTTTGAGCATTTGAAGATCAAAGCTCTCACCCTCATGTTTCATGAGGTGGAGATAATGCGAGATCATCATGATGCCGTTCCGTGATGCAATCCCTGTGAGCGTCACAAATCCAACCATTGTAGCGATTGAAAACACACCGCCTGTCAGGTAGATACCAATCACAGCACCAATGAAGGATAGCGGAATAGCAAGCATAACTTGCAAACTAAGGCTGATTGAACGGAAGTGCGTATAGAGGGCAAGAAACATTCCCAAAAGCGAGAAAATGCTCAAGATCAAAATGTTACGCTGTGCTGTTGCTTGGCTTTCAAATTGGCCGCCATAGCTAATGTAATAGCCTGATGGCAGTTCCAACTCTTCATCAAGTATCCTTTGAATATCTTCAACGACACTCACCACATCACGACCTTGCGTATTGGCTTGAACAACCATACGACGGCTAACACCTTCACGGTTAATCAAGTTCGGTCCTTTGGCCTCCTCAATATCTGCAAAAAGTTTTAAAGGCACAACATTACCGCGCAGTGTTTCAAACGGGATTTTACCAATAGCTTCTTTATCCTCCCGAGCCTCATCATTAAGACGCAAGACAACATCAAACAAACGATTGCCATCAATGATACTGGTAACAGTTTGTCCCTGCATCGCAAGTTCTGCATGTTGTGCGGCCTCACCAATCATAACTCCATGTTGCTTAGCTTTATCACGGTCAAAATTTACATGAATTTGCGGGATTAGAAGCTGTTGCTCCATTTGCAAGTCTGCAATGCCTTCAACACCTTGAACCAATGCCTGTACTTCGGCGGCTTTGGTACGTAATATATTGAGATCATCACCAAAGATTTTAATGGCAATTTGTGCGCGAACACCTGAGGTAATAAAATCAATACGGTGAGAAATAGGTTGACCGATATTGATAATTACACCGGGAATTGAGCCTAGCTTTTCACGAATATCGGAAACGATATCTTCTTTATGTCGATCCGATGATTTTAATGTTACTTCCAACTCTGTCGAGTTGACACCAAGCGCATGCTCATCTTCTTCGGCGCGACCTGTTCTGCGTCCAGTATCCGCAACTTCGGGAATTTCATGCATAAGGTTTTCTGCCAAAATACCGAGACGATTACTTTCCTCCAACGATGTTCCCGGCGGCAATGTTACATTGATTGTAAAACTACCCTCGTTAAATTCAGGTAAGAACTCACGTCCAAATGTAGGGACAAGCATTAACGCTCCCAAAAACAAGGCCGCGACAATCGTAAGAACGGATTTAGGGCGTGGCAAAGCCACATTTAAAACCTTGCTATGCCCTGCCTTTAACTGACGTACTAACCAACCATCTTTTTCATCCTCCATACGTTTCATCTTTGGCAAGAGGTACGAGCATAAGGCGGGTGTAACCGTCAATGATACGAGCATTGAGGCCACAATAGCTGTAATATAAGCCACACCAAGAGGAATAAAGACCTTCCCTTCAAGGCCGCTCATTGCGAACAGTGGCAAGAATACCATAAACACAATGATGGTTGAAAAGACGATAGAATTCCTGATTTCTTTTGAGGCCTTAAAGACAACATTTAAAACAGGTTCTTTATTCTTCTTTTGTTTGTTTTCACGTAAACGCCTGAATACATTTTCAACATCAACTACGGCATCATCGACAAGCTCACCGATAGCCACCGCAAGACCACCAAGTGTCATAGTGTTAATGCTCATGCCAAACCATTTAAAGATGATAAAGGACACGACCAATGAAAGAGGAATTGCAACAAGTGTAATCGCGGTTGTTCTGAAATTCAGTAGGAACAAAAACAGGATAATCGCCACCAAGATAGACCCATCACGCAACGCTTCCACAATGTTATGAATGGCATTCTCAATGAAATCGGCTTGTTTGAAGATTTCTGGATTGAGGATTATGCCTTCGGGTAACGATTTTTCAATAGATGCGAGTTCTTGTTCAATACGATCAGTCAATCCAATCGTGTCCGTACCAGGCTGTTTTGACACCGCAAGTAACACACCGGGCTTCCCATTAACAGACGCGTCACCGCGTTTAGCGATTGGTCCAGCCAATTTAACCTCTGCTACATCTGCAAGTGTTAAAGCAGGCATATCAGGCGAAACTTCTTTTGCAATGACGGTTTTTTCCAAATCATCAAGTGATCGAATAAGCCCTAAATTACGAACCGAGTGTTCTTGGTAAGCATCAAGCAAAAAGCCACCAGTTGTGTTTACATTCGCGTTTTCCAACGCCTCACGCACCTGATGCAAAGTAATGCCGTGATTAAGCATTTTCTGCGG
>JBGCEF010000090.1:0-27079 GCA_045106175.1 Bdellovibrionales bacterium
GAAGGGTGAGGATGTTGATAAAGAGATTTATGTTCTCGATCGTTTGCAGGCCGATGAAAGTGAAAAGAAAGAAGCGCGTTTAGCCCTTCATTTTGATCAAACAGTGCCGCTAGCGCGTTATGTGGGACAGCATTTTAATGAGCTGGACTTTCCGTTTAAACGCTATCAAATGCAGAAAGTCTGGCGAGGTGAGAGACCGCAGACTGGGCGTTTTCGTGAATTTACGCAGTGCGATATTGATGTGATCAATGTTGATAACCTTCCGCTTTCGTTTGATGCGGAAATGCCGCGAATTATTCATGAAGTGTTGAGCGGATTGGATATTCCGAAGTTTCAGATACGGATTTCAAATCGTAAGATTTTGAGCGGGCTTGTAAGTGCTTACGGAGCAAAAACTCATGAACAACAAGCATCTATTTTCCGTGTTATTGATAAAAAAGAGAAACTCGATAAAGACAACTTCGAAGAACAATTAGCAAATGCCTTAGCTCCATATAATTACAACGATATTAATGCATTAAGTGACGTTAAAGCCGTTCTCGCATATCAAGATTTGTTAGCTGATATGGACAGTTCTCAGCAAATAGACTTCCTCAGAGAACTTATAACAGCTTTAAATCAAACAACATGGATTGAATTTGAAAAAAAATATGACCTGACAAAGATACACTATTTTTATCACGACTTTGGACAAGGTTTTGTTGATCTTTATGATGTTATGAATTGGCTTTCCGACTTACAAAAGAATTCAGTGAGGGTAGATCTCTCAATAGTACGTGGGCTCGATTACTACACGGGTACAGTCTACGAGACTATATTTGTGGATGATCCGTCTTATGGGTCGATTTGTTCGGGTGGACGTTATGATGATTTGGCGTCCTCATATATCAATAAAAAACTTCCCGGTGTTGGGATTTCGATTGGGTTTTCGCGTCTTTTTGCAAAGATGGAAAAAGAATTAAAAGCCCAAGGCAAGGCAAAACGCATTTCTCCGGCGGATGTGCTTGTGATCCTTAATTCGGAAGATGATCGTGCCGATGTGACTACAATCGCAAACACGCTTCGTAACAATGGTAATAACGTTGAGCTATATCACGCGCCGCAGAAATTTTCGAAACAGATGTCTTATGCGGAAAAGAAAGGCATTCCTTTTGTTTGGATGCCGCCATTTGGCGATACAACAGTTCACGAAGTTAAAGACATGGCAAGCGGTGAACAGGTGCAAGCCGATTATACAACTTGGAAGGCGAACAATGCTTAAGCTACTGACATTCTTATTATTTATACCGCTTATGGCTTTTGCGCAAAATGAAGAAAACACTATTTCAAATGACGTGCCCAGTGTAGAAAAATTTTCTAAAACCTATTCGCCTGATTTTTGCGAATTTGAAGTATCGTTCCCCAGCGAGCCTTATATTGCGCGCAAATGTGAATCCCCAGATCGTTGTTATGATTTGGTGAGTTACACGCAAGTGTATGAGATGGCATCGACCGTTAATTTTCGTGTGATTTGTAATCCTATTGGGGAAGAAATTTTGAATGCCTATAGCCAAGAGGTGATGAAAGCCACATTGAAAGCGATGACAAAGCAAAGCGTTGTTCAAGAATTTAACACGACCTATCGCGAAGAAGAGACATATAAGCAAGCTGGTTTGGTTGGTGAAGGTTTATCGGGGCGCACGCCTACGATTTATATCGCGCAGCTTTGGATCGGTAAGCAATCTGCATTATCTGTTGAGGCAGAATTAATTGGTGAGCCTATGATGGATGCGGATACTCTGTTTAGGGATGTGTTGGCGGGCGTTCAGGTAAAAGCCGAGATGGGAGAGAGTGTTGAGGGTGAGGTTGGTGAGAATGAACAACCAGATAAGAACGCCTCAAGCGAGGATGAATAAATTTATGCCGATAGCGCCCTAATACGTTCTACCATTGCGTAAAAGCCATTGCGTCTGTTGGGGCTAAGATTTTGATCAAGGCCAATTTTTCCCATTGCGCCTTCGATATCTGTTTTGGCGATATCTTGAAATGTTTTACCATTATATGCCGCATGTAAAATACCGATAAGGCCACGCACAATGTGCGCATCGCTGTCGGCGGTGAATTCCAGCATATTATTATCGGTTTTTGCATCAAGCCATACTTGCGAGGTGCATCCTCGGACTAGGTTTTGTTCTGTTTTCAGGTTGTCATCCATCTTTGGTAAGTTACGTCCTAAATCAATGAGATAACGGTAACGTTCTTCCCAATCATCAAAAAAAGAAAAATTCTCGATAAGATCTTCCAATGTTTCAGTCATGTGTCTCTCTTGCTTTATCGGGGTAAAATTACATTTTCTTTATATAAGGGCTTGCGCGGTGTAAAGCCAGTTGGCTAAGTTATTAAAAGATAAACAAATCCTGAGGATATATCCATCCATGAGCAAATCAGAAAAAAGTGATAGCAAAAATACCCTTTATTGTTCTTTTTGCGGTAAGAGCCAGCATGAAGTGCGTAAGCTTATTGCTGGGCCCAATGTATTCATTTGTAATGAGTGTGTTGAGCTTTGTATGGATATTATCCGTGAAGAAGACAAGACGCAGCTTGTGCGTGAGGGAAGTGACGGCGTCCCTGCCCCGTCAGAGATTAAAGCATTCCTTGATGATTATGTGATTGGTCAGGAGTCTGCGAAACGAATTTTGTCTGTTGCCGTGCATAACCATTACAAGCGTTTGGAACATGGTGGTTCTGGATCCGATGTAGAATTGGCAAAATCGAATATTTTGATTGCCGGGCCGACCGGTTGTGGTAAGACGTTGCTTGCGCAGACGATTGCAAGAATTTTAGATGTTCCGTTTACGATGGCGGATGCAACCACATTAACCGAAGCCGGCTATGTTGGTGAGGATGTTGAGAATATTGTTCTCAAGCTTCTTCAATCGTCAGATTACAATGTTGAACGTGCGCAAAAAGGAATCGTTTATATTGATGAGATCGACAAGATTTCTCGTAAATCGGACAACCCATCTATTACGCGTGATGTCTCTGGTGAAGGGGTTCAACAAGCGCTTTTGAAATTGATGGAAGGCACAGTTGCATCTGTTCCTCCGCAAGGTGGTCGTAAGCATCCACAGCAAGAGTTCTTGCAGGTTGATACGAAAGACATTTTGTTTATTTGTGGCGGAGCGTTTGCAGGGCTTGATAAAATTATTGCGCAGCGTGGTCGTGGAACAACGATTGGATTTGGCGCGGATGTCAAAGATTTAGATGATGAGCGCGGTATTGGAGAGCTTTTCCAAGAGCTTGAGCCGGAAGATTTGTTGAAATACGGCCTTATCCCCGAATTTGTTGGACGATTGCCAGTTATTGCTAAGCTCGAAGATCTTGATGAAGATGCACTTATTACAATTTTGACCGAGCCGAAGAATGCAGTTGTTAAGCAATATCAGAAGCTTTTTGATATTGAAGGTGTTGATCTTCAGTTTACCGAAGACGGTTTGAAGGCGATTGCTGAGAAAGCTATAGAGCGTAAAACCGGTGCGCGTGGATTGCGTTCAATCATTGAGAATTTGTTGCTTGATACGATGTATGAAATACCCGATCTTGATGATGCAAAAGAAGTGATCGTTGATGGCGCTACAGTTCGCGAGGATAAAGACCCGAAAATCGTCAAAGAAAAGAAAAAGGCTTCTAAGAAGAAGGCTGATAAGAAAAAAGACGACGCGGCTTAACGTCATTTAATATTAAATACGAAATCATTTGCGCTTTGTTTACTTTGTTTTTATCCTTTTGGGTAAGAATAAATATTCGACTGAGTTTTGAATCACCAAACTTTTACAAAGAGAGTGTCTTATGAGCATTTCAGCCGCCGCTATTTTAGAAAACACAGAGCAAAAATATCGTCTTATTACGCGCAGTGATATGGATGGTCTTGTTTGTGGTGTTTTGCTTAAGGAATTAGGTCTTATCGATGAAGTGACTTTTGCGCACCCCAAAGATATGCAAGACGGTTTGATTGATGTGGCTGAGAACGATATCACAACCAACCTTCCTTATGTCCCTGGCGTTTATTTAGCGTTTGACCACCATGCATCAGAAGTTGCACGTGTTGAAGGAAACCCAGACAACCATATAATTGATTCTGATTGCCCATCGGCGGCGCGTGTTGTTTATGATTATTTTGGTGGTGTCGAGCGCTTTCCAAATGTATCAGAAGCCATGATGAGCGCAGTTGATAAGGCCGATGCTGCGCAGTTTAGTAAAGAAGATATTCTTAACCCGGATGGGTGGGAATTATTAAGTTTTCTTATGGATGCGCGAACTGGCCTTGGGCGTTTTCGTGACTTTAACATTTCCAACTATCAGCTAATGATGAAATTAATTGATCATTGTCGTACTCATGATGACATCGATGATATTTTAAAGCTTCCTGATGTAAAGGAACGCGTTGATATTTACTTTGAACACCAAGTTAAATTCCGTGAGCAGGTCGAGCGATGCTCTGAAGTGCATGGTAATCTTGTTATTTTGGATCTTCGTAAGGAAGACACCATATGGGCAGGTAATCGCTTTATGATTTATGCCCTCTTCCCGCAAACTAATATTTCCATCCACGTTCTATGGGGTAAAAACAAGCAAAATACGGTCCTTGCGGTTGGTAAATCCATTTTGGATCGATCATCCACAACAAATGTTGGTGAGCTTTGCCTGTCTTATGGTGGTGGCGGACACAATGCGGCGGGTACGTGTCAGATTGAAAACCTTAAAGCAGAAGATGTTTTGACCGAAATTATTCAAAAGATCAATGCGGATGGATAAGTTTAAACTTATTGTTTTGCATGGTTGAATTTCGCCTGAATAGTTCCATGTGTTTTTCATGACAGAAAAAAGTGCTATCGTCTGGTTCAGACAAGACCTAAGAGTGTCTGACAATCCCGCTTTAAACGCGGCTTTGGATCAAGGCTATTATATTATTCCCGTTTACATCTTGGATGACCCAAATGCAGCCGAATGGGCACTTGGTGGTGCGGCGCGTTGGTGGCTTCATCAGAGTTTAAATGCGTTAAATAACAAACTCGATAACAAATTAGTTGTGCAGCAAGGTGATGCTTCAGAAGCACTTGGAAGTTTGATTGAACAGACCGGAGCAAGCGCAGTTTTTTGGAATCGCTGCTATGAGCCATGGCGGATAAAGCGTGATGAAGCGATCAAAAGTGGGCTTAAGGACAATAGCATTGAAGCCGATAGTTTCAATGCATCTTTACTATGGGAGCCATGGGAAGTATCCAAAGATGATGGAACGCCTTATCGTGTTTTCACGCCTTATTACCGCAGAGGTTGCCTTAAAACAGAACCAAGGGAGCCTTTGGATGCCCCATCCAATATTAATTACGCGCAACATAACGCAGGCACAGGTAGCATCGATGACCTTAAATTAATGCCGAATATTGAATGGTATCATGACATGGATGATTTATGGAATGTTGGAGAAGATGGCGCACATGAGCGCTTACAGACATTTTTAGATAGTGGCTTAAATGGTTATAAAGAAGATCGCAATCGACCCGATTTTGAAAATGTTTCTCGTCTCTCCCCTTATTTAAGACATGGCGAGATTTCGCCGCATCAGGTATGGCATATTTCAAAATCATATGCCGCAGCAAACAGCATTAATGAAAAAGACATTGATCATTTTTGTAGCGAACTGGGTTGGCGTGAATTTTCTTATTACCTCCTCTATCACTTTCCGAAAATCGTTTGGGAGAACCTTCAAGAGAGGTTTAATGATTTTCCATGGGATGACAAAGACAGCGAAGAATTAAAAGCCTGGCAATTTGGAAAAACAGGCATTCCTATTGTGGATGCGGGTATGCGTCAGCTTTATGAGACAGGTTGGATGCATAATCGGGTTCGTATGATTGTAGGATCGTTACTTGTGAAAAATTTGCTCATTCATTGGCACAAAGGTGAGGAATGGTTCTGGGATACTTTGGTTGATGCCGATTTAGCCAGCAACTCCGCTAGCTGGCAATGGATTGCGGGTTCAGGCGCGGATGCGGCTCCGTATTTCAGGATATTCAACCCGCTAACCCAAGGTGAGAAGTTTGATCCGGAAGGCGCTTATGTGCGGCGTTATGTTCCGGAGCTTAAAGATATGCCAAAAGAGTATATTCATAAACCTTGGGATGCAGGGCCGCTTATTTTACAGGCGGCGAATGTTAAATTGGGGCAGAATTACCCCATGCCTATCGTGGATTTAAAAGCCTCTAGGGAACGAGCGCTAGCCGCGTTTCAAACCACAAAGAAATAGTCTCTTTTTTCTAATAAGCATCGCTGTTTTGTGCATTCATGTTACTGTTTTGATATGAGTGTGTTTCAATTAAAGCCCGATATGACCGTTGGTGTTTTCGCGCCATCTTCTTATATTGAAAAAGACGATATATTGCGTGCTAGTTCAATTTTAGAAAAACGTGGCGTTAATGTTTCAATTCACCCGCAAACATATGAGCGTCAGAATCAATCAGCGGGGACGCACGCGCAGAAATTAGATGCGCTTCATTCGCTTTACGAAGATCAGGATATTGATGCGATTTGGGCTGCGGGCGGTGGCAATCGTGCGCTTCACCTTTTGGCGGATATTGGCTTTGAAGTTATAAAAGATAATCCAAAACCATTGATTGGGTTTAGTGATGTAACAGCCCTTTTAAACAGCATAAGTGTCAGAGCAGACATCTCTAATATTCATGCTCCTGTTTTTAAACATTTGCACCAACATGATAGAGAACTTGATCACTTAATGAATCTCAAGACAGATTTTCAATGGGATCATAATGATGTTTTGAAACAAGGCTCGGCTGAAGGATGTTTATTTGGCGGCAACTTAAGTGTCTTTCAATATTTACCAACATTCTTAGGACTAGATTTTCTTGAGGGTTGCATTTTATTTTTAGAAGATTGCAACGAAGAATTAAGCCGCGTTGACCGCATGCTCTGTTATTTAAAACATGCCGGTGTTTTTGAGCGTATCTCAGGGCTTGTGTTAGGAGATTTTTCTAATCTTTTAGATAGCTCAAGGCCGTTTGGTTTTTCATACAAAGAGATCGTTTTAGAACATCTTAACGGATGTGATATTCCCGTCATTATGAATGTGCCATTTGGCCATACTCAGGTGAATATGCCGCTCCATCTGGGGCACAGATATCGACTTACGAATCGTATTTTAGAAATTTTTTGATCGTAAAATATTTCGCAAATCACAATTAACATGTTTTATAACAGTGCTTTAGACGATTTTTCTTGACTTTTACCTTTGGCGCGCATAATTTATAACATATATAAAAATACTAATATGAGTTACAAAAAGGATGAATGCCGTGTTGGATTTCAGGGAGACAACGCGGGGGTCTTTCGAAGCGTGGGGCACTGGTTTTAACTACCAATATAATAATAAAAATAACACCTTAACGGTCCACCACAATAATACTGAAAGGCTGCTTGCACAGTTTAAGTTAAATCAGTTTCTGTCTGAGGAACCTATGACTTATGTCGGGTTTCTCGAAAAAGCATGTCAAATCAATGCCTTAATGGTAAGCAATAATCGCACAACAAATTTGACAGAAATCATTGATACGCGTCATGTTGGTTCATTAATTACTAGCATTGGTAATTTATCAAGACATGCTTACGATCTTCACAATCAACACTTAAAAATATTTTGTGACCGTTTTGCAGAAGAATGTTGTTTGAAATCTGTTAACATAAAGCCCTTTATGGCTGATGATAAGGATAATGCATTTTTTATAGCACGCGTACAAACGCACCATGACAATAGCGTTCGTGTGCGTGCATGTTCCATTGAAGGTATTCTTGCCGCACTATCACATAGCACTATTAGAGATCTTATTACGCTTGAATTTGCACATCGTTATGAAGGATCAGCGCAGAATTTGTTAAACGCATCTGCAAAATTATCTTCACTTTCATTCATACTTGATCAGAACTTTGATCCTGAAATGCGCGTTATAGATGACATTAAAGACAATAATGAAGTTTTAACTACATAGATAAAACCTATTAAAATCAGTTATTTAAATACTTTCTTTAATAAAAAATACTTTTTAGATGCACAAAAAGTTGAAAATTAACCAAAAATTAAGTATTATGGTTTTATTCACTCAATAGTGATTACGTATTCATAGGGGTTAAAGCCCCTGTCTAATTGGCTCTTGTCATTGGCATCATGAATATAAACCAAGGTTTTGACAATTAACCGAGGATAATTGTTGTTTAAAATTATTAACAACCACAAAAACAAAAAAAGGTGATTTTAAGTATGGCTAATAACGATAACTTTAATTTTTCAAAAGGTGACTACGTTGTTTATCCCGCACATGGTGTTGGACAAATCGAAGGTTTAGAAACGCAAACTATTGGTGGCATGGATGTCAGCTTGTATGCGATCTCTTTTGAAAAAGAACGTATGCGCTTGAAAATTCCTGTGATCAAAGCCGAAAGCTCAGGCCTTCGTAAGTTAAGTACTGCTACACATATTGATGATGCCATCAAAACACTTAAAGGTCGTGCGCGCATTCGTCGCACAATGTGGAGCCGTCGTGCACAAGAATATGAAACAAAGATTAATTCAGGTGATCCTATTTCGATTGCTGAAGTACTTCGCGACCTTAAGCGTAGTAACGATGAAAGCGAGCAATCCTATTCAGAGCGTCAGATTTATCAATCAGCTCTTGAGCGTTTAGCGCGTGAAGTTGCCGCTGTTGATAATGTTTCTGAAATTGAAGCGGCTGATAAGCTTGAAGATATTATGGGCGTTGTAAAAGTTGACCCAGAAAGTTTCCTTGAAAGTGAAGACGATAAGATTGCTGCTTAGTAATCTCGTTTTTAAAGATAGCAAAAGGCGCAGGCTAAAATCTGCGCCTTTTTTAATTTTTGCTTTTTAGCAACGCTATGGTGACGCTTAATACATTATGCATATTAAATTTTGCTATCTTATTGAATCTGTTATATAGTTATTTTATTGGTTTTCTGCCAATGTCTTATTGTAATCTTGATTCAAATTTTTGTTGATTATGCCTCAGCTTGAGAGCCTTAAAGGTTTCGTAAATATAGGAAAGCCCCGTCATATCTGGGCCATACCGGCAATTCATAGTGCCGTTGATGAATTAACAGAATTACACAATAAAATTTTAAACGATATTCAGCCAGGTGACAGAATTGTTTATCTCGGTAATTACACAGGATATGGCAATGACGCACCCCGTACAGTAGACGAATTACTTGCTTTTCGCCGTCTTGTTTTATCAATTCCAAGCATGATCCCTTCGGATATAACTTACATGAAGGGGATGCAAGAAGAGATGCTTTCAAAATTACTGCAGCTTCAGTTCGCCTCACAGCCTAGTGATGTTTTGCTTTGGATGCTTGGCAATGGCTTGCAGCCAACATTACATGATTACGGCGTTTGCGTTCATGAAGGTATCGAGGCGTGTAGACAGGGAATCATGTCAATCACACGTTGGACCCAAAATGTTCGTTCAAAGATTCGCGCACATGCTGGGCATGAAGATTTTATGATGGCGCAACAGCGCGCTGTTTATACATGCACAGAATCTTATCCCTCTCCCCTACTCTTCGTTCATGCAGGCATTAACATTGGCAAACCTCTTGGGGAGCAAGGCGATTCTTTATGGTGGGAAAGCCAAAATTTTGAAACGATCAATGCGCCTTACAAGCCGTTTGAAAAGGTCGTTCGCGGTTATGACCCTGCACACAGAGGCATGAATTTAAATTGTGTGACCGCAACTATTGACGATGGCTGCGGATTTGGCGGAAAGCTTGTCTGTGCGGGTTTTGGTGAAGATGGGCAAGTCCACCAGATCCTTTAAGCAACGCATTATTCGCTCTTTTTCATTCAATGTTACAAATAATTAATAATCTCTTAAATATGAGGTAAGACATCTTTTGCCTATAATATAATTATAAATACTCAACTTACATAAAAAAGGTGAAGCATGGCATACATTGATGACCCGGAAACACAAAAAGCTAATATGCATTATATCCGTCATTCAATGAATGAACCCTTGCTAGAAAAAGAGCATGAGCTCGAACTTGCCCGGCGTTGGAGTGAACAGGAAGACGAAAAAGCACTGCATGAACTTGTGCAGTCATACACGAGATTAGTTGTTTCATTAGCAGCTAAATTTCGTAACTACGGTTTGCCCATGGGCGACCTTATACAAGAAGGAAACATAGGCCTAATGCAGGCGGCGCAGCGTTTCGATTATAAACGTGATTTGCGCTTTTCCACATATGCGTCATGGTGGATTAGATCCTGTATTCAAGATTATGTTCTTAGGAATTGGTCTATCGTAAGAACAGGCACAACCGCAGCGCAAAAATCTTTGTTTTTTAACCTGAGACGTTTACGCGCGAAAATCGAAGGGCGTGCAGATGGCGAAATGCTTAATGATGATGGTCGCGAAGAAATTGCAAAGGAATTAGGCGTTAAAATCACTGAAGTGCGTGCAATGGAAAGCCGATTTAATGGCGGTGATCAATCATTAAATGTTCGCATTGGCGAGGACGGTGAAGATGATTGGCAGAGCCTATTGGCAGATGATGGCCCCAATCCCGAAGATGTAGTAACAGGGATTAAGGACGCAGAGACACGTTCAGCATGGTTAAACAATGCGCTCGATAAACTGAGTGATCGTGAACAACGAATCATTCGTGAGCGTCATCTTGGACAGGAAACAGTTACACTCGAAGCTTTGGGAAGAGAGCTTGGCGTTAGTAAAGAACGTGTCAGACAGTTGGAACAACGTGCCATGGAAAAAATAAAAGGATCCATAAGTAACGATGTTCGCAATCCGGTCGAATTAATTAGTGATTATTAAAAAATTTATAGTTTGAAAACGGCTGCTTGAGGTCGGTTTTCTCTCTGAGCCAGGCTGAATCCCCCTCCAGCCTGGCTTAATCTTTACAGGGCTGATCGCTAATTTACTTATTTGAGATCGTTTTGTATTTTCGACCCGCTACTAATTTTTCATTAGGCAGCAATGCGTTTAAAACACGAAAACGATCTTCTCTGTTATCTGAAAACGGTAAATTACGAGCCATTGATGCAATGGTATTGCCAGATTTAGCAGTTACAATATGAATTCGATTTGGACTTAATTTATTTTTCTCTGATTGCGTAAGGCGATCAAAGCTATAGCTTGCACGCTTTAAGTTTTCCAACGTTGCGCTCGATGCTCTTTTTGGGATTGCGATCTGGAAACGGGCGAATGTATTCTCATTAAACTCGATCGCAATGACACGGATTGTAACAGATTTATTATTTACATTCCCCTCAATCGAGGCTGTCGCAGCTTTCATTCCATTAATGGTAATATTTTCTGTGTTAACATTTCTTTTTTCACGAAGCCATGTTTGTGTGATGTAGTTTGAAGCATTCTGCTCAGCGTTTCTTTTCGCCATATCAAAAACCATCACATCATCACTGTTGTTTCTTTTGACAATCACTTGCGCAGGTTGATTGATAATCCGATAGCCGTCAGGCGCAGTGAATTTGAAACCAATTTTTGAGTGATAGAATATTTGTCCTTTTGCAAAACCTTGATCCGCGCTGTCTCCGTAAGTCATGCCGTTGATCGCAGCAAAATATGCATCGCGGTTAACAACGTTACTATCTTCATAGCCTTCTGCTTCGCCGGATGTCTTACGAACACGGTCTGGTGTTGGTGGGTGGGTTGAAAAATAATTGACTCCGCTATTAGGGTTTCTACCAGCCAGTCTTGCATCCAAACCGCTTTGTGCCTGCAAAGCACTTAAAAACGCTGCCATTTCATCTGGATCATAGCCGCCTTGTGTCATGTATCGCAGACCAAGGCTATCGGCTTCATTTTCTTGATGCCTTGAATATGAGCTTAAATAAAGATTGGTGCCAGCTCCTAGTGCTTGCGCAGCTCCATTTACTCCAATAACCGCGCCTAAAACGCCAGCGCCGATAGATGTGACCACCGTGCGTGAATAACGTTCCGCGGAATGGCGCGCGGTAATATGCGCGGCTTCATGGGCTAAAACGGCGGCCATTTGCGCTTCATTGTTCGCAAGAGCGATTAAACCTCGTGATAGGTAGATATATCCGCCTGGAAGCGCGAATGCGTTTACAACAGGGCTATCGAGGACATAAAATTTATAAGTAACATCAGGACGTTCTGTTTTTGCCGTTACTTTTTGGCCGATACGCGTTACATAATCACTCAATGCCTTATCTTCATAAAGGCCAAATTGCTGTATAATCTTTTCATGTTCTTGCGCACCAATTTTATTTTCCTGTGACGGTGACATGAGCGCGGTGAATTGCTGTTTTCCCGTCGCTGGGTTTGTTGAACATCCTTGCAATAAGAGCGATGCCCCCAAGATTACAGGTACCGTCAAAAAGAATGACTTGCTAAACATGGTTTAAATCCTCCACAGTCTTTTTCATGAGGCAAATATTAATCGTTTTATTTCTGATTACCAGCGCATTTTCTTCCTCTTACGCGCAAGATACAGAAAGCCTTCCTAGTATTGATTTTCAAAACATGAAACGTATTGGGCAAGAGCGTGTTCAGGATGTTGTCTCTCCTGTTGAATTATTGATGGAAGATGGTTCAATTATTCGGCTTGTTGGTATCGACATCCCTACCCTTAACTATGATAACCCTAGCGCTTTGGCAGTGACAGCCCGCGATATCATGCGTGATTTACTGTCGGGGCAGCGTGTGGAAGTTTATCAAACGCGTGACAGAAATGTTGGTCTTATCAATCGTATGGAGCATCGATTGGCGCATGTGAAGCTTGTTAAAGATGAAATCTGGGCTCAGGGTGTTTTGTTAAAACTTGGATTGGCACGGGTTAAAACAACGCCGTATAACGATCACATGGTGCCTGAGATGCTTGTATTAGAAGAAAAAGCACGTGAAGAATTGCTTGGTATTTGGGAGGACGATGCTTATCAAGTTTATGATGCACAGAATGCCGAGGGTACGATTGGTCAATATGCCGTTGTTCAAGGGCGCGTAGAGAGTGTCGCACTTAAAAAAAATCGGATTTATATTAATTTTGGAAAGAATTGGAAAAGTGATTTTACAGTGTCCATTGCTCCAGAAGATAAAAGAGCCTTTTCAAAAGCAAAGCTAGATCCGCTTAACTGGGGCGGTCAAATCTTGCGCGCGCGCGGAAATATTCGTGATTATAACGGTCCTTACATGGAAATTTCCCATCCCGCAGCCATTGAAATTATAAAAGAATGACCCCTATTTATGAATGCCCATAACTTATCAGGTCATCAATCACACCATGATTGCTCATTAACGGAATTATTTCCTGCGATTGAACCTTATTCTAGCGGCTATATTGCTGTTGACGATATGCATAATCTTTATTGGGAACAAAGCGGAAATCCCGATGGTGTGCCCGTTGTGGTTCTTCATGGCGGTCCGGGCGCAGGGGCAAGCCCTGTTCATAGGCGATTTTTTGACCCGGAACATTATAGGATTATTATTTTTGATCAGCGTGGATGTGGGCGTTCTTCCCCTTTAGGGTGTTTAGAAAACAATAATACGCAGTTTTTAATTAAAGACCTTGAGGTGCTTCGTGAGCATTTAAATATTAATGCTTGGCATTTATTTGGCGGGTCTTGGGGGAGTACGCTTGCGATGCTTTATGCGATTGCTTATGCGGATCGGTGCTTAAGCCTTGTTATGCGTGGAATATTTTTTTGCGAAGCCGATGAAATTGATTGGTTTCTTTATGGTATGCGTACAGTTTTCCCAGAAGCGTGGAAACAATTCACAGCCATTCTAACGCAGGCAGAAAAAAATAATATCCTTGATAGCTATTATAATCGTTTGACGGATAAGAGTTCTGATATTCAGATGGAAGCGGCAATTTGCTGGAGCCTTTATGAAGGGGCCTGTGCGTCCTTGCATCCGAATCTAGAGACGATTACATCGCGTGATCAAAAAGAGCATGCGTTGGCGCTCGCCAGATTAGAGGCGCATTATTTCAAATATGAGATGATCTCGCCAGAGGATAGTATTCTCAATCAAATTGATGCTATTCGTCATATTCCATGTACGATTGTGCAAGGACGTTACGACATTATTTGTCCAATTAGAGGCGCCTATGCGCTTCACCAAGCATGGCCAGAGGCGGATTATGTGGTTATAGCTGACGCAGGGCATTCGGCTCTTGACCCTGCTTTGCGTTCTCGGCTAATAGAAGCAACAGAGCATTACAAATCATTGCCTGCCGGATAGGTGGAGAGGAACTGTTAGATATGGATTTTCAAACCATTAAAGATATTGATCTTGGCGGAAAACGTATTTTATTACGTGCAGACCTTAATGTGCCGGCGCGGCGTGGCAAAGTGACTGATACAACGCGCATTGATCGTCTTAAACCGACGATTGATTATTTGCGGGACGCTGGTGCAAAAATTCTAATTTTGTCCCATTTTGGACGCCCTGAAGGGGAGCAGAACCCTGAAATGTCTTTGGCTTTTTTGGTTAGTTCGTTGGAAGAATGTTGGGGATGCGATGTTAAATTTGCGCCCGACTGTATTGGAGAGCGTGCAGAAAAAGTTGCCAAGACCTTGCAAAATGGTGAGATTGCGCTTTTAGAAAATCTCAGATTCCACGCTGGTGAGAAAGCCAATGATCCAAATTTTGTCGCGGAGTTAGCGAAGCTAGGCGATATCTATGTGAATGATGCTTTTTCAGCGGCACATCGCGCGCATGCCTCTACTGAAGGGTTGGCGCATGTGCTTCCTCCTGCGGCTGGATTATCGATGAGCAAAGAGTTAGACGCGTTAGATGCAGCGCTTGAACACCCTCAAACTCCTGTTGCGGCTGTTACAGGGGGCTCAAAAATATCAACTAAACTCAATGTTTTATATCACCTTGTTGAGAAAGTTGATTATCTTATTCTTGGCGGTGCGATGGCAAATACTTTCATTCATGCTAGGGGCGGCAATATTGGTGCGTCCATGTGTGAGAAAGATATGCAAGATGAAGCCAATAAAATCTTAGCGCATGCAGATACTCAAAATTGTAAAATCTTACTTCCTATCGATGCTGTTGTCGTAAGAGAGCTTAAAAATGGCGCTGAGTTTGAGCATGTTCCTGCGGATAATATCTCAAGTGATATGATGGCGGTGGATGCAGGGCCCAAAAGCATTCAATACTTTTTAGATGAAATTGGCGAGTGTAAAACACTTGTTTGGAATGGTCCTTTGGGCGTTTTTGAGATTTCTCCATTTGATGCAGGTACAAATGCCCTTGCAAAAGCCGTTGCATCGCGCACGCAAGATGGTTCGTTAGTCAGTATAGCGGGTGGTGGCGATACTGTTGCAGCATTAGAAAATGCAGGCATTACGCAGGATTTAACTTATATCTCCACGGCTGGTGGTGCATTCTTAGAATGGCTTCAAGGTAAGACTTTGCCAGGCGTAGCCGCACTTTCACGAAAAAAGCAGGCCGCTTAACATTATTAATCTTTGAGCGCTTCATCCATTGAATGTTGAATGATGTCTTTGGCGACTTTTGCGTCAATGCGCGTGTAATAATTCATAGCTTTCGTCATATCACCCAAATCAACCATCTTACCCTTGCTACGGATACGATTAGTTAGCAGGAATATCGACATAAAGTCGGCCTTTGTTATATCGCACGCTCTGCTGGCAACAGCCAACCCTTGGCCATTTCTTTGTGCTAAGATGCTAGCGACCGTCTCTGTTTTCATACCTGTGAATTGTGAGAATTGCGCAACAAATGCATTCAGTTGACCACGGCGCAGGCTTCTCATCATCATCTGAACCGTTAACAACCCTTTTTCTTTGTAACGCTGTGCGGCATTAACCATTGATTGTGTTGGCTCAAGACTTTCGTTTTCTTCTGCTGCTTCAACAAATTCAATCATGACATCATCAACCAAATCAGCGATAGAGCTTCCCATCTCAAGCTCGTATGCATCAACGATATAGTCTTTCAGAGCTTTACCAACATGTTGATAGAGACGTTTAGCGATATCGGTGCAGACTTCTTCTCGCTGCAAGAGAGGTTTAGCGAGCATTTCGTCATCACATGCCATATCAGCGATAACATCGATTGAATATTCGGTTAATGTAATTTTGTTGTTTTCAACAAGTGATTTAACGGTTTTCGATTCTCCCGTATCAACTAGGACATTGATCATTTGATCGCTCATTGTTTTGCGTTTTGCGATCGCTTGCCAGTGCTCTGCGCCCTTTGATTTTACGATATATATAAGATCTAAATCACTTAAAACGGTACTTTTTGTTAAGACAGTGCCAGCGACGTCAATATCATCATTGGCCATTTGTAGAATTAAGCGTAACGGCACGTTTTCCATTACAGATAGACGCTCCGACAGAGCTTGCCGTAAATCTCTTTCAGCTTGTCGCATTAGACTTATCAAAACGTCTGCCACTAGCTCATTTTCACGCGGTGATAGCTCCATTTGTAAAAGTTCGGTGATTGCAGACGTTAATTCCGCACGCGCAAGCGGTTTTTCATCCTTAGCTAATCCATGCAGCGTTTGGCTGTCATAGAGTTTAACCAATAAAGGTGTCATTTTTGATGTTTGATCTAAGACATTTAAGTCCATTATGTGTAGCCCCAGTTTTATGTGCCTTTTGGCATCTTTTTATATGTGTATGTGTAAATTGATCACGCTTTTTTTATTAGGCTAGAACGCCCTTCTATCAATGTTTTTACGCAATATATTTACTCTTATAACCATAGTTATACTCGGGAAATCTTATTTTTGCGTTAACGTTTGGTAAATAGAATATTAAAATGCTAATATATTTGAAATTTTTCTGTATTTGGTCTATTTTAGTAATAATAGGTGTAAAGAAATATTAATCTTTTTTGAGTATTCTAGTATTTGGGTTACTTAAAGTTTAAGGAATTTTATTATGGCAGGTCCATTATCGGGTATTGGTTCACAGACGCAGTCAGCGGTTGCAGCGCAGGCGCAGCAGCAGTCACAGCAGAATAATCAAGGGGTTCGTCAGGCAGAACAACAGCGCGAAGAAACGCGAGCGAATCGCATTCAGCCACAGAACGCCCCAACAAATGAAACTCAAAATTTAAATGAGCAAACACAAGAAACACAGCGTCAGGAAGAGTTTTTTGCGGCGAATCTCAACGAAGATAACGTTGATGAGAATGCACCACGCGGATCTTTAATTGATATTGCAGTGTAAATTATTCAAACAGATAAGATATTAACCCGCTTATGGCGGGTTTTTTATTATTGAAATGCCACTTCATCAAAACTTCGCAGTTTACGACTATGGAGTTTTTCATTTGGTGTTTCGCGCAACAGCTCCATGGTCAAAATACCAACTTTAAGATGCTGGTCTACGCGTTCGCGGTAAAAACTGTCAGCCATACCCGGAAGCTTTAGTTGACCGTGAAGTGGTTTATCCGATACACAAAGAAGCGTTCCATATGGTACGCGTAGACGAAAGCCATTCGCAGCGATTGTTCCGCTCTCCATATCCATCGCGATTGCCCTTGATTGGCTGAGGCGTCTATTTTGTCGATCAAAGGCCCGTAACTCCCAATTACGGTCGTCTGTGGTTGCAACCGTACCGGTGCGCATAATTTTCTTCACATCGTACCCTTCAACGCCACAGACCTTCCCGACTGCTTTTTGAAGAGCTACTTGAATTTCAGCGAGTGCGGGAATTGGAATACTGGTCGGAAGGTCTTCATCCAAAATATGATCTTCACGCAAATATCCGTGCGCTAAAACATAATCTCCAAGCGCCTGAGCGTTTCTTAGGCCTGCGCAATGGCCCAACATCATCCATGCATGTGGACGTAAGACAGCGATATGGTCGGTTATTGTTTTGGCGTTTGACGGTCCAACACCAATATTAACCATAGTAATCCCGCTGCCATCTTCACGTTTTAAGTGATAAGCAGGCATTTGCGGTAAGCGTTTTCTGGGATCGGGTTGAATAAATTCTACGTAGTCGTCTTTTCCAACAGCCTTTTCACCAATTAATGTAAATTCATCAATGTAAAATTGGTAGTTCGTGAAAATAACATAGTTTTGGAAAACACATTCTGATGTTCCGCAGTAATGTTTAAGACGCTGCAAGCTTAGATCAACACGTGGCGCTGTAAAAAGCGCTAAAGGCCCTGGATCACCTTCTTTTGGAACGTGCGTGCCATTCGCAATTTCATCATCCATTATATCAAGGTTAGGAACATCAAAAATATCCGGTAAATCATCCATTTGATCCAAGCTGAGTTGACCTTCTAAATGGAAATCAGACCCAAGAGCGAAATGAATCGGAATTTCGACATCACTTAAACCGATCTCAATGGGCACATCATGATTTAAGATAAGAAGGCGCATCTGCTCTATGTAGTATTTCTCATAGATATCTGGTCTTGTAACCGTTGTTGCGTAAGTCCCGGGTTTTGGTGCATAGCCAAAAGGCATACGGCTATCTTCACGCTTTGCGTATTTTGTCGTGATCTTTATATAGGGATAAAAACCAGACACACGTTTTGCTGGCTTTTTGCCATCTACGTAATTTTGAAATTGCCCCTGAAGAAACTCTGTTTGTTCTTCATATAAGGATTTGATTTCCTCGTAGGCGTCTTGCGGGTTATCAAAGCTTTTAGGTTTGTTTAGTTTTATTGAAAAATCCATATATTATTATCCCAGTAAAATGATTTTAAATCAATGATTAAGGAGATATTGTTAACCCTGCACCCCCATTAAGGATTGCGCGTATTCTTTTGCATTAAATGGCTGTAAATCACGAACACCCTCACCCACACCAATCGCGTGAACGGGAATTTCGAATTGATCGGCTACCCCTACGAGCACACCGCCTTTTGCGCTTCCATCCAGTTTTGTAACAATAAGACCAGTTACATTGACAAGATTTTTGAACGTTTCAAGTTGAGAGAATGCGTTTTGTCCCGTTGTTGCATCTAAAACCAGCACTGTGGAATGCGGTATATTTTCGTCATTCTTTTTTAAAACTCGTACTATTTTTGCAAGTTCTTCCATCAGATTTGCTTTATTTTGAAGACGCCCTGCGGTATCAACAAGGAGAATATCTGCACCCTCCTCTTTTGCTTTAACATAGGCTTCGTAAGCGACAGATGCGGCGTCCGCCCCGACATCTTTTGCAATTAATCTACACCCGACGCGATCCGCCCATATTTGTAATTGTTCTGTTGCAGCAGCGCGGAATGTATCTCCAGCAGCCATAACAACTTTATAGCCGCTTTCATTAATATATTTTTGAGCCAACTTGCCAATGGTTGTGGTTTTTCCGACACCGTTTACACCCGCCATCAGTATTACAAACGGTCCATTATCGGGTTTTTCAATCGTAAGCGGTTTTGCTATTGGCTCTAAAATAGTTGTAATTGTATCAGCGAGTGCAATTTTAATTTCGTCTTCGGAGATATCCTTGCCGAATCTATCTTGTGAGAAGTCTTCAATGACTTTTGCAGCTGTACGCGGTCCCAAGTCAGCTTCTATTAAAACTTCCTCTAGAGCATCAAGCGCGTCTTGATCCAATTTTTTCTTCGTCAGAACATCCGTGATACCTGTTGTAATTTTGTTGGTTGATTTTGAAAGCCCAGATGTTAAACGCGATAGCCAGCCTCCCTCGTCACTGTGATCAGATAGCTCTTCCTTTTCTCGTTCTTTTTCAACAGGAAGAGGATCGGGTGTTGGGGTCATATCAAGATCTTCTATGATCTCGCTGTCTGTTTTTTCTAGCCGATGTTGAACTTCGGGCTGTATTTCAGGCTCATAATCTGTTGACGGTTCAATCGCAGGTTCACCATCGGGGTGAATAATTTTATCCTCTTTTTCTACCTGCTCTTGTTCGCTTGCGTTTTTCTTTTTACGCCAAAATACCATAGCTTTGCTCCATTATGTTTTCAGACTATAGGCTTTTGTGTTTTTAACGCCAAGAGCGTTTTATCCCTATCTACAGACAGTACTCAGACGTTTATATTCCTCTGGCGTATCAACAAGGGAGTTAAATTCATCGCGGCGTAGGCTGATTTCTTCGAGATATATTTTCAAGGCATCTGAAATCCCTTGCTTTAGCTTTTCAAAACCTTGATCCACCTGACCTTTTGAAAGATATCGTCCTTCCATCATTCGGATAAGTTTGGGCATATCCGCTTCCATACGTTTTGCGATTGTATTGACGACCGTAACATTAACATCATGATGTTCTTCTTCGTGCGCTAATGTTTCTCTGTAATCACAACTGCCTTTTTGAATTTCTTTTGCAATGAATATTTCAGATTGATAGAGGATTTTTACAGTTACGCGTCTGACGTACGGGCAGTAATAAATACCGTATTTATCGTATGGTTTTGCAACAAGGTCGGCATTCGTACGCAAGCTCACGGAGCCACGGTTAACCCCCTGTGTATGCCAATCGGAAGCATCACTACCAGACACCCATACATTATGCTCGTGCTTTGTACGCCACTCTTTTAAGCGCTCTCGCCCTTGGTTTGTTAAATACTCACTTGTTCTTCTGTGATCGTATCGGGTTGGCTTAACGATAACTTCAAAATCCACTAAGCTACGAAAATTTTTCTTTTTCGCGCAACCATGCATTTTTTGCGGCTTTTGGTTGCGCGACTTTGTGTTTTGACCTGCACTTTCCTGCGCAAAGCTTGTTACGGGAATGCCTGAAAGCAGAAAAATTAAAAGGAAAAAATAAAAATTTCGAAAGACCATAGTGCATTTCATTTAGTGGATAATATCGGCGTGGAGATTTCCTGATACATAATCTTTAATCTTCACGTTGATAAGTGTACCTGCTTGGTGGTTATCATTCAAATGATCTTCGTTTAAACGTACAAGTGCGAAATTTTCCGTTCTTGCTTTTCCACCGTTCTCAACAATAACAGCCGTTGTTTTTCCAATCTGGTTTTTATGAAACTTTTGTAATTGTTTATCACCTAACTCTCGCAAGCGTTTTGCACGTTCTTTACGAATGTACGGATCAATTTGATCAGGAATTTTTGCGGCGGGTGTGCCTTCGCGCTCAGAATATGGGAAGACATGTAAGAATGTTAGGTCGCATTCTTCAACAATTTTCATTGTATTTTCAAACATTTCGTCTGTTTCGGTTGGAAACCCGGTAATGATATCTGCGCCAAACGCGATGTCTGGGCGATATTCGCGGGCGCGGTTGCACATATCGATTGCATCTTGGCGCAAATGGCGGCGTTTCATACGTTTTAAAATCATATTATCGCCAGCTTGTAAGGATAAATGCAAATGTGGCATGAGACGCGGCTCATTTGCAATTAAATCCCATAAGTCTTTATCAATCTCAACAGGGTCGAGCGATGACAGGCGCACACGCTTTAAATCAGGGTTTAGCGCTAGAACACGGCGTATCATTTGTCCCAATGTTGGCTCACCCGGCAGGTCAGGCCCGTACGAGGTTACATCGACCCCCGTTAGAACAATTTCATTGTATCCTTGATCCGTTAATTGTTTGACCTGATTGGATATAACACCGATTGGAACGGACCGAGAATTGCCGCGACCATAGGGGATAATACAAAATGTGCAGCGATGATCGCATCCGTTTTGTACTTGTAAAAAAGCACGCGATCTTTCTTCGAAGCCTTCAACCAAATGCCCTGCGGTTTCTCGCACCTCCATAATATCGTGCACCAAAACAGGATCATTGTGCTTTGTTGTCCATGTTTCCGGCTTTAATTTCAAATCATTGCCGATGACTTGATCAACTTCTTGCATAGCGCCATAGCTCTCGGGATTAATTTGCGCGGCGCATCCAGTTACAATGATTTGCGCATTGGGGTTATTACGGCGCGCCTTACGGATGGCTTGTCGGGCTTGGCGTTCTGCCTCTTTTGTAACTGCGCAAGTATTGAAGATTATGGCATCTTTTATACCTGCTGCTTTCGCGTGACCGCGCATCACTTCCGATTCATATGTGTTTAATCGGCATCCAAAAGTAACAAGCTCTGGCTCTGTATTGCTCATGGAGAGTGGTTTAGCAATATTCATGCATTTTCGTCAAATCATTCATGCATTAAAAATATTTGCATTTTTTATCGCATTTAGGGTATTAAATTGTCAATCTTAAGGAGTATTAGAATACACATGCTTACTAGCAGCTTGCATTTTTCTTCGCTTATTCGCGATAACGCCCCTCGTCTTGCCCATAACAGCCGAGACGATTTTAGTGCTTTTTTAGAAGGTGTAAAAGCCGATTGGCTTGCGCTTCATGGGCGCCGTGCGAGTTTTAATTGGGATTTAATCACAGAAAAGCTTTTAGAAGCTGCTGATGACCTTTTTGAGTATGGCCAACAAATTACAAGTCATGATTTATTGCGCCTGCATGAAGACTTAAACATCAAATTTAGAAGCAAAGAAGATGACAGCACAGCTTGTTCAGATGCCTGTCAAATTGCTTTAGATATGGCAATCAAAACACAACACATGCCCGCGCAACAGACCGATATTGAAATGGTCGCCTAAGCGAATAATGACCCTTCAAACACGTACGCAACAGGACCAGTCATCAGAAGGTGATTATCGTTTTGTCTTTGCTCTATGAATAACGCTCCACCGTCTAATTCGATCTCAACTTTTGCTTTTGTTTGGCATGTATGTGCTCCTGCGACGGCCACTGCACATGCGCCGGAGCCACAAGCCAGCGTTATACCAACGCCGCGCTCCCACGTCTTTTGACGCATTTTCGTGTCAGATAAGATTTCCACAAACTCAACGTTTGTTTTATCAGGGAAAATTGGGTTGTTTTCCACAGACGCGCCAATCTTTTCCACATTGATATCCTCAAGGTTATCTACAAAAAAGACGCAATGCGGATTGCCCATATTTACGCTTATTGGTTCATTTAAACCGTCTTGTGACAGATCAAGTTTTTGAACATTTAAGGGTGCGCCCATATCGACTGTTACCATTTCATTTTCCGCGCGTGCACATGGCAATAATCCGCGCGCCGTTTCTATGACACACGTCTCGGATTGTTGTTCTTTCATGATAATGTCGGCAACACAACGTGATGCATTTCCGCATGCTGCACTTTGGGAACCGTCGGCATTGTAAAACTTGGCAAATGCCTCTGCGTTATCGGAAGGTTCGATCACGGTCAATAAATCGCACCCTACGCCAAAGTTACGATCGCATATGTGTTTGATTTGGCCAGGCGACAGGGGCTCGGATTCTTCTCTAAAATCCAAAATCACGAAATCATTGCCTAATCCGTGCATTTTTCTAAATTGCATTTTAATACCCTTGTCCTTTTCTTGCAGCTTTCTTTGTTAATGTTAACAAACCTGAGGTTTGCTTCACACCATGCATTTTGCGAAATTGCATATCCTTATTCTTCAATCTATCTTTATCGCTGCTTATCCAATGTGAGTATATCTTAACGTTACTAGGCGATATTCTTTATAATGCTTGACAATATAGCGAACTTCTCATATTTTCCAACAAATTCCACTGACATTGTTACTTGTCAGTGCCCAAGCACCCAAATGCTTAACATTCCTAAAGTTTGTTAATGAGAGGTGCAGGTACCCCCTACTCGGCGATAACGCTCAGTGGGGTTAAGGTTTATTTTGAAAGACGGATTGTAAATGTTTGAATCTTTGAGCGAAAAATTAGGTGGTGTTTTTGGCAAGCTGCGCGGAAAAGGCAGCTTATCAGAAAACGATGTCATGGCGGTAAGCCGTGAAATTCGTATTGCCCTCCTCGAAGCAGACGTTGCGCTTCCTGTCGTAAAAGATTTTATCGGGAAAATTAAAGAAAAAGCCGTTGGTGAATCGGTTATCAAAGGTGTTAATCCTGGGCAGCAAGTTATCAAAATTGTTCATGATGCACTTGTTGAGATGCTAGGGAGCGAAGCGGATGCGCTGAAATTTTCCTCTCCCCCATCTGCTTATTTAATGGTTGGTTTACAAGGATCTGGTAAAACGACCTCGACAGCTAAGATTTCAAAGCTTTTAACGGATAAGCATAATAAGAAAGTCCTCATGGCGAGCTTGGACGTATATCGCCCAGCGGCGCAAGAACAGCTAAAGCAGCTTGGCGAGCAAACTGAGATTACGACGCTTCCCATCGTTGAAGGACAAAAGCCCGTTGATATTGCTAACCGTGCAATGGATACCGCCCGTAAAGAGGGATTTGATGTTGTTATACTCGATACTGCTGGCCGTCTTTCCATTGATGGCGAGTTGATGGCGGAAGTTGCCGCTATTCAAAAGGCAACAAACCCCATTGAAACACTTTTGGTTGCAGATGCGATGACGGGACAAGATGCGGTGCAAACAGCCACAGCCTTTGACGCTGTTGTACCGTTGTCAGGCATAATGCTAACGCGCGTTGATGGTGATGCACGTGGCGGTGCGGCAATGTCGATGAAAGCCGTGACGGGCAAGCCAATTAAACTGCTCGGTGTTGGTGAAAAATGGAGCGAGATTGAAAGTTTCCATCCTGATCGTATTGCGGGTCGCATTCTTGGCATGGGTGATGTGGTTTCCCTTGTTGAAAAAGCAGCAGAAACAGTCGATGCCGAAGACGCCAAGAAAATGGCGGAGAAATTCAAAAAGGGCAAATTTGATTTTAATGATTTGCTGACACAAATGCAGCAGATGAAAAAGATGGGCGGCATGGGCGCGATGATGCAAATGCTACCAGGTGTTAGCGGTATGGCAGGGCAGCTTGAAGAGGCCGGACTTGATGACGGGTTTATCAAGCGTCAGGAAGCCATCATTCAATCCATGACAGTTGATGAACGCGCAAACCCCGATCTTTTGAATATGAAGCGCAAGCAACGCATTGCTGCGGGTTCAGGGACATCCGTTCAAGACATTAATAAGCTTGTGAAACAACAAAAGCAGATGGCCACCATGATGAAGAAAATGAAAAAGATGGGCATGGGCGGCATGATGAAACAGATGAAGGGTCTTATGGGCGGCAAGGCTGATGAGCTTGAGTTGATGGCACAGAGCATGGACCCTGATGGTTTGGCAAAGGATATGGCCAGCGCAGACGAAGGTGGCTTGGGGCCGAACCCGTTTGCTGGTGGCGGTAACCCGCTTGCGGGTATAGGGGGCGCAGGCGCCCTTCCTGGCCTTGGAGGCATGGGCGGCGGCTTGCCTAGCCATGGTGGAACAAAGAAAAACCGTAAGAAGAAAAAGAAGTAATTTATTTTTAGAAATTTGTAAGAAGTACTTAAAAGGAGAAAAATTATGGCACTTGCAATCAGACTATCTAGAGGTGGACGAAAGGGTCGTCCATTTTATCGTATCGTTGTTGCGGATAAGCGTATGCCCCGCGATGGCCGTTATATTGAGAAATTGGGTACATATAACCCATTGCTTGAAAATAGCGACGAAAACCGCGTACAGCTTGTTGAGGAGCGCATCAAATACTGGCTTAGCCAAGGTGCAAAACCATCAGAGCGTGTTGCAATTTTCTTAGGCCAGGCCGGTTTAGCGCCAGTGCCCGAGCAATCAAACCGTCCGAATAAGTCGAAGCCGTCTGAAAAGACATTACAGCTTCAAGCGGATAAGAAAGAAAAGCAGGAAGCAGCAGCGGAAGCGGCCAAAGAAGCAGCCGTTGAAGCCAAAGCGGCTGAAGAAGCAGCAAAGGCCGAAGCTGAAGCAGCCCCTGCCGAGGAAGCAGCCCCTGAAGCACCAGCGGAAGATGCCGCTCTTGAAGCAGTGGAAGCACCTGCGGAAGACGCAAAAGAAGACGAGAAAAAAGAAGATTAATTTTTCTTCTCCCTATCCCTTTATTCAAAACCCTTTTTGTCATTTCGAAAAGGGTTTTTTATTTTGAATTTGCATTCCTTGAATAATTTATGCTAAAAAACGCCCTTATTGAGTTAACATAAGGATTAAAGTCATTAGTAAATACGTTTTAATTGCGCCCAATTTAGATGCATCACTGTCTCCAACACTCTGGCATCTGAGAGGTGCAGTAGCAAATAAACAGTTCAACGGTGCAAAAAATTTACGCAAAGGTGATACAGTTTGGGAACATAAAGTTACTGATCTAACAAAGAGCTCTAGCGGCTTCTTAGTAAAAATGTACCGCATGGCCGCAGAAACACCTAGTGTTGATTTATCTGTCGAAGCGCCTGTAAGCGGAACTTATAGATATGGTAGCGTTTCTTGTATATTTGGTACAGGCAGTGCGTCAGGAAATGGTTACGGTTATGATGCAGCTTTAGCAAGGCGACGAAATCAACCACCAAGAACATTAGCAGAATTCACAAATGGTAGTGCATCGAGAGCCGATCGAACCATACCCTCACATTCTTTTAGGGCTCTAACTACAACTAGCGACACTTTCACAGGACTGCAAATTCACGATAAATTTTTTGATAACCTACCAGGAAATGCCGAAGCTATCTCTGAATGGCTTAAAAGAAGCCCCAACTATAGAGGGGACTTAGATGCATTCTGGTTAGCCGTGCAACACGAGAGGGATAGAATGTCTAAAACACCTTGCCCTATGATCCCTTACGATCAAAGAATATTCAACTAATGACCGAAAATGTTCAACCATCATCAAACCGTATATGCCTTGGTGTGATTGCACAGGCGCATGGGGTAAAGGGGTTGGTTAAAATTTTGCCTTATGGCGATGACCCCTACTTGATTGAAGACGTTGAAGAGTTCGACATCACTTTGAAAAATCCGCATGGAAAGTATTTCCTTGCGGAGATTGCGGGGGTGACTTCTCGTGAAGAGGTTGATGCCATTAAGGGTACGGAATTATTCATTGACCGTGACGCCTTACCCGATCCCGAAGAAGGCGAGTATTACATCGAAGATTTAGTGGGTTTGAAAGCCCTTAACATTAAAGGCAAAGATGCCGGTGTTGTGATTGCCGTGCATAATTTTGGCGCGGGTGATTTGATGGAGATTAAGCCGCCGAGCGGTGAGCCTTACCTTGTGCCATTTACCGATGAGCATGTACCCGAAGT